>NZ_VFUV01000005.1:0-357961 GCF_006441315.1 Mesorhizobium sp. B2-4-19 | reverse complement strand
ATTCGCTTGGTCGCTATGGCGACGAAAACATCAGGCCCAAGCCATGATCGCCCACTACAAGAAAAGAGAGCATCTGCAACTGTAGTACTAGGCGGCCGGAAACAGCTTCCAGCGCCCCGGGCGGAACGCCACCCGGCTCTTCTGCGCCGCGGGATGGCCGACTGGCAGTTCGATCTCGACCCGCTGGCGCTCGCCGCCGATTTCGAGTTCGACGCGCCGGGTGCCGGCGACGCGGCGGCTGGCTGCGACCGTGCCGGCGATGCAGCCGCTGCAGCCGTCGAGCAGTTCGACATCGTGCGGGCGAAAATACAGCGTCGCCTCGCCCTCGGGCGCGTGCGGCGCCGACAGGCCGATCGGGCGGTCGGCGAGCCAGATCTCGCCATTCTCGACCTTGACGGGAAGCGAGCTCGATTCGCCGATGAAGCCGTACACGAAGGGCGAGTTCGGCGTGTCGTAGATGTCGTCGGCGGTGCCGAGCTGTTCTATGCGGCCTTGGCTCATCACCACGACGCGGTCGGCAAGTTCCAGCGCCTCTTCCTGGTCGTGGGTGACGAAGACGGTGGTGTGGCCGGTGCGGTCATGGATCTCGCGCAGCCAGCGGCGCAGTTCGCGGCGCACCTGCGCATCGAGCGCGCCGAACGGCTCGTCGAGCAAAAGCACCTTGGGTTCGATCGCCATGGCACGCGCCAGCGCGACACGCTGGCGCTGGCCGCCGGAGAGCTGTGCCGGATAGCGCTTTTCCAGCCCCGAAAGCTGGACGAGGTCGAGAAGCTCGGAGGCGCGGCGGCGGATTTCCTGCGCCGGTGGCCGCGAGGATCCGTGCCGGACTTTCAGGCCGAAGCCGATATTGTCGGCCACCGTCATGTGCCGGAAGAGCGCATAGTGCTGGAAGACGAAGCCGACATTGCGCTCCTGGATCGACTTCTGCGAAGCATCCTCGTCGCCGAAGAAGATCTTGCCGCGCGTCGGCCGTTCCAGCCCGGCGATCAGCCTGAGCAGCGTCGTCTTGCCGGAGCCGGACGGTCCCAGCAAGGCGATCAGTTCACCCGACTTGATGTCGAGCGACACGTCATGGAGCGCCGGAAACCGCTCGAACTCCTTGCGCACGTTGGCAACGCGAACTTCCATACAAATCCCTTTGTAGTTGATGCATGTCGTTGTCCCGAAACCGGCTCCCGCTTTTGGGCGACATGCATTTAGTCAGTGTCCGCGCGTCGCGGCGAGTTCGGCGCCGTAGCGCATCTCGAGCAGTGTTTTCAAGACCAGCGTGACCAGCGCCAGCCCGGCAAGCAGTGAAGCGACGGCAAAGGCGCCGACGGCATTGTACTCGTTGTAGAGGATTTCGACATGCAGCGGCATGGTGTTGGTCAGGCCCCTGATATGGCCCGACACCACCGACACCGCGCCGAATTCGCCCATGGCGCGCGCGTTGCAAAGCAGTACGCCGTAGAGCAGGCCCCATTTGACGTTGGGCAACGTGACATACCAGAAGGTCTGCCAGCCATTGGCGCCGAGCGAAAGGGCGGCCTCCTCGTCGCCATTGCCCTGTTCCTGCATCAGCGGGATCAGTTCGCGGGCGACGAAGGGGAAGGTGACGAAGACGGTGGCCAGCACAATGCCAGGCACGGCGAACAGGATCTGGATGCCATGTGCCTTCAGCCACTCACCGAGCAACCCTTGCGCGCCGAACAGCAGCACATAGACCAAGCCCGAGATGACCGGCGAGACCGAGAAGGGCAGGTCGATCAGCGTGGTGAGAAACGCCTTGCCCTTGAACTCGAACTTGGCGATGGCCCAGGCGGCGGAGATGCCGAAGACGACATTGAGCGGCACAGAGATCACTGCGACAAGCAGCGTCAGACGGATGGCCGAGCCTGCGTCCGGCTCGCTTAATGCCTGAGTATAGGCACTGATGCCTTTCGCCAGCGCCTCGTGGAAGACGATGATCAGCGGCAAAAGCAGGAAGACGCCGAGGAAGACAAAAGCAATCGCCATCAGCACGGCTTGCGCGGGACGGCTTTCGGTCACCGCCGCCGAGCGGCTCTCATGGTAGGGTTCGTAGGATTTGATTTCGGGATCAGCCATAGCGCTTGCGGCTCCATGTCTGCACGAGATTGACGACCAGAAGCATGACGAACGACAGAGCCAGCATGATCGCAGCGATCGCGGTCGCCGCCGGATAGTTGTATTCCTCCAGCCGGATGACGATCAGCAGCGGTGCGATCTCGGATTTGTAGGGCAGGTTGCCGGCAATGAAGATGACCGAGCCGTATTCGCCGACGCCGCGCGCGAAGGCCAGCGAGAAGCCGGTGATGATGGCCGGCGCCAGGCCCGGAAACAGCACGCGGGTGATGATCTGGAAGCGGCTGGCGCCAAGAGTGGCGGCGGCTTCCTCCACCTCCTTGTCGATCTCCTCCATGATCGGCTGCACCGTGCGCACGACGAAGGGCAGGCCGATGAAGACCAGTGCCACGACGATGCCGAGCGGCGTGTAGGCGACCTTGACGCCGAGCGGCATCAGCAATTTGCCGATCCAGCCATTCGGCGCATAGAGCGTGGTGAGCGCAATGCCGGCGACCGCGGTCGGCAGGGCGAAGGGCAGGTCGACCATGGCGTCGACGATGCGGCGGCCGGGAAAGCGGTAGCGCACCAGGACCCAGGCGACCAGCGTGCCGAAGACGACGTTGACGGCCGCGGCGAGGAAGGCGGTGCCGAAGCTGATTTCCAGCGCATTGATGGTGCGGCGGTCGCTGGCGATCGCCCAGAATTCAGCCCAGCCGAGCGAGGCCGAGCGCCAGATCAGCCCGGACAGCGGAATGAGGATGATGAGGGTGAGGTAGGCAAGCGAGAAGCCGAGGGTCAATCCGAAACCCGGAATGACACTCGGCTGCCTGAATCGCCACCCCGCCTGAGCGGGTGCTGTCGTCATGGAGTTCTGGATCGTCCCTTCTTGCTCAACCAGATTGTCGCTGAAGAAGCGCATTCACACCGCTTCTTCGGGCTCTGCCCAACCTCACTGGGCCGGCTTGTAGATCTGGTCGAATATACCACCATCGCCGAAATGATAAGGCTGCGCCTTCTTCCAGCCGCCGAAAAGCGGATCGTCGATGGAGATCAGCTTGATGTCGGGGGTCTTGGGCAGATCCGCCGGCGCCACCAGTTCGGGCTTGGCCGGACGATAGTGGTTCTTGGCGATGATCGTCTGGCCTTCCTTGGAATAGAGCCAGCCGAGATAGGCTTCCGCCACCTTGCGCGTGCCCTTGGCATCGACGTTGGCGTCGACGATCGCCACCGGCGGCTCGGCCAGGATCGATGTCGGCGGATAGACGATATCGAAATTGTCGGCACCAAATTCGTCGAGCGCCAGATAGGCGTCGTTTTCCCAGCCGATCAGCACGTCGCCGATGCCCTTTTGCGCGAAGGTAACGGTCGAGCCGCGCGCGCCGGTGTCGAGAACCGGGGCATTGGCGTAGAGTTTGCCGACGAATTCCTTGGTCTTGACTTCGTCGCCGCCGTCATGGGCGTTGGCGTAAGCCCAGGCAGCCAGATAGTTCCAGCGGGCGCCACCGGAGGTCTTCGGATTGGGCGTGATCACCTGGGTGCCGTCCTTGACCAGGTCGCTCCAGTCATGGATGCCCTTGGGATTGCCCTTGCGGACCAGGAAGATGATGGTCGAGGTGTAAGGCGCTGAATTGTTTTCGAATTTCTTGCGCCAGTCCGGATTGATCTTCTTCGATTTGGAGACGATTGCGTTGATGTCGCCCTCGAGCGCCAGCGTCACCACATCGGCATCGAGGCCGTCGATCACGGCGCGGGCCTGGGCACCCGATCCGCCATGCGATTGCTGGATGGTGATCGCCTCGCCGGTCTCGGCTTTCCAGTGGGCGGCGAAGGCCTCGTCATAGGCCTTGTAGAGTTCACGCGTCGGATCGTAGGACACGTTGAGGATGGTGGTGTCGGCAAACGCGAAACCGAGCGTGCCGAACTGGACAGATGTGGCGACCAGTGCGCCGAGCAGTTTCCGGAAATGAGGTTTGGTCATTTCTGCCTCCGTTGAACTCGGGCCAAATCTAGCGAATTGATAGAAATTAGATGCATCGAATGTTGCCTTTTTTGTCCTCCTGAAGAAAATCTTCGACGATCTTCCGCCGCATGGGGAAATATTTTCCTCGCCGGCGCTCGGCGCGGATTCGAGGTCCTATCTAGGCATGCGCGGTGCCGAGGCAAGGCCTCCGGCAAATCACTCGGCGCTCACCGGGAAATCGAAGCGCTGGGTGGGAAAGGGCTCATGCCGGAGCGTATAGTGCCACCATTCGCGCGCGTAGTTCTTGAAACCGCCGGCACGCATGGCCTCGACGAGCAGCTTGCGGTTTGCTGTCGCTTCATTGCCGAGCGGGCGATGCGCCGTCTCGCTCATCGGGTCGAAACAGTCGAAACCGCTGCCGAAATCGAGCGTATCGGCATCGACGGCGCCGCAAGCGGGTTTGGCGACGGATGGGCCGTCGGCCCGCGCGATCGCGACATCGACGGTCGAGGCGCGCGAATGGGTCGACAGTTCACCAACATAACCCTTGGCGATGAGGTCGCCACGCCGAACCCCGGGATACCATTGCGGATCGGGCGGCCCGCCTTGTCGCGTCCAGTCGCCCATGTCGGCCACGGCGCGGGCAGGGCGGTAGCAGTCGAAGACGACCAGCGTCAGGCCTCGAGCGGCGATTGCCTGCTGGACGCCGGCAAGAGCTTGCGCCGCCTGCAAGGTGAGAATGCAGAGCGGTGCGTCGTAGCCGGTCACCTTGCGGTGCAGGAAATTGTCCGCGCCGGCGTAGCGGATGTCCTGGCGGATGGACGGGGCGATATCGGCGAGGCGGACGAAGCCGGCGGGGAGGGCATCGGCATGTGCGGGCAGAACGGAAGCGACAACCGTCAGCGCGTAAAAGCCAACGCCCAGAATCGCCTGGCGCACTCTATTCAACGAACACTTTCACGCTGGCCGCTCGTCCGGCCGCGTCGATGACGGTCAGCGTCGAGTAACCGGCGCCGTCCGGTTGCCAGGTCGCGGTGCGGCGGCGGTCGATGCCAACCAGCGGTTTGCCGTTCGCAAGCCAGCGGAACGGCGCACGGCCACCTTGCAGCTTGAGCACCAGCGGCGTGGCGTCGGCGGAATTCGTGGCGAGGTCGACGCGGGCGCCGTCCGGCGGGAAGATGATCGTCGGCGCGGGCTCGGTCGGCGTCGCCTGCACCAGGCCATCGGCGCCGGCGCCGAAGCGGGCGAGCGTCACCGGCAACTCCTCGCGCTTGGGGGTGAAGGCGCCGGGCGGCTTGCCCGGCAGCGGCACGGTGGCAAGGCCGGAACGGACAAAGCCCTCGAACAGGATGGGAGCGGCCGAGACATAGCCGGAAAGGCCCGGCACGGCGCTGGCGTCGGGGCGACCGACCCAAACGCCGAGCACGTAGCGGCCGTCGAAGCCGACCGACCAGGCGTCGCGGTAGCCGTAGGAGGTGCCGGTCTTGTAGGCGATGCCGCGCTGCAATGAGCCTTCGGGTGGCTTGACCCCCGACAAGATGTCGATGATCTGCCAGTTCGCCTGGTCGTTGAGGATGGTGGCGGTGGTGCGCTCGGCATGGGCCGGCTCCGTGCCGTCATGCAGCGTGTGCGTCTTGCCGCCATTGGCGAGCCCCGTATAGAGCTGGACGAGATCGCGCAGCGTGACGCCAACGCCGCCGAGGCCGATGGCCAGGCCCGGCGCCTCGTTGACCGGCAGGATCGGGTTGACGCCGGCCTGGCGGAACCGCGCCGTCAGCCGCGCCGGACCGACCGCATCGAGCACGCGGATCGCCGGCACGTTGAGCGACAATTGCAATGCCTGGCGGACGCTGACGTCGCCCTGGTAGCCCATGTCGAAATTCTTGGGCCGATAGCCGCCGAAATCGACCGGGCTGTCCTCGATCAGCGTTTCCTGCGCCACCAGCCCCTGTTCGAAGGCGAGGCCATAGATGAACGGTTTCAGCGTCGAGCCGGGCGAGCGCACGATCTTGGTCATGTCGATCCAGCCGGAGCGGCTGGCATCGAAGAAATTGGCCGAGCCGACTTCGCCCAGAATGTCGCCGGTGCGGGAATCGGCCAGCACCATGGCGACGGACAGGCGCGGTCCGAGCTTGGTCGCGGCGTCCCTGGCCACCTGTTCCAGTCCTTCCTGGACGCTCTTGCGGATGGTCAGCTTGAGCGGCTGGCCTGGAACGGCCCTGGGCAGCATCGCATAGGCGGCGTGCGGAGCAAGCGCCGGCAAGGTGCGGCGCAGGCCCGACACGTCGTCAAGGGCGGCGCGCGCCGCCTCGCGTTCGCCGATCAGGCCGGAGGAGACCATGCGGGTCAGCACGCGGTCACGGGCGGCGTGGGCGATTGCCAAGTTGCGGTCGGGCCGGCGCTTCTCCGGCAATTGGGGCAAGGCGACGAGCAGGGCGGCTTCCGAGACGGTGAGCCGCTTCGGCTCTTTGCCGAAATAGGCAAGCGAGGCGGCGCGCACGCCTTCGAGGTTGCCGCCATAGGGCGCCAGCGTCAGATAGCGTTCGAGGATCTCGCGCTTGGAGAGCCGCCGCTCGATCTGGATGGCGCGCAGCATCTGCTTGATCTTGGAGCCGAGGCTGCGGCTTTCGCGCGGCTCGATCAGGCGGGCCAGCTGCATCGACAGGGTCGAGCCGCCGGAGACGATGTGGCCGCTGGCGGCGAACTGGCCGGCCGCGCGGCAAAGCGCCAGCACGTCGACGCCCTGATGGTCCCAGAAGCGTTTGTCCTCATAGGTGACCAGCATGTCGACGAACTGCTTGTCGACCTGGTCGAGCCGGGTTTCGAGCCGCCAGTAGCCGTCCGGCGTGGCGAAGGCGCGCAACAGCTGGCCATCGCGGTCCTGGACTTCGGTCGAGACCGTGAGTTCAGCCGGCAGCGGCGGCGGGAAGGCGCGGTCGAGTTCCCAGAGGGTGGCGACGGACACCGCGAGAATGCCGGCGCAGGAAGCTGCGGCGATCGCTGCGCGACGGAGCATTTTTTGCGAGAGCATGGCGCCGCCCCTCATCCGCCTGCCGGCACGACGGCCCTTCGGGCGTTCGCCGCTCGAAAAGCCAAGCAATTGGCTTTTCGTCGGCTGCGCGGACCAGGGCTCACCTCCCCGTATAGTGACGGGGAGAAGAAAGCTGTCATTAGCGCCATCGCCATTTGCATGATCGCCACAATAGGCACCTTACGGCGCCTTGATTTCCATCATGCCGGTGGCGGTGCGGGCCGAGTATTGCGGCCGGTACATGTCTTCCACGGTTGCCGCCGGATGGGCATAGGTGCCCGGTGTCACCGCGCGCACGACATAGGCGAGGGTCAGATTGTGGTCGTGATCGCCGTCGGCCGGGTTGAACGCCGCGACGAAACGGTCGTCGCGGAATTCGAGATGAGCGGCGTCGGTCTGCGCCAGCCAGGAGAAGTTCGTCAATTGCGCGCTGGAGACCAGGCCGGGATTGTCGATCTCGAAGCCGGCCGGCAACAGGTCGGTGACCAGGAGGCGCGACGGCCAGCTGTTCTGCTCGGTGACCTTGAGCACGACGACATAGCGTTCGTTCTGGATTGCCTCCGTCACATTGGCTTCGGTGCCGTCGAGCTTGTAGTAGGTGCGGCTGATGGTGAAGCCGTCACCGCCGGCCGGCAGTGGCTGGATCGGCGACGCCACGGTGGTGACGACGGCTTGCAGCGGGGTCTTGCCGGTGTTGGCGATTTCGAGCGGGCTGTCGACCAGTTCGGAGCCGTTGACCTGGTTGGAATAGCCACCCGAATGCGGCGCGCCATTGACGGAGAGCGTGATCGAATCATTGCCTTCCTTCAGCGCGCGGGCCGCCAGCAGCATCCAGGAATCGTCCTGGGTGCTGGTCCAGCGCACTTCGGCGCGTTGCCGGGTCACCAGCTTGATCAGCTCCGGCACGGTCGACGACACCGGTTTCGATTCCGCCGCCAGCGACAGCATTGCCGCGCCGTCACGCAGCGCCGAGCCGTAGTCGGAGCGGTACCAGTCGTAGTCGGTGCTCGATTTGGCGAGCTGCAGCGCGGTCTTGAAGGTCGCCTCCGAGCGCTGGGTGTCGCCATAGAGCGCAAGGCTCGCCGCCAGCTGGGCAACGGCCATCGGGCTTGAGAAGGCTTCGAGCTGGGTGTCGGCATAGTAGCGCAGATCGCCGATCGAGGCCTTCTTGTTGCGGGCCAGGACGTAGAGGGCGTAGGCGATCTCGCTGCCGCGGTCCTGTACGCTCTGATCGTAGCCGAGCGAGTTCTGCAGATTGCTCAGCGCCTGGTTCATGGCCAGAGCCGGCACGTCGTATTTCTGCTCGCGCGCCCTGGTCAGGAACTCGCTGACATAGGCGTCGAGCCACAGATCGCCGGAGCCCGGGCCCCACAGGCCGAAGCTGCCGCTCGAGGACTGGTAGCTCAGCACCTTGTAGATGGCATCCTGGATACGGCCATGCAGGTCGGAGTCGCTTTCCATGCCGACGCCCGTGGCCATCTCGTTGACATAGAGAAGCGGCATGGCACGGCTGGTGGTCTGCTCGGCGCAACCATATGGGTAGCGGTCGAGCGTCATCAGGAGCGAGGGCACGTCGAAGGCCGCCGCCTGCGAAACACCGACGCTGACGGAAGCACCATCAAGCAGGCTCGCCGCCAGCAGTTCCTTGTCGACGCGCAGCGCGCCGCCATTGCCCTTGAGGTCGACCACAAGGCGCGTGGTGACCGGCAGTTGCGCCGGGCGCACCGGCACGTAGAGCGTCTGCTCGACCTTGGTGCCGTCGGCGTGCGCCAGCTTGATGGTGAGCGAGGCATTGCCCGGCGTCTTGGCGATCAGCGGCACGGTCAGCGTCTGGCGCTTGCCCTGGGCGAGCGTCAGCTTCTGGGGCAGGGGCTTGTCGCCCGTCGACAGGTCGCCTGTCGTGTCGATCGAGAAGGCATAGTCGCCGGCCGGGCCGTCGGTGTCGGCAACGTCAAGCCGCATCACGGCATTGTCGCCGGGCGCCAGGAAGCGCGGCAGGCCGGCGGTGATGACCACCGGGTCGCGCACGATGACATCCGACTGGGCATGACCGACCGCTTCCTTGGTCCAGGCGACGGCCATGACGCGCACGGTGCCGTTGAACTGCGGGATGTCGAAGTCGATCCGTGCCTTGCCGTCGGCGTCGAGCTGGACCGGGCCGGAGAAGAAGGCGACCAGCTTTTCGGTCGGCGGGCTGCCTTGCGCCTGCATGTTGGCGCCGTCACCGCCGGTCCTGAGCTTGCCGGTGGTGCCCAGCGAGCCGTCGATCAGGCGGCCATAGATGTCGCGGATCTCCATGCCCAGCATGCGCTGGCCGAAGAACCAGTTCTCCGGGTCGGGCGCCTTGTAGTTGGTCAGGTTGAGGATGCCGACATCGACGGCGGCGACCATGACATAGGCGTTGGTGCCCGGCTGCACGCCGGCCACGGAAACCGGGATCGACAGCTGCTGGCGCGGCATCGTCTTGTCCGGCGGCGTCAGCGTGACCGCGAGTTTCTTGGCGCCCGGATCTACCTTCAGCCATTTCACGCCGATGGCGCGGGCCGGCATGCGCGTCTCCTGCGCATCGCCCGGCCGGAACAGGGTGGCCGTGACATAGGCGCCGGCGCCCCAATCGTCTCCGACCGGAATGTCGACGGTGCTGCCGCCGGCCGGGACGGTGGCCGTGATGGTCTTCAACAGCTTGTCGGAACCGATATTGATCAGAAGCTCGCCGGCAAAATGCGGCGAGACCTTCAGCCTGGCCACTTCGCCCGCGGCATAATCGTCCTTGTCGAGAGCGATTTCCAGGCCGTCCGGCGTTTCGGTGGTGGTCGAGGCGACATACCAGCCGGCGTCGAACTCATAACTGGTCGCGGGACCTTCGGGGTCCGAGGTCTCGACCTCGAGCCGGTACTGGCCCCAATCGACCGGAACGGAGACGGTGGCGTCGCCATCGGCGCCGAGGTCGATCTGGCCATTGGCGATCGACTTGGTGAAGGTCACCGGCTCGTAGCTCCACGAATTGTTGGAGCGGTACCACTGGTAATTGCGTTCGACCTTGACCAGCGCCCACTGCGCGCCTTTCAGCGCCTCGCGCTTGCCGGCCGGATCGACCGCGATCAGACTGAATTTGGCCGTGCCGCCCTGCGGCACTTCATCGTCGGCGAAGTCCGGACGGATGCCGATCATATGGCCTTGCGGGCGGATGCCGATGTTGAGCGAGCGCTCGATGGCGCGGCCACCGGTTTCGCGCATGCGCACCGTCACCTTGCCGTTGACCAGCTTGGTGGTGGAGGGCAACTGGTCGACGGTAACAGGGAAGGTCGCCTTGCCGTCATCGCCGACCACCGGCAGGTTGGTCAGCGGCGTGACCGTGGGCTCAGCCGACTGCTCATCGGCGAGGCCGAAGGAGAAGTTGGGGAAGCGGTCCCAGGCGCGTGCCGTCGACAGCGTCAGTTCGCCTTCCAGCGCCAGGCCCGCCGCCGGCGCGCCGTAGAGGAAGCGGCCGTCAATGTTGATGTTGGCGGTTTCGCCGCGCTCGATCTCCTGCTTGTCGGCCTTCATGTCGAATTCGATGCGATCCGGCACGAAGTCCTCGACCAGGAACATCTGGCTGGCGACAGCCGGCTGCTTCGGATCGGTGTGGATCGACACGGACCAGGTGCCGCGCATGGCGTTGGGTTCGAGCGGCAGGTCGACGGCATGGCCGCCGGCCGAAGCGCCGTCGCTGACGATGCGGCGGTCCTCGACGCCGTCGGGACGCGAGAAGATGAAGGTCAGCGGCAGGTTCTCGACCGCCTTGGCGGCGCCATCGCGGGCAAGGGCGGCGACATGGACATCCTCGCCGGCGCGGTAGATGCCGCGTTCGGTCCAGGCATAGACGTCGAGCGCGCCGGGTGCCGCGCGCCCGGTGACACCACGGTCCGACAGGTCGAAGCCGGCCTTGGACATGTCGAGGAAGACGAAATCATTGTCGCCCTGCTTGGCCATCAGCACCGCCGGAACCATGCCGCCGTCGCCGCGCGTCAGGCCGGGGTTGAAGACCGCGTGGCCGTCGGCATCCGATGTCGCGGTGCCGAGAATCTCGTTGTTGCGGGCAACCAGTGTCAATTCGGCGCCCGCTATCGGCTTGGCCGAGCCCAGCGAACGGGCAAAGACATTGAGCCCGTCCTGGCCGGTATAGGTCGAAAGGCCGATGTCGGAGACGACGAACCACTGCGTGGCCAGCGAATTGTAGTCATCGCCCTTGCCGTCGACGGCCCGTGCGGTCAGCACATAGACGCCGGGCTTGCGCTGCGGCAGCGCTTCGTCGACCGGGAAGGAGGTGGTGACCTCCTTGTTGAGGTCGTTGACGATGTCGAGCTTGCCCTGCCAGACCGGCGCGCCCATCTGCTCGGAAATGTTGGAAATGTCATAGCCGTCGAGCTGGTGCAGGAACTGGTAGCCCGACAGAAGCTGCGCCAGCGAGCGGTCGCCGATGCGGTAGAGCTTCATTTCGGCGGCGTTCATGTTGACGGTGACGACCGGAATGCCGCGGCGCGCGCCGGCCGGCAGCACGAAGCTGTCGCCGGTGAAGCGGGCGGACGGGGCGCGGTCCTGCACATAGATCGACAGCACCACGGGAGCGGCGGTCACTTCGCCGATGGCCGCCGGCAGGCCGGCGCGGAAGGTGACGTCGTAATGCTGGCCGTGTTCGAGGCCTTCGACGCAAATCTGCTTGCCCTTGGCCTCGACGCCCTTCGGCGGCGCGTTGTCGACAGTCACGAACTGCGCGTAGTCGACGCCGGTCTTGACCAGTTCCTCGGAGAATTGCGCGCAGATGCGGGGCGCGCTGGTGTCGGCATCGACGCTGTGGTCGACGACACGGAAACCCTTGCGGGCCTTGAGATCGGCATAGTCGGCCTGCACGGCCGGCGACGTCACGAGTGCAAGGCTCGCCTCATAGGCCTGCAGCGCCGGGCGGTAGAGATCGCGCTTGTCGAGGCCGGCGCCAAGCAGCGCCAGCACGTCCGCGCGCGTCTTGGTGGTGCGTAACAGCTTATAGGCGTTGAAGGCGGCCGAAGTGGCGTTCATCGGCAAGGTCGACGCTTCGGCGGTGTTGGCGGCGGGCTGCACGGCCAGCGCTTCACGCGCCAGATTGAGCCAGAGCTGGCCATCATCGGGCATCACCGAGACCGCGGCCTCGTATTTCTGCATGGCGGAGCGGTGGTTGCCGGCCAGCACGGCCTGTTCGGCCGAGTTGATCAGGGCGGCCATGCCTTCGGTCGGCTTGTCGAAGGCCGGGCCAAGCAGCCTGTTGCGGTACTGCTGGGCCTGGTCGGCCATCCAGTTGGGGAAGAAGGTCAGTTCCGGCGGCGCGCCGATATCGGGATCGCCGTCAATGTTGACGACCTTGCCGGCGACCGCGCCGTTGAACGGTTTGAGCTGGTTGTAGTCGGATTTGAGAAAGCACCATTTGGCCTTGGTGTTGTAGGTGAAGGCGCGGCAGGCCGGATCGCCAAGGCATGTCGTCTTGCACTGGTCGAGGGTGACATTCTGGTCGGATCTGAGATCAAAGCCGAAATAGTCGGAATTGTCCGTCGTTGCGATTCGCCGGGCGTCGGCCGCTTGCGCGACGCCATTCCAGGCCAAGACATTGGCCCAGGCGAAGAAGAGAAGGATCAGGATCGACAGACCACGAGCCGCGCGCATTGCCATTACACCCTCCAGACAATTGCAGACGTCCAGGCATGTTCAAGCTCCAGTCAAGCTTGTCAACACAGGACGCGGCAGGGTTCCGCCTGCCAACGGTTTCCTTTCCGGCCGATGACCGGTAGTACCTCCATAGGACAGGGGATCACGCATTCTTGCGGCGACGCAAAAGGTGTGAATTCCAAGCCCGTCCTATTTCAGACAATTGGATTGTGGCCCCTTTACGAGCGCTTCAGAACTTCATTCCAATTTTAGTTTTGTAACCTAGGTTGTCTTAATGCCGGCGCATGAAGAGCAGATGTCAGGAGGGACCGCGCCAGGGCGCGTGCTTCCGCGCGCCCTGCTTTTGGCCATGATGTGCGCAACCGCGTTGGGTGCCGAATCAAGGCCCGCGGCCGCTTTCGAGCTTTTCGGCATCAAGCTGTGGGGATCGTCCAACGACGAGGACGCCGATATCGTCGATCCGCTGCGCTATGCCGTGACCATCACCGCGCCCGATGCCGACAAGGATCTGGTTAAGAAGCTCGAAAACGCCTCGGCGCTGAAGGGCGATGAGGATCGGCCGGTTTCCGGTTCGCTCGGGCTGATGGCCAAGGCGCGCAGCGATAGGGAACAATTGGTCGCCGCCCTCTACGCTGATGCCCGCTACGAAGGCGTGGTCACCATCACCATCGACGGCAAGCCGCTCGACGACTTGCCGCCGGACGCCGAATTCAAGGGTCCGCAGCCGATTCCGGTGGCGATCAATATCGCCGCCGGCCCGAAATTCACCCTCGGCAACATCAGGCTGGAGGGCGACGCGGCGGGGCTGATGAGCGCCGATTACGGTCTGATATCGGGCGGCGACGCCGGATCGGGGGCGGTGCTCAAGGCCGAGGCGCTGATCGTGCGGACGCTGAAGGAGCAGGGCAGGCCGCTGGCCAAGGTCACCGACCGGCAGATCGTCGCCGACCATGCCACCTCGACGCTGGACGTGACGCTGACGGTCGCGGCCGGGCCGGTCGCCGGCTATGGCGCGACCACGGTGGAGGGCACCGAGAAGGTCGACCGCGATTTCACCGAATACATGACGGGCTTGAAGCGCGGCAAGCAGTACTCGCCGCAGGAGATCAGCGACGCGCGCGACAGGCTCCTGGCGCTGGAAGTCTTCAACAGCGTCACCTTCAAGGAAGCCGACAAGCTCGATGCCGACGGCAACATCCCGATCGGCGTCCAGGTCAGCGAGCGCAAGCCGCGCTATTTCGGCCTGGGCGGCACCTTCTCGAACACGGAAGGGCTGGGCCTGGAGGGCTATTGGGGACACCGCAACCTGTTTGGTCACGCGGAAAAGCTGCGTATTGATGGCGCCATCAGCGGCATCGGCAGCAACAATCTGTCCGACCTGAACTACAATGCCGGCATCATGTTCGAGAAACCCGGCGTGATCGGGCCGGCGTCGAAGTTCTTTGCCAGCTTCAAGACCGTGCTCGAGCATCCGGATGCGTATGACCATTTCTCGGTCAAGGGCAGCACCGGCCTGTCCTACGAACTCGACAAGAAGCAGACGGTCTCGGCGGAAGTAGCGCTCGACTATTCCAGGATCACGGATGCGTTCGGCAAGCACACCTACCTCATCGCCAGCGTTCCCCTGCAATATGTTTATGACAACAGGGATAGCAGGCTGAACCCGACCAAGGGCTTCCGGGTGCTGGCCTATGCCGAGCCGAGCTACGACATTTTGAGCGGCGCCGCCTTCCTCAAGCTGAAGGGCGAGGGATCGGCCTATCAGTCGCTGGACACGGCCTCGAAATTCGTGCTGGCCGAGCGCGTCGCCGTCGGCTCGATCGTCGGCGCCGGGCTGCAGAACGTTCCGGCCGAACGGCGCTTCTACTCCGGTGGTGGCGGTTCGGTGCGCGGCTATGCCTATCAGGGCATCGGCCCGAAAGACTTCACCGGTCAGCCGATCGGCGGCCTGTCCTTCTTCGAGACCTCGGTCGAAATGCGCATAGCCGTCACCGATACGATCGGTATCGTGCCCTTCGTCGATGCCGGCACGGTGTCGACCAAATCGGTTCCCAACTTCTCCGACGTCAAGGTCGGCGCCGGTGTCGGCCTGCGCTACGTCACGCCGTTCGGGCCACTGCGCATCGATGCGGCCGTGCCGCTCAACCGCGATCCCGGCGATCCGCATTTCGGCATCTATGCCGGCATCGGGCAGGCGTTCTGACATGAAGACGGTGTGGCGCATCCTTCGCATTGTCCTCTACACGCTGCTGATCGTGGTCGCGGGCGCGATCGGCGCGCTCGTTGTCCTGACCAAGACCGAGCGCGGACGCGACAATCTCGCCGGCATCATTTCGCGGCTCGCTTCGAACGACGACCGCAAGATCACGGTCAGTGGCATTGACGGCATCTGGTCTGGCGCGCTCAGCGTCGACCATGTGGTGCTGGAAGACCGCCAGGGCGCCTGGCTGGTGGCGCGCAAGGTCGCCGTCGACTGGTCGCCGCTGGCGCTGCTGTCGAAAAGCTTCAGTGCCGGCCGCATAGCCGCCGAGCGCATCGAACTGGCACGCCTGCCGGTGGCCGGCACGCAGCCGCCGGCGCAGGGCGGCACGGCGACGCTGCCGGTTTCCATCGACATCCGAGAGATCGACCTGCCGGAAATCGCGCTTGGCCAGCAACTGGCCGGCAGCGGCATAGCCGAACTCGCCGCCAAGGGGATGCTCAAGGCCGACGCGGCGCCGCTGGCGGTCGAGACGGTGCTCAATGTCACCCGCCATGACGGCAAGCAAGGCAATGTCGACGCCAAGATCCACTTTGCGCCGGCAGACAACAGGCTCGACCTCGATCTCAAGGCGTCGGAGCCGGCGGGCGGCATCATCGCCAATCTGCTCAAGCTGCCCGATACGCCGCCGGTCGACATAGCGGTCTCGGGCACCGGACCACTGGCCAACTGGAATGGCATCGCCACATTCATGGTCGACGGCAAGATCGTCACGCAGCTGACGGGCCGTCATCAACTCACAGACAAGGGCAATCACGTCGAGGCCAAGGGCGACGGCGAGTTCGCGCCCTTCCTGCCGGAAAATCTGAGGCCGCTGTTTACCGGCAAGACCAGCTTCGACGTCGCCGGCACCGCCACATCGGCCGGCGGCATCAGTGTCGAGCGGGCCAGCATCGAAAGCGACGCCATCCATGGCACAGCGACCGGCATCGCCGACCCCGCCGGCGCCAGCGATCTGTCGGTCGAAATCGCCGCCAAAAGCGCGCCGGTGCAGATCGTTGTGGGAAGTGCGGCGCAACCGATCACCATTGCGATCAGGAACGCCACCGCCCGCGCCTTCGGCGACGGCAAGGCGCCGATCGTCGATATCGGTGCCTCACTGGCTTCGGTGGTGGCGGGCGGTACCCAGCTCAACGATATTTCGGGACAGATCCATTCCGACGGCTTCGACGTCCAGAACCGCGCCGGTCCGGTTACCGTCAAGCTGACGGCGGGCGGGCTGAAGACCGACATCGCGACGCTGGAGCCGCTGATCACCGGCAAGGTCGATGTCGACCTCGCCGGATCGCTGAGCAAGGACGCCATCACCATCGAGCAGGGCACGCTGCGCTCCGATGCGCTCAACGCCTCGCTGACGATGACGGTGGTGCTTGCCGATCTGTCGGTGCGGCTCAAGATGAATGCCGATGCGGTGTCGACCGCCTTGCCGCCGCAGATCAGCTCTGTGCTCGGCGAGCGGGTGAAGTTCTCGGCCGCCGCGACGCGCGATCCGCAAGGAGCCTTTGCCGCCAACTCGATCTCGTTGACCTCCGGCTCGCTCAGCGCCAGCGGCACCGCCAGCGCGCAAGGCACCGACATCCAGGCCGACATCAAGGGCACGCTGGGCGATGTTTCGGTGCTGTCGCCGATGGTCGGCGTGCCGGTCGCCGGCGGCGTCGATTTCGCGCTGTCGGCAAGCGGCGCCAGGACGGCACCGGATTTCACCGTCTCCGCCAACAGCGACAGCCTGACGGCCTCGGGCCGCACCGTGAAGGCGATCAATCTGACGGCAAGCGGCAAGGCGGATATACTAAGCCCCTCGGCCAACGTCTCGCTGACAGGCGCGGTCAACGACCAGCCGCTCGATATCAAGGCGGCGCTAGTGACCAGCGAGGGCAAGCGCTCGATCAACGGTTTCCTGGTCTCGCTCGGCGACAACAAGGTTTCCGGCGATCTGGCGCTCGATGACAAGTTCATGCCGCTCGGCACGCTGACGCTCGCCGCGCCAGCAATCGACCAGCTGGCGGCACTTGCCGGCCAGGCGGTGACCGGCGACATCAACGGCACCATCCTCCTTGCCAAGGACGGCGACGCACCCTCCGTCACCATCGATGCGAAAAGCACGTCGGTCGCACGCGGGGAAGTGACGGCCAAGGCGATCGCCGTCAACGCGCTGATCGCCAACTATCTCAAGGCGCCGGCGATCTCGGGCACCATCAAGGCCGACAGCGTCACCTCGGGCGCCACCGAGATCAGCGGCATCGGCGTCGACCTGAAGCGCGACGGCGACTGGACCAATTTCACCGGCGGCGCCACCATAGCAGACATTCCGGCGACCGCTGCCGGCCGGGTCAAGATCGCTGGGGGCACCACCAGCGTCGAGATTGCCTCGGGCGAAGCCACGGTTCGCGGCATCAAGGCGGCAATCGCTGAACCCTCGACCCTGACTATCGCCAACGGCACCACCAGCATCGAGAGGCTGGCGCTCGATGTCGGCGGCGGTTCGGTGACGCTGTCGGGCAGCGCCGGCCAGACGCTCGATCTCGCCGCACAGTTTTCCGCGCTGCCGGCGGCCCTGGCCAATGATTTTGCCCCCGGGCTCGATGCGGTGGGAATGCTCGGCGGCGCTGCGCAGTTGACCGGAACGCCGGCTGCCCCCGAAGTTCGGTTCAACGCACAGCTTGCAGGCGTCGAAACCAGCCAGACCCGCCAGGCCGGGCTCGGGCCTCTCGCGGTCGATGCGGCCGGCACCTACACCCTGGCCGGCGGCGGCGTCCTCGACCATGCGACGCTGTCCGGCGACAAGATTTCCGGCCAGGCCTCCGGCACCATCAATCCGAACGGCGCCAGCGATTTTGCGCTTGACCTTACATCGTCGGGACCGAGCCTGCCGCTGACGGTCGGAAGCGCCGCGAGCCCGGTGAAGATCGAGATCCGGTCCTTGTCGGCGAAGGCGGCGGGCGAGACCACGCGAGCCCGCCTGGATGTTTCCGCGATCCTGCCGTCAATCACCACCAACCCGGCTAAGGTGGATGGGCTTGTCCTGGCATTGCACTCGGATGCGTTCGACCTCAAGAACCGCGCTGGAGCGGTTTCAGGCACGGTGTCGGTGGACAAGGTCGGTCTCGACAATGCCGTTATCGCACCGCTGATCGCCGGCAAGGTGACGGCAGCGCTGAACGCCCGGCTGACGTCGGACGGCGTCGCCATCGACAGCGGCTCGCTCAAGAGCGATGCGCTGAATAGCCAGGTCGCCGGGCAGGTGTCGTTGCGCGATGGCGCCATCGACCTGATGCTGAGTGCGGATGCCCCGTCATCGGCCTTGCCGGCGGCGGCGCGCGGCATGCTTGGCGAGCGCGCGCAGATCAGCGCCACGCTGAAGCGCGATCCTTACGGCAGCATCAATCTCGATAGGTTGAAGCTGGTCTCGGGCGGACTGACCGCACAAGGGCAGGCGAGCCTTGCCGACAACAAACTGGGCGCCGATATCACCGGCGCCCTTGCCGATATTTCGCCGCTGTCGAAGGACGCCAAGGGCGCCATTGCCTTTGCGCTGAACGCACAGGGCCCGGCCATCGCCCCCGATCTGTCACTGACGGTCAACAGCGATCGGCTTTTGGTGGCGGAGCGCGAGATCACCGGACTGAAGCTCACGGCTACCGGCAAGACGGATGCCGCCAACCCGGCCGCGAACGTGCAACTGGCCGGCAATGTCGCGGGACAGGCCTTGCAAGGCAGCGCGGTGTTGGCGACGGCGGACGGCAAGAGCGCCATCAACGGCCTGCTCCTGTCGCTCGGCAAGAACCGGATTTCCGGCGATCTGGCGCTGGACGACAAGTTCGTACCCGAAGGCACCATCTCGCTCGACCTGCCCGATATCGGCCCGCTCGCCGCGCTGGCGCTGGAAAAGGCGGAGGGCGACGTGCGCGGCACGATCGCCTTCACGAAGAACGGTGCCGCACCTCAGGTCGCCATCAAGGCGGCCACCACCTCGATCACGCGCGGCGATCTCCAGGCGAAGGCGGTTTCCATCGATGCGCTGATCGCCAATTACCTCGCCGCACCGGTGATCTCGGGCAAGATACGCGCCGACACTGTCAAATCGGGCGGCACCGTGATCACCGGCATCGATGTCGATCTGAAGCGCGACCGCGACTGGACCGGTTTTTCCGGTGGCGCCACGGTCAAGGGCATTCCGGCCAAGGCCGCCGGCCGTGTGAAGGTGGCCAATGGCACGACCACCATCGAACTCGCTTCCGGCCAGGCGACCGTCCAGGGCATCAAGGCGGCCATCGCCCAGGCTTCGACCGTCAGCATCGCCAACGGCACGACGACGCTGGACCGGCTGGTGCTCAACCTTGGCGGCGGCACGGCGACGGTGACCGGCAAGGTCGGGCAGGCGCTCGATATCAATGCGGCGCTGGCGAAGGTGCCGATGTCGCTCGCCAATGGTTTCTCGCCGGGTCTCGATGCCGCTGGTTCGATTTCCGGCACGGTGAAGGTGACCGGCGCGCCGGCGAGCCCTTCCGTAGCCTTCAATATAGACGCGGCCGGCGTGCAGACGTCGCAAACCCGCGGCGCCGGTGTCGGCGCGGTAGGAGTTTCCTCCTCCGGTACCTTTGCCGGCAACAAGCTGACTTTCAACGCCAATGTCAGCGATGGCGCCGGTCTTGGCCTCAAGGGCGGCGGCACGGTGACGACGGCGGGCACGCCCGCGCTGGTGCTCGACTTCAATGGCGCCGTTCCCTTCGGCATGCTCAGCCAGAAGCTTGCCGCGCAGGGCTTGTCGCTGTCGGGAACAGCCACGGTCAATGTCCAGGTGCGCGGCCCGGCGACGTCGCCTGTCGTCGGCGGCAGTGTCAGCACATCTGCCGCGCGGCTGGTCGATGCCCGCTCGGGCCTGGCCGTCAACGATCTCGCGGCCGATGTCTCGATCGGCGGCGGCGTCGCCAGGATCAACCGGCTGACCGGAACATTGTCGACGCGCGGCAGCCTGTCGGCCAGCGGCACGGTCGGGATCAACCCGGCGCAAGGTTTTCCGGCCGACCTGTCGATCAAGCTCACCGACGGCCGCTATACGGACGGACGCGTGGTGACCGCCAATCTCGGCGGCGACCTGACGATCAAGGGGCCGCTGGTATCGGCACCGGTGATTGCCGGCACCGCCAATCTCGCCAAAACCGTCATCACGGTTCCGGATAAGTTGCCGGGCTCGCTCTCGGCGCTCGACGTCAAGCACAAGAACGCGCCTGGCGCCGTCAGCGCGCAGGACAAGGCGCTGCGCCCGGCAACGACGTCGGGCAAGAGCGGCGGCAGCGGGCTTGCGCTCGACGTCACCGTCAATGCGCCGAACCAGATCTTCATCCAGGGCAGGGGCGTCGATGCCGAACTGGGCGGCTCGCTCAGGCTGACCGGCCCGGCCTCGTCGCCGCAGGCCGTCGGCACCTTCACCTTGCAGCGCGGCCGGCTGTCGATCCTGGGCAAGCGGCTGACCTTCACCGAGGGTACGGTCGGTTTCTCCGGCTCGCTGGTGCCCTATCTCAACCTGACGGCGACCACGACGACGGCCAGCGCCACGGTCACCATCGTGGTGTCGGGCGAGGCGACCAATCCGAAATTCACCTTCTCCTCGGTGCCGGCGCTGCCCGAGGACGAGGTGCTGGCGCAATTGATCTTCGGCCGGTCCATGTCGAACCTGTCGCCGCTGCAGATCGCGCAACTGGCCGAGGCGGCCGGCCAACTGGCTGGCGTCGGCGGCTCGACGTCGCTGCTGGAGAATCTGCGCAGCGCCATCGGCGTCGACGATCTCGACGTCACCACCGACGACAAGGGCGGCACGGCGGTCTCGGCCGGCAAATACCTCAACGACCGCACCTATGTGACCATCCAGAAGGGCGACAAGCCGGGCTCGGGCAAGGCGACCATCGACCTCAATGTCGGGCGTGGCGTCAAGTTGCGCGGCGAGGCGACGGACGCCGGCGAGGCCAAGGGCGGCATCTTCTACGAAAAGGAATATTGAGGGGCTGGTCCTCACCATTGCCGGGACTGGCGCTGTCGTAACCCGTGCCAATGTCTCAGTTTAATCGCCTTGGGTAGATTTTGGCGAAATCTGGGCGCACTAGCAATTTTGCGTCAAGACTGTCGCTATCGCGCGTACCGCTCCCTTTTCAAAGTTGCACATTCGCTAACATGTTCCCAATCCAAGCCGTCTTTGACATCATGGCCTGGATGCGGAATGTTAATCGGCGGAAAGCCAACAATGGGAGTTAGTCATGACAATCTACAAGAGTAATGGCGATCGCGTTCCGGATCACATCCTGGCCATGGCCGAAGAAGCCAGGGCAGGTAAGGTCGATCGCCGCGAATTCCTGGCCATGGCAAGCGTCTTCGGCGCCTCGACGGCGATGGCTTATGGCCTTCTCGGTCTCGCCGATCCGACGCCGGCAAGGGCAGAAGAGGTAAAAGGCAAGAAAGGCGGCACGCTGAAGGTCGCGCAGTGGATCAAGGATCCCAAGGATCCTCGCAAGGCCGACTGGTCGGAAATTGCCAATGCCGAGCGCCAGGCGCTCGAGCCACTGGTCAAGTACACGAGCGAATATACGTTCCGCCCTTATCTGCTGGAAAGCTGGGACGTGAACGACGACGCCACCCAGTACACGCTGCATGTGCGCAAGGGCGTGACCTGGTCGAACGGCGACCCCTTCACAGCCTCTGACGTCGTCTTCAACCTGAAGCGCTGGGCCGACAAGAAGGCCGAAGGCAATTCGATGCCGGGCCGTCTCGGCTCGCTGGTCAAGGATGACAAGCTCGACGAAAGCGCCGTGAGCATGCCGGACGACCACACGGTCGTGCTCAAGCTCGCCAAGCCTGACATCGCGCTCATTCCCAACATGTGCGACTATCCCGGCCTGATCGTCCACAAGACTTTCGACCAGAAGGGCGGCGACTTCAAGGCCTGCCCGATCGGCACCGGTCCATTCGAGCTCGTCTCCTACGACGTCGGCCAGAAAGTCGTCTACAAGCGCCGCGCAGACAACAAGTGGTGGGACGGCGACGTGTTCCTCGACGGCATCGAATTCATCGACTACGGCACCGATCCGGCGGCCATGGTCAGCGCTTTCGAGGCTGGCGAAGTGCACACCAACTTCGAAACGTCGGCCGACTATGTGTCGATCCTCGACAAGATGGACCTGGTCAAGTCGGAGATCGTCACGGCTTCGACCATCGTCTGCCGCACCAACGTCAACAACAAGCCTTATGGCGACCAGAAGGTGCGCAACGCGCTGCAGCTCGCGGTCGACAACAATGTCGTCCTGCAGCTCGGCTATGGCAATGCCGGCTCGGTCGCTGAAAACCACCATGTCTGCTCGATCCATCCGGAATATTACGAGCTGCCGAAGGTTGCCCGTGATCCGGCCAAGGCCAAGGCGCTGATGGCGGAAGCCGGCCAAGCCGACTTCGAACACGAGCTGATCACGGTTGACGAGGACTGGCACAAGAACACCGGCGACGCGATCGCCGCCCAGTTGCGCGATGCCGGGATCAAGGTGAAGCGCACGGTGCTGCCGGGCTCGACGTTCTGGAACGACTGGACGAAGTATCCGCTGTCCATGACCAACTGGAACATGCGTCCGCTCGGCGTCCAGGTTCTGGCCATCGCCTATCGCACCGGCGAGGCCTGGAACGAGGCTGGCTGGTCGAACCCCGACTGGGATGCCAAGCTCAATGCGGCACTCGCCGTTGCCGACGCTGCCAAGCGCAAGGACATGATGAAGGATATCGAGCAGATCCTGCAGGCTTCCGGCATCATCATCCAGCCCTACTGGCGCAAGCTCTACAGCCACTCGGTCAAGGCGGTGCAAAACTACAAGATGCATCCGACCTTCGAGCGCGACTACGGCAAGGTCTGGCTCGATCAGGCCTGATCGATCGGGCCGGGGAAAGGGGCATTGCCCCTTTCCCTCCCTCTCCGCGTCGCCATTGCAGGTTCGTCCGCAAAAAAATACGGACTCACCCGCAAAGGCCATGCGATAAAAACAGGGTTGATCGCATTCGAGGGCCCGTTTGACGGCCAGTCCGCCGGTGACGGCAGGCGAGGCTTTGAAGCCGGCTCAAAACCCACCCCATCGGCAGGGGGCCGCCATGCTTTCTTTCGTTCTCAGGCGTCTCGGCACCATGGCATTGACGATGCTGTGCCTGACGATGATCGTCTTCTTCCTGATCAACCTCGAACCCAACCTGAAGAAGCTGGCGATCAGCCAGACGGAAATGCACACTTCGGCCGAACAGCTGGAGGACTGGCTGGTCAACCATGGCTACCGGCAGAATTTCTTCGTCCGCTACGGACAATGGCTGGGCCTGCTGCCCAAGCAGCCGGTGACCGACCCGGCGACCGGCAAGCCGACGCAGCGTTTCACTTTCTGCAACGATCCGGCCGTACCAACCTTCTCCGGCGTCCTCGAAGGGGATTTCGGTTGCTCGACCAAGTTCAAGACGACCGTCGCCTCCAAGCTGTTTCCGGCTCTTGGCGCCACCGGCATCCTGATGTTCTGTGTGTTGGCGGTGATGGTGCCGGTATCGCTCTTGATCGGCATCCTGGCCGGCATGCGCGAGGGATCGCGAACCGACCGGGTGCTTTCGGTGGCCTCGATCGCCTCGACGGCGACGCCCGAATATGTGTCGGGCGTCATCTTCACCGTCATCTTCGCCTCATGGCTCGGCTGGTTGAACGGTTCGGCAGCGTCCGCAAGCCAGGGTATCACCTTCTATAATTTCACCCTGCCGGTCATGACGCTGGCAATCTACGGCATCGGTTACATCGCCCGCATGACCCGCGCCTCGATGGTCGAGGTGATGACGCAGCAATATATCCGCACCGCCCGGTTGAAGGGTCTCTCCTTCGGCGGGGTGGTGGTGAAACATGCGCTGCGCAACGCGCTGATCGCACCGTTCACCGTCATCATGCTGCAATTTCCCTGGCTGCTCACCGGCGTCGTCATCGTCGAGGTGATGTTCCGCTACCAGGGCTTCGGCTACACGCTGGTCGAGGCCGCCGGCAACAACGACATCGACCTTTTGCTTGGCTGCTCGCTGGTCTCGGTGTTCATCGTCTTGATCACACAGCTCATTTCCGATGTCGGCTACGCGTTTCTCAATCCGCGTATCAGAGTTCAGTAGGGGGCGAAGCGGATGCAGGTCCAATATATCAGTGCCTTCAGCGTCGTTCTCGAAGTGCTGTCGCGCTTCTGGCCGGTCTGGATTGCGCTCATCATCGTCATGGGTGCGAGCTTCGCCTACAAGAAAAGGCTGGCGCTCTACGGGCAGCTGTTCGACAGCGGCGTCGGCATCGTCGGCGTCGGCATCTGCCTGTTCTGGCTGTTCACGGCGATCTTCGCATCGACCATCTCGCCTTTCGATCCGCTGGCCCAGGTCCCGGTGATGAAGGACATGCTGCCCGGCGCCATCGAGCCGCAATCGGGGCTTGTCTATCTGTTCGGCGGCGACAAGTTGGCACGCGACGTGTTTTCGCGCATGGTCTATGGCAGCCAGATCGTGCTGATCATCGCGCCAGCGGCGACCGGCTTCGCGCTGATGGTCGGCATCACGCTTGGCCTGCCCGCCGGCTATTACGGCGGCAAGATCGATACGGTGCTGTCGTTCCTGGCCAACCTCGTGCTGGCCTTCCCGGTGATCCTGCTGTTCTACCTCCTGGTGACGCCGGGTATCATGGACACGCCGATCCCCTATGCCATGGCGGGCGTGTTCTTCCTGTTTCCGATCATCTTCTTCAGCGTGCTGTTCTGGACGCGCTACAAGAACCGGCCAGACCGGCTGTACATCCTGCTCGGCATTACCCTGATCGTCGGCGGCTGGATCTATCTGGGCCTCGTCTTCGACAAGGACCCGCTGCACATCGTCCACATCGATCCCAACCAGCTCAACATCTTCGTGGCGGTGGTGTTTGCCTCCAGCCCGGGCGTGTTCCGCATCGTGCGCGGCCTGGTGATGGACATCAAGACGCGCGACTATGTGGCGGCGGCGCAGACGCGCGGTGAATCGCCCTGGTACATCATGCTTTGGGAGATCCTGCCCAATGCGCGCGGGCCGCTGATCGTCGATGCCTGCCTGCGCATCGGCTACACCACCATCCTGCTCGGGACGCTGGGCTATTTCGGCCTCGGCCTGGCACCGGAAAGCCCCGACTGGGGCACGGCGATCAAGGATGCCAGCCGGCTGCTGCGCTCCTTCATCCATCCGGCGCTGCCGCCGACGATCGCGCTGATGTCGTTCGTGCTGGGGCTCAACCTGTTGGCCGACTCGCTGCGTGAACAATCGATGAAAGACTGATTGACGGGCCCCGGCCCGCATCTGGTAGAATTTGGATTGGAGCGACCCATGAACGAGGCAGTTCGAAATCCCGCAGAGCCGATCATCGAGATCGAAAACCTGTCGATCTCCTTCTTCACCCGCAAGGGCGAAATACCGGCCGTCATGGATTTTTCCTGCACGGTCATGCCCGGCGAAGCGATGGGCATCGTCGGTGAATCCGGCTGCGGCAAGTCGACCGTGTCGCTCGGCATCATGCGCGACCTTTCCAACATCGGGAAGATCGTCGGCGGCAGGATCAAGTTCCAGGGCAAGGACATGGGCGAGCTCTCCGAGGAGGAGCTGCGCGCCATCCGCGGCAACAAGATCGCAATGATCTACCAGGAGCCGATGGCCAGCCTCAATCCGGCGATGAAGGTCGGCCAGCAGTTGATGGAAGTGCCGCTGATCCATGACAAGGTGTCGAAGGAAGAGGCTTACAAACGCTCCCTCGAAATGGTGCGTGCGGTCAAGCTGCCCGATCCCGAGCGCATGATGCGCTCCTATCCGCACCAGCTCTCCGGCGGCCAGCAGCAGCGCATCGTCATCGCCATGGCGCTGCTGTCGAAGCCGGCACTGCTTCTGCTCGACGAGCCGACGACGGCGCTCGACGTGACGGTGGAGGCGGGCATCGTCGAACTGGTCAAGGGACTGGGCGAGAAGTTCGGCACGTCGATGATCTTCGTGTCGCACAATCTCGGCCTTATCCTCGAGACCTGCGACCGCATCACCGTGATGTATTCGGGCGAGGCGGTGGAGACCGGCAAGATCAAGGACGTGTTCGACCGAATGCGCCATCCCTATACGCAAGGGCTGTTCCGCTCGATCCCGCTGCCGGGCGCCGACAAGAATTCGCGGCCGCTGATCTCCATCCCCGGCCAGTTGCCGCTACCGCATGAGCGGCCGAAAGGCTGCAATTTCGGTCCGCGCTGCCACCACTTCGTCGAGGGCGTCTGCAACGCCGCCGAAATCCCGATGGTGGAGGTCGCCGGCCACGAAGGCCATTTCTCACGCTGCGTGCGCTTCAACGAGATCGACTGGGAGGCGCTGCCGCCCGGCGCCAAGAAGGTCAATGAGCGCGTCGTGCCCGGCGCGCCGGTGCTCAAGATCGAGGATCTCAGGAAATACTACAAGGTCGGCGGCAGCGAGGTGTTCGGCTCGAGCGAGGGCCGCGTCGTCAAGGCCAACGAGACCATCTCCTTTATGGCGCGCGAGTCCGAGACCGTCGCCATCGTCGGCGAATCCGGCTGCGGAAAGTCGACGCTGGCCAAGGTGCTGCTCGGCCTGGAGACGGCAAGTGCCGGCACGGTGACGCTGGGCAACAAGCAGATCCAGGCGACCGGCATCGAGAGCCGCAGCGTCGAAACCGTGTCGTCGATCCAGATGGTGTTCCAGAACCCGTTCGACACGCTGAACCCCAGCCATTCGGTCGGGTCGCAGATCATCCGCACGCTGGAGAAGTTCAATGTCGGCAAGACGGTCGCCGACCGGCGCAAGCGCATGCTGGAATTGCTCGACCTGGTGAAGCTGCCGCGCGCCTTCGAGACGCGCAAGCCGCGCCAGCTGTCCGGTGGCCAGAAGCAGCGCATCGGCGTGGCGCGCGCCTTTGCCGGCGATGCCAAGGTGGTGGTGGCCGACGAGCCGGTCTCGGCACTCGACGTGTCCGTGCAGGCGGCGGTGACCGAACTGTTGATGGACATACAGCGCAAGAACAAGACGACAATGCTGTTCATCAGCCACGATCTGTCGGTGGTGCGCTACATCGCCGACCGCGTCGTCGTCATGTATCTCGGCTACATCGTCGAGCAGGGCACGACCGACCAGATCTTCGCGCCGCCCTATCATCCCTATACCGAGGCGCTTTTGTCGGCGATCCCGATCGCCGACACCAGCGTGGTCAAGCGGCACATCGTGCTGGAAGGCGACATTCCGTCGGCGATGAACCCGCCGACCGGCTGTCCGTTCCAGACACGCTGCGGCTACAAGAAGCTGGTGCCGGACAATCTGTGCGAGACCAAGGTGCCGCCAGTCAAGCATCTCGGCGACGGCCATATGAGCCTGTGCTGGCTGGCCGACGACGTGCTGGCCAAGATGGAACCGGTGATCAAGTTCGACAAGGAACATGCGGCGCATGAAGGCGTGCCGGACGACGCGGCGCAGGGCATAGGTCCGGGCTTTGCCGGTTCGCCACCGGCGCGCCCGAGCGGCAAAAAAGCCAGTGCGAAAGCCGATGCGACCGGAAAGGCCGTCGAGGACGCGGACGCCGTCCTGCGAGCCCGTCGACACGAAATCCGCGACGAGGTTTCCGAAACCGGCGTTTCAAAGCCGAAGGATACGACAAGGCGGCACTAACCCAGGCTGATTGTCAGCTTCCGCACTGCCGCAACTGCGCTTCATAGTCCCGCGCCATCTTGTCGGTGGCTCGGGCGTAACCCTGTACGCCGGCGTCACCGCGGTTGCCGCGGCCGTAGGCGGTCCAGCCGAGATAGTAGGCGAGGTAGAGATTGTAGGTGTCGTTGCGGGCGACGCCGTAGGTGTCTGCCGTCTTGGAATGATACCAGCCGACGAAGTCGACGGCATCGGCAAATTTGGTGCGCCGTGCCGCCCAGTTGCCGGTTTCGCGCTGATATTGCGACCATGTGCCGTCGAGCGCCTGCGAAAAACCGGTGGCCGAAGAGACGTGCTTCCAGGGAATGAAGCCGAGAAGCTTGGTGCGCGGCGGCCGGGCATTGCTCTTGAAGCCCGATTCCTTGCGCACCGTCGCCATCAGCACGGGGACCGGCACGCCATATTTCTGCGCGGTGCGTTCGGCTGCGGATTGCCAGTTGTCGAACCAGCCGTCATTCTGGTCGAAGACGGCACAGACATTGTTGATGTGACTGGGCGCGGTCGCGCAGGCCGAAAGTGCCAGCAACACGCCAACTGCTACAATTTTACTAAAACTCGACCTACGCATCGGATGAGCAATAGGCCGAAATCATAAAAGGAATCTTGCTGCCGCCGTTAACGCCTCGCGGTCACGAGCGCTCGCGAAAAAGCCCTGTAGATATCCCGACTCTTTCTGCCGCTTTTTATAAAATAGCGCTGCGTAAATGCCGCCTTGGCTAAAATCACGCCCGCAAACGGCGCATTTCTGACAGCTTGCCTGGTTTGCCAAGGCTTTGATGCCGGCATGAACGAACCAAGACGCAAGCGCGGCGCCGAGCGCACCAGCAACCGGGGGCCGGCGCCCATCCCGCAACTGCCGCAAAGGCGGGTGACCAATCCCTATCCGCCGATGGCATTGCTGTCTCCAGACCAGGTCGAGGCGATCCACCAGGCTTCGATGCATATATTGGAGAATTTCGGCATCGAGGTGATGAGCCCGCGGGCGCTATCGCTGTTCGAGCAGGCGGGCGCCAGGGTCGATCACGCCTCGGCCAATGTCCGCATCGATCGCGGCATGGTCGACGAGGCGCTGAAGACGACGCGCTCCAATTATACGCTGACGCCGCGCAACCCAGCCAACACAATCCATCTCGGCGGCAACACCATCAATTTCACGCTGGTTGCCGGCCCGCCCAACGTGCACGACATGGAGCGTGGCCGCCGCGCCGGCAATCTGCGCGACTATGCCGATCTCACCCGGCTGGCGCAGCATTTCAACTGCGTTCATATGCTCGGCAACCAGGTCTGCGCGCCGGTCGAGCTGCCGGCCAATTCGCGCCATCTCGACACCTACTTCACCAATCTGACGCTGACCGACAAGAGCTTTCATGTCTCGGCGATCGGCCGGGGCAGGGCGCTGGACGGCATCGAGATGATGGCGATCGCGCGCGGGCTGACATTGGACCAGCTGCGCGACGATCCGGGCATCGCCACCATCATCTCGGTCAACTCGCCGCGCCGCTTCGACGAGATGATGGCCGAAGGGCTGATGACCATGGCCGAGTTCGGCCAGTCGGTGGCGGTGACGCCGTTCACGCTGATGGGGGCGATGAGCCCGGTGACGCTGGCGGGTGCCTTGGCGCAGCAGAATGCCGAAGCGCTGTTCGGCGTCGTGCTGACGCAATTGGTGCGGCCGGGCGCGCCTGTCATGTATGGCGCCTTCACCTCCAATGTCGACATGAAGTCCGGCGCACCGGCCTTCGGCACGCCTGAGAACACCAAGGCCAATATTGCCTCCGGGCAATTGGCGCGGCGCTACGGGCTGCCCTACCGGACGACGCCCGGCTCGGCCTCCAATGCGGCGGACGCGCAAGGCGCCTATGAGACGCTGATGGCGCTGTGGGGCGCGGTGCTCGGTCATGGCAATCTCGTCTATCACGCCGCCGGCTGGCAGGAGGGCGGGCTGACGGCGTCGTTCGAAAAGTTCATCATCGATGTCGAGATGATCCAGCACATGATGGAGTTCCTGCGGCCGATCGTGGTCGACGAGGCCGAGCTTGCCGTCGAGGCGCTGGGGGCCGTGCCGACGGGCGGCCATTTCTTCGGCGAGCCGCACACGCTGGAGCGCTACGCCACCGCCTTCTACCAGCCGATGCTGTCCAACTGGCAGAATTTTGAAGCCTGGCAGGAGGGCGGCAGCCTCGATGCAACAGCGCGCGCGACGCGGCTGTGGAAGAAGGCGCTGGAAGACTATGTCGAGCCTGCGATGGATGTCTCTGTGCGCGAGGCGCTCGAAGCCTACGTGGCCAGGCGCAAGGAAGCGATCGGGCAGGGCGAGCCGTGAGTTCTTCGGCGTTGGCGCGCGGCACCCCCCTCTGCCCTGCCGGGCATCTCCCCCTCAAGGGGGGAGATCGGCTGTTACATCTGGCTTCGCCACTCACCAATTTTGAAAAGAGATCGGCGGCGCAGCCACTGCTAATCTCCCCCTCGAGGGGGAGATGGCCGGCAGGCCAGAGGGGGGCGCCCGGCACTGCCTTTCCGATTCACTTCACCTCTTCAAACCATTGAATTAACGAGAAAAATCCATGAAATCGCATGCAAAGGTCGTGGTCATTGGCGGCGGTGTCGTCGGGTGTTCCGTGCTGTTCCATCTGGCCCGCCATGGCTGGACCGACGTGGTGCTTCTGGAGCGCGACGAGCTGACGTCCGGCTCGACCTGGCACGCGGCGGGCGGCATGCACACGATCAATGGCGACCCCAACGTCGCCAAGCTGCAGAAATACACGATCAGCCTTTACAAGGAGATCGAGGAACTGTCGGGCCAGACGACCGGCGTGCACCTGACCGGCGGCGTGCTGCTCGCCGCGACCGAGGCGCGGCTGGACTGGCTGCGCGGTGTCGTCGCCAAGGGCCGCTATCTTGGCATCGATCTGGAAGTGATCTCGGCGAAAGAGGCGGCCGAGCTGATGCCGCTGCTCGACCCCAAGCAGTTCGTCGGCGCCGTCCGCAACAAGGAGGATGGGCATCTCGATCCCTCCGGCGTCACCCACGCCTATGCCAAGGCCGCGCGGAAGCTTGGGGCGGAAATAGAGCGCTTCACCAAGGTCGAGGACATTGTGCGGCGGCCCGACGGTCTATGGCGCGTCATCACCAACAAGGGCGAGGTGGTGGCAGAGCATGTCGTCAATGCCGGCGGCCTGTGGGCGCGCGAGGTTGGCCGCATGGTTGGACTCGAACTGCCGGTTCTGGCCATGGAGCACATGTACCTGATCACCGAGGACATGCCGGAGGTTGCCGCGTGGAACACCAAGACCGGCACCGAGATCATCCACGCGGTCGATTTCGACGGCGAGCTCTATCTGCGCCAGGAGCGCGGCGGCATGCTGATGGGCACCTATGAGAAAGCCAATAAGCCGTGGTCGGAATACCAGACGCCTTGGAATTTCGGCCATGAATTGCTGGCGCCCGACATCGACCGCATCGCGCCGTCGCTGGAGGTCGGGTTCCGGCATTTCCCGGCCTTCCAGAACACTGGCATCAAGCAGATCATCAACGGGCCCTTCACCTTCGCGCCGGACGGCAATCCGCTGGTCGGGCCGGTGCGCGGCCTGCCGGGCTTCTGGGTTGCCTGCGGCGTCATGGCCGGCTTCAGCCAGGGCGGCGGCGTCGGGCTGGCGTTGTCCAACTGGATGATCGAGGGCGATCCCGGCGCCGACATCTGGGCCATGGATGTGGCGCGCTATGGCGACTGGGCGACGATGGCCTACACCAACGCCAAGGTGCGCGAGAACTATTCCAGGCGCTTTTCGATCCGTTTCCCCAATGAGGAACTGCCCGCCGGGCGGCCGCTGAAGACGACACCGGTCTACGATCTGTTGTCGGCCAAGGGCGCGCAATGGGGCGTCGCCTATGGGCTGGAAGTGCCGCTCTGGTACGCGCCGGAAGGCGTCAAGGACGAGTTCTCGTGGCGGCGTTCCAGTGATTTCTCACATGTCGCCAGAGAGGTCGCGACGGTGCGCGACGGCGTCGGCCTGGCGGAAATTTCAAGCTTCGCCAAATACAAGGTGACGGGCGAGGGGGCAGCGGCCTGGCTCGACCACATGCTTGCCTGCAAACTGCCGAAACCCGGCCGCATGACGCTGGCGCCGATGCTGAAGGACGACGGCAGGCTGATCGGCGATTTCACGCTGGCCAATCTGGGCCCTCCAGATCGAGATGGGGATGGCTGGTTCCTCGCCGGCTCCGGCATTGCCGAGCAATACCATATGCGTTGGTTCGAGGCGCATCTGCCTGGCGACGGCTCGGTTCATATCGAGGCGCTGGGGGCGAGACTCACCGGCCTTGCCATTGCCGGCCCGAAGGCGCGAGAGGTGCTGGCCAAGGTCAGCCGCGCCGATGTTTCGAACGTGGCCGTCCCTTTCATGGCGGTGGCCAGGATGGATATCGGCATGGCGCCGTGCCTAGTCGGCCGCGTCAGCTACACCGGCGATCTCGGCTATGAGATCTGGGTGGCGCCGGAATATCAGCGCGCGGCGTTCAATGCGCTGATGGCGGCAGGCGCGGAACTCGGCATCGGCCTGTTCGGCTCGCGCGCGCTCAATGCGCTCAGGCTCGAGAAGAACTATGGCTCATGGGGACGCGAATACCGGCCGATCTACGGGCCGCTCGAAGCCGGGCTCGACCGCTTCGTCGCCTATGGCAAGGAAGCCGATTTCATCGGCAAGGCGGCAGCGCTGACCGAGCGCAAGCAAGGCGGAAAATTGCGGCTGCGCACCTTCATTGTCGAGGCCGACGATGCCGATGTCATCGGCGATGAACCGATCTGGTTCGGCGGCGCGGTGCGCGGCTGGGTGACGTCGGGCGGCTACGCCCATCATTCGAAAAAGTCGGTCGCCGTCGGTTATGTGCCGAAGGAGATCGCCGAGGAGAGCGACGGCTTCGAAATCGAGTTGCTGGGCAAGCGCCATGCGGCGCGCATCCAGGCGACGCCGCTGTTCGACGCGAATTTTGAGCGCATGCGGGGGTGAAGGCGCGCCCCCGAATGGCGAGCGTCATGCTTTGCGGTTGTCCAGCGCGAAGGCGCCGGCGCCGGCGAAGACCAGATAAAGGAAGATGAAGCAGAACGAGATCGCAGAGTCGCCGCCATTGTTGACCGGGAAGAAATCGCGCGGCATGTGCGCCATGAAATAAGCGATCGCCATCTCGCCGCAGAGCAGGAACGCCACCGGGCGGGTGAGGAGACCGAGCGCCAGCAGAATACCGCCGGCGAATTCGAGGATGCCGGCGGCCACCGGCAGCCCGCTCAAAGTGCCGGCATGGTCGCCGACGGGGAAGTTGAACAGTTTCTGGCTGCCATGCTCGACGAACTGCAGCGCGGTCATGATGCGCAGCACGCCGAGCGCCTGCGGCTGGTACCTGGAGAGGCCTTCAAAAAGCTTCATCTGAGACTCCATTTTCACCCTCCCGGTCCGGCCATAGATTATGGTCCGGCGATGGACTATTCACTTCCCATGGCGCGCCATCAACAATCGGTGATTGGAAATGTTCTCCGGTATGCCCTCTCCTATCGCTCTCGTCAGGGTTGCATTTATGTCGCTAAGGTTGTATTGAGATGGACACTCTAAACCTGTGGGTTCCCTTGCCATGAAAAAAATCGTCATCAGTCTATTCGCACTCCTTGCAGGCACCAGCTTCGCCATGGCCGAGGACGCCGGTTGCGAGGCCTTCAAGTGGCCGGTGACGCGGGAGCAGGCGCTGTTTGCCGCGGCGCCCGCAACGCCGGCTGGGGCGGAGCTGGCGGTCGGTGCTGCCGCGGATCTGGCGCTGGTTCCGGCGGCGAAAGCCGGTTTTACGCTGCCGCCCGAGCGTGCGCCGGCCGAGGGTACGTTCGGTGCCGTCGCCAGCGTGGAGGTGCCAGCCGGAGGAGCCATTCAGATCAGCCTGTCGGGCGAGGCCTGGATCGATGTCATCCAGGACGGCAAGGCCGTCAAGTCGGCGGGCTATAGCGGCGTGAAAACCTGCCCCGGCATCCGCAAGAGCGTACGCTTCAAGCTCACTGCCGGCCCGGCCACCGTCCAGTTCAGCGGCGCGAAAAAGGCCGAGCTGAAGGTCGCGGTGCTGACGCCGGAATAGGGCGGCAAGCACAGCAATGCGGCCTTTCATCGGTGTGCGATGAAAGGCCGTCACTTCGTGGTGGCGTTGTCTGTTTGCGTCAGCGCATCGGCGCCATCAGCGCGAAATGCGCGCCTTGCGGGTCCTGGCACTGCACGACCCAGCTGCCGCCGGGCACCTCCATCGGTCCCATCAGGATCTTGCCGCCATTGTCGGCGACGCGTTTTGCGGCCGCGTCGATGCCGGTGACGTTGAAATAGAACTGCCAGACCGGGACGGGGATTTGCGCCGGCTTGTTCATGATGCCGCCGCCGGATTCGGGGCCGGCCTTGAAGGTCTGGTAGATGCCCATCGGGCCCATGTCGAAATCGCCGGCATTGGTCCAGCCGAACTGGCCGGAATAGAAATCGAACGCGGCCTTCCAGTCGCTGGTGTACAGCTCGTGCCAGCCGATATGGCCGGGCGTGCTGGCCGGCACGACAGGCTGGTCGGGGCCGTTGGGCTGCAGGAACATGAAGGTCGCGCCTTGCGGGTCGGCGACGACGGCGAAGCGGCCGACGCCCGGGATGTCATCGGGCTCGCGGTGGACGGCTCCGCTGGCCGCCTTCAAGGCTTTGGTCGACGCGTCCACATCCTTGGTGTGGATATAGCCGAGCCAGGCCGGCGGCATACCCATCTTGGCTGCGTCCTCTGGCATCGTCATCAGCCCGCCGACGCCACGCTCGCCGACGTTCATGACGATGTAGCGCGGCATGCCGGGCGCCTTGTCGAAGGGCTGCGCCGTCCAGCCGACAACCTTGGTGTAGAAGGATTCGGCGGCGTCGAGGTCTGAAGTCATCAGTTCGTACCAGAAGAAGGGCATTGGGGATTTCGGCATGGTCGGTCTCCTCACCGTTCAGCATCGATCGTTGTCCGATCCACCGCAGGACGATCCTGGCTACGCAAATCCGACAACCGCCCGAACAATAATGCCTGCCCATGACATGCGTTCCTCGTTGCGTGCCCTGCGATTTTCGATTTCTGTACGGCTAGGGGGTTGTTCATGCGCCAGATGTCGCTCACGCCGGAGCTTGTCGCACTGTGCCAGAGGGAAGAGGCCGATCCCGGCCCGGACCCGAGCTGGACGGAGCTGAAGGACGGGGATTTCCAGACGCTTGCCATGCGGCTGTCCGGCGAAGCGGATGAGGGGCCGCTGTGGGTGTTCGCCTATGGCTCGCTGATCTGGAAGCCGGAATTCGAATCGGTCGAGCAACGGCTCGCCACGGCCTTCGGCTGGCATCGCTCCTTCTGCCTCGACATGGTGCGCTGGCGCGGCAGCGCCGCGCAGCCGGGGCTGATGATGGCGCTCGAACGCGGCGGTCGCTGCAACGGCGTGATCTACCGTTTGCCGGACGGTGAAAAGCCGGCGCAGATCGAAAGGCTGCTGCGCCGCGAGATCAGCGACCATGAGAGCGTCAGCTCGGTCAGGTGGCTGCCTATGCATACGGCGCAAGGCGCGCTCCGCGCACTCGGTTTCTGGGTTGGCGTGAAGGGCAGGGGAACGTCGCTGGGCCAGCCGTTGGACAGAGTGGCGGGCATATTGGCCAGGGCCTGCGGCCATATCGGTTCCGGCGCCGAATATCTCTACAACACGGTCAGCCATCTCGAAGCGTTCGGCATCCATGACCGCAATCTGTGGCGGCTGCAGGAACTGGTGGCGGACGAGGTCCGGGCACTCCACGGCCGGCCGGTCGACGAGGGCGGCGCACCCAGGCAAGAGCAGCCGTCCACAGCATAACATGAGTAAAAAAATCATGTTTTTATCGAGCCTTTTCAGCTGTTTGTGCCAAAAATTGACCAATTGATAAAAAAATAAAACGTGCTAGCCTTCCCCAAAACGAAAACATGGGGAACTGACAATGCCAGAGGGCCAGTTCAAGGAAGGTATCGTCGGCGGCCGGCTTCCAGCCGAGCAATATGCGGACAATTTTTCCGACCTGCATCCGCCGCTCGATCACCACGAGGCGCTGGTCGAATCCGACCGCTGCTATTTCTGCTACGACGCGCCGTGCATGAACGCGTGTCCGACCTCGATCGACATTCCGCTGTTCATCCGCCAGATCTCGACCGGCAATCCGATCGGCTCGGCCAAGACCATCTTCGACCAGAACATCCTTGGCGGCATGTGCGCCCGCGTCTGCCCGACCGAGACTCTGTGCGAAGAGGTCTGCGTGCGCGAGGTGGCGGAAGGCAAGCCGGTGCAGATCGGCCGCCTGCAGCGCTACGCCACCGATGTCGCGATGGCCGAGAACAAGCAGTTCTACGCGCGCCTGGAGCCGACCGGAAAGACGGTCGCCGTGGTCGGCGCCGGCCCGGCCGGCCTTGCCGCCGCGCACCGGCTCGCCCGCCATGGCCATGACGTGACCATACTGGAGGCGCGGCCGAAGGCCGGCGGCCTCAACGAATACGGCATCGCCGCCTATAAGAGCGTCGACAATTTCGCCCAGGCCGAGGTCGACTATGTCACCGCGATCGGCGGCATCGACATCCAGAACGGCAAGGCGCTCGGCCGCGACTATCAGCTCTCCGACCTGATCCGCAACTACGACGCGGTGTTCCTCGGCATGGGGCTTGGCGGCGTCAACGCGCTGCGCGCCGATGGCGAGGATGCCGCCGGCGTCACCAATGCGGTGGAGTTCATCGCCGAGCTGCGCCAGGCCAGCGATCTCGCCAGCCTGCCTGTCGGCCGCCGCGTCGTCGTCATCGGCGGCGGCATGACGGCGATCGACGCCGCCGTGCAGTCGAAGCTGCTCGGCGCCGAGGAGGTGACGATCTGCTACCGGCGCGGCCAGGAGCATATGAACGCCTCGGAGTTCGAGCAGGACCTGGCCGCCGCCAACGGCGTCACCATCCGCCACTGGCTACAGCCGAAGCGGGTGATCACCGATGCCGGCCAGGTGTCGGGCATCGAACTCGAATACACGGCATTGAAGGGCGACAAGCTTGCCGGTACCGGCGAGACGCTGACGCTTGTCGCCGACCAGGTGTTCAAGGCGATCGGCCAGAGTTTTGTCCCGGCCGCGCTCAACGGCAGCGGAGCCTCGATCGAGCTCGAGGCCGGCCGCATCAAGGTAGACGCGGAAGGGCGCACCTCGCTGGCGAAAGTCTGGGCCGGCGGCGACTGCATCTTTGGCGGTGACGACCTGACGGTTTCGGCGGTCGCGCAGGGCCGTGACGCGGCGGAGAGCATGCACAGGAGTCTGACGCAGGGATAAGGATCATGGCCACGGTGGAACCGGGCATCGCCCGTCACTACGACATAGCTGGCCTCGAGCAGCGCATCCTTGCCGCGCTCGCCGATACCGGAGTGGACATTGCCCATCTGCGCGCCGGCGATCTTGAAGCGGTCGACGAATTCCACATTGGCGGCATCGCCGCCACAAGGGAACTCATCGGGCAGATGGGTTTGAAGCCGGGAGCCAGGCTGCTCGACATCGGATCGGGGGTGGGCGGTCCTGCCCGTTTTGCCGCCAACGAAGCAGGCACCGACGTCACCGGCATTGATCTTACGCAAAGCTATGTCGACATCGCGACCAGCCTGTCGAAGCGCACGGGCATGGCCGACAGGACGCACTTCGTGCAAGGCAGCGCGCTGGACATGCCATTCGCCGATGCCGGCTTCGACGCGGCCATGATCCTGCATGTCGGCATGAACCTTCCCGACAAGAAAAAACTGATGGGCGAGGCCGCGCGTGTGCTCCGGTCTGGCGGCGTCTTCGCCGTCTACGACGTGATGCGGCTCAAGGATAGCGCGCTGACCTATCCGCTGCCATGGGCATCGGATGAGAGCATGTCCTTCGTTGCCACGCCCGACGACTATCGCTCGGCTGCCACGGCTTCCGGCTTCTCCGTCGTCGCCGAGCGGCGGCGCGGTGCTTTCGCCGTCGAATTCTTCGCCGCGATACGTGCCCGGATGGCCGCGGCGCAAGCGGAAGGCAGGAAAGCGCCGTCCGGCGTCGGCCTTGTCATGGGCGAAGACGCCGGCACCAAGATCGCCAATGTCACCGCCGCGCTTGAAGGCGGCGTTCTCGCACCCGTTGAACTGCTTCTTCGTCTCGGCTGAAAGGGACCTGTCATGGCAGACCTCCGCAACAATTTCGTCGGCATCAAATCGCCAAATCCGTTCTGGCTGGCCTCGGCGCCGCCGACCGACAAGGCCTACAACGTCATCCGCGCCTTCAAGGCAGGCTGGGGTGGCGTGGTGTGGAAGACGCTGGGCGAGGAAGGCCCGCCGGTCGTCAACGTCAACGGCCCGCGCTACGGCGCGATCTGGGGCGCCGACCGGCGCCTGCTCGGCCTCAACAACATCGAGCTGATCACCGACCGCGACCTGCAGACCAATCTGCGCGAGATGAAGCAGGTCAAGATGGACTGGCCCGACCGCGCACTCATCGCCTCGATCATGGTGCCTTGCGAAGAGGCAAGCTGGAAAGCCATCCTGCCGCTGGTCGAGGAGACCGGGGCCGACGGCATCGAGCTCAATTTCGGCTGCCCCCACGGCATGTCGGAACGCGGCATGGGCGCGGCCGTCGGCCAGGTGCCGGAATATATCGAAATGGTGGTGCGCTGGTGCAAGCAGTATACGCGCATGCCCGTCATCACCAAGCTGACGCCCAACATCACCGATATCCGCAAGCCCGCGCGGGCGGCACATGCCGGCGGCACCGACGCGGTGTCGCTGATCAACACCATCAATTCGATCACCGGCGTCGACCTCGACAGTTTCGCGCCGATGCCGACCATCGACGGCAAAGGCTCGCATGGCGGCTATTGCGGCCCGGCGGTGAAGCCCATCGCCATGAACATGGTGGCCGAAATCGCGCGCGATCCGGAGACACGCGGCCTGCCGATCTCCGGCATTGGCGGCATCACCACCTGGCGCGACGCCGCTGAATTCATGGCGCTCGGCGCCGGCAATGTGCAGGTGTGCACGGCGGCGATGACCTACGGCTTCAAGATCGTGCAGGAGATGATCGCCGGTCTGGAAAACTGGATGGACGAGAAGGGCCACCGCTCGCTCGACGACATTATCGGCCGCGCCACGCCCAACGTCACCGATTGGCAGTATCTCAACCTCAACTATGTCGCCAAGGCGCATATCGACCAGGACGCCTGCATCAAATGCGGCCGCTGCCACATCGCCTGCGAGGACACTTCACACCAGGCCATCACCAGCATGGTCGATGGCGTGAGACACTTCGAGGTGATCGAGGCCGAATGCGTCGGCTGCAATCTGTGCGTCAATGTCTGCCCGGTCGAGAACTGCATCACCATGGAGCCGCTGGCTGCCGGCGTCATGGACCAGCGGACCGGCAAGCCGGTGTCGCCGATCTACGCCAACTGGACGACGCATCCGAACAATCCGATGGCCAAGGTGGCTGCGGAGTAGCCTGGTGCTGTTCCTGATCGTCGCCACGCCGATGTTCCACAATTTCTGGGACCATCAGGGCCCGGACCGCGCGGCGCACATCAACGGCTTCGTCGGCAATGTCGCGCTGGGCGGCGGTTTCCTGACGTTGATCGCGCAGACGCTTTAGCGACAGTAGTCAAGCGGCGAACCGCAGGCCACCATCGCAGGTCAGCACCTGACCGGTCATGAAGCCGTTGGACACGAGGAAGGCAATCGCCGAGGCGATGTCCTCGGCGCGGCCAATCCTGCCCACAGGCGTCTTGCCGGCATATTCGGCAAAGACCGTCTGCCGCTGGTCGTCGGGCAAAAAGTCCCACCACGGCGTGTCGATGACGCCTGGCGCCACGACGTTGACGCGCAAGGGCTTCAGTTCGACCGCGAGGATCGGCGCCACGGTCAAGAGCATGCCGTTGATGGCGCCGATGCCGGCGACGCCAGGCATTGTGGCCTGAGCCGACACCGCCGAAATGAAGGTGACCGAGCCCGATTTGTTCAGCGTCGGCAAGGCGGCCTGCAGGCAGGACAGTTGCGGCCGCACCTTCTCTTCGACGCCGCTGCCGAGATCGGCAAGGTCAAGCGTCTCGAACGGGCCAAGGCCCTTGCCACCGCTGGCCGCCAGGACGAGGTGATCGAACGGGCCAAGGCGCTCGAAGAACTGGCGGACCTCGTCCGGCTTCGACGCATCGAACGCGGCCTTGTCGGCAGCGCCGCCGAGGCTCTTCCAGGCGCCGATGAGCTTGTCCTGGTTGCGCCCGGTGATCGTCACCTTCATGCCAGGGCCGAGCAGTTTTCGCGCGGTCGCCAGGCCGATGCCGGATGAGCCGCCGATGATGACTGTGTGTTCGGTTGTGTTGGTCATGAGTGCTGTTCCTTGGATTTTGAGGAGGCAGGGCCGACAAGGTCGAGGCTGAGGCTTCGCAATTGTTGCCGTGCGCTGGCGTCGTGGGCCTGGTCATCGGCGCGGGCTTCGCGCAGTCCGTCGAAATAGAGGCCGCTGCGGCCTTCGAGCGCGGGTGCGGCGGCGAGGTTGACGATGGCTTCGGCGCCGGTCTCGACCGAACTCCATGGCGTCACGCCGGCCTGCCGGACCATAGTGGTGTTCATGTAGCTTGCCGGATGCAGCGCGTTGACGGTGACGCCGGTGCCTTTCAGCTGTTCCGCCAGATCGACGGTGAACAGGATTTGCGCCAGCTTGCTCTGGCAATAGGCGCGCACGCCGCTATAGCCGTGGGTGAGCATCACGTCGCCGAAATCGATCGCTTGCTGGCCCGCCGAGGCGACGTTGACGATGCGCGCCGGAGCGCTGGCCTTCAGCAGCGGCAGAAGCTCCGAGGTCAGCAGGAAACCGGCGAGATAGTTGACGGCGAAGCGCAGTTCGTAGCCATCGGCACTGATCTGCCGTTTGGCGCCTGCCGTGCCGATGCCGGCATTGTTGATGAGGATATCGAGCCGGTTCGTCCGGGCACGTACCGCCTCGGCGAGGCGGCGAATTTCGGCCAGTGAGGCAAGGTCGGCGGCGAGGAATTCCGCCTTGCCGCCAGCCGTTTCGATCGCGGCAACCGCTGCCTTGCCGCGCGCCGCATCGCGGCCGTGCACGAGCACGCGGGCGCCGGCGGTGCCCAGTCTTTGCGCCACGACGCGGCCGACGCCGTCGGTCGAGCCGGTGATGAGGATTGTCTTGTCTTTCAGGTCCATGTCCAGAGCCTCCTGTCTGCTGCTCTGCACGCAAGATGGGATATCAGGCCGATCTCAAACAGTTCAAACTTTATCCTGGTATCAATACTGCTATAATAACAAGCATGGATGCTTCCTCCCATTCCGCCGAAGACAGCCGCCGGCGCGAGCTTGGGGCTTTCCTGCGCTCGCGGCGCGAAAGGCTGACACCCTCGGCGACCGGCATCTCGACCGGCCTCAGGCGCCGCACGCCGGGCCTGCGCCGCGAAGAGGTGGCGATGATCGCCGGCGTCGGCACCACCTGGTACACCTGGCTGGAACAGGGCAGGGACGTGCGCCCTTCCGTGGAGGTGCTGACGGCGTTAAGCGAGGCGCTGCGCCTCGACGCCGTCGAGAAGCGGCACCTGTTCATCCTTGCCGGGCGTCAGCAGCCGGAGCGGAGCGCCGCCGCGCCGGAAAAGGCCGACGGTCCCTTGCTGCACATGTTGCAAAGCCTCGTCCTGCAACCCGCCTACGTCGTTGGCCGACGCTGGGACGTGCTGGCCTGGAACGACGCGGCCGTCGCGGTGTTCGGCGACTATGGCCTTCTCGAGGGTGACGCCCGCAACATCGTCCACATGGTGTTCACCAGCCCGCACCACCGGCGTTTGCTGGTCGACTGGGAAGAACTCGCCCGCGTGGTGCTCGCGTCGTTTCGGGCGGAGAGCGCCAAATATGTCGGTGATCCCGATTTCGACCGGCTGATCGCGCTTATGATGCGCTCGAGCCCCGAGTTCCGTGACTGGTGGCCCCTGAGGGACGTGGCACGAAGACTGACCGGGCTGAAGCACGTGCGGCACCCGATTGCGGGTGCGATGACATTCGAGCATATGAGCCTGTCGATCGACGATGGCTCTGACATGAGGTTGGTCGTCTACACGCCGCTCGCCGAGCAGAACTCGATTGCCAAGCTGCAATCCTTGCTGGACGCGCTTCCGGCCGAGCGGCGTAGCGCCTGAGCCGTCGTGGCGGGGGTCAGCCCTTCGGCTTCAGCCCATCCAGGAACAACTGCTCCAGGAACCGTGCCGCGTCCTCGAAGCGCCCGTCGCCGCCGCGGTTCGGCCCGAGCACAGCGCGCACCTGGACGTCGAAATCGGCGTAGTGCTGCGTCGTTGCCCAGATCGAGAAGATCAGGTGCCAAGGGTCGGTGCGGGCGATCTTGCCGGCGCGCATCCAGCCCTTGATGACGGCGGCCTTCTCGTCGACCAGCGTCTTCAGATCGCCGGCCAGCAGCGGCATGATGCGCGGCGCGCCTTGCAGGATTTCGTTGGCGAACAGCCGGCTCTCGCGCGGGAAATCGCGCGCCATTTCGAGCTTTCGCCTGATGTAGCTCCTGAGCTCGGTCAGCGGATCGCCGATGTCGTCGAGTTCGCGCAGCGGCGCCAGCCAGGTGTCGAGCAGGCGCAGCATCAACGTCTCGTGAATGTCCTCCTTGCGGCGGAAGTAATAGAGCAGGTTCGGTTTCGACATGCCGGCTGCTTCGGCGATCTGGTCGATGGTCGAACCGCGAAAACCATTGGTGGAGAACACCTCGAGGGCGGCTTCCAGGATGAGTTCGCGCTTTTCCTGCTGGATGCGGGTGCGGCGAGGGGCTTCCTTGCCGGTGTTCACCGTTGCGAACCCTCATGTTGGCGGTCATCTGGACCAATTCTCTGGACCAGTTTTTCCCTAGGCTGTGGAACGCACTTCAGGAGCCGCATTTCCGCTAGTAATCCCTTGACCGCCGACAGGGCGGTGCTAACGTTTGTCCAATCGGTCAAAAATTTGCGTAGCATGAAAACGGCGCAAAGACCAAGCGTTGGACGCACCGAAACAGGTTACAAGGGGAAGTCTTGGTCATGTCCAACCGGCTGAAAGTCACGCCGAACGATCTCAGTGCATTCTGGATGCCGTTCACGGCAAACCGGCAGTTCAAGCAGGCGCCACGCATGTTCGTGTCGGCCAAGGACATGCACTACACGACCAGCGATGGCCGCAAGGTGCTCGACGGCACCGCCGGTCTGTGGTGCGTCAACGCCGGCCACTGCCGGCCGAAGATCACCGAGGCGATCCAGCACCAGGCCGCCGAACTCGACTACGCGCCGGCCTTCCAGATGGGTCATCCCATTGTGTTCGAGCTGGCCAACCGCCTGGTCGACATCGCGCCCATGGGCATGGATCATGTCTTCTTCACCAATTCCGGTTCGGAATCGGTCGAGACGGCGCTGAAGATGGCGATCGCCTATCACCGCATGAAGGGCGAGGGTGCCCGGACCCGTCTGATCGGCCGCGAGCGCGGCTATCACGGCGTCAATTTCGGCGGCATCTCGGTCGGCGGCATCGTCTCCAACCGCAAGATGTTCGGCACGCTGCTCGGCGGCGTCGACCATATGCCGCATACGCATCTGCCGGAAAAGAACGCCTTCTCGAAGGGTGTGCCGGAATATGGCGCGGAGCTCGCCAACGAACTGGAGCGCATCGTTGCGCTGCATGACGCCTCGACCATCGCAGCGGTCATCGTCGAGCCGGTCGCCGGCTCCACCGGCGTCATCCTGCCGCCCAAGGGCTATCTGCAGAAGCTGCGTGAAATCTGCACCAAGCACGGCATCCTTTTGATCTTCGACGAGGTCATTACCGGCTTCGGCCGTCTCGGCGCGCCGTTCGCGGCCGACTATTTCGGCGTCACGCCCGACATCATGACCACCGCCAAGGGCGTCTCCAACGGCGTCATCCCGATGGGCGCGGTGTTCGTGAAGAAGGAAATCCACGACGCCTTCATGACCGGCCCCGAGCATATGATCGAGTTCTTCCACGGTTACACCTATTCGGGCAATCCGATCGCCTGCGCCGCGGCCTTGGGCACGCTCGACACCTACAAGGAAGAGGGCCTGCTCACCCGTGGCGAGGAACTGGCGCCCTATTGGGAGGACGCGCTGCACTCGCTGAAGGACGAGCCGCATGTCATCGACATCCGCAACATCGGCCTGATCGGCGCGATCGAACTGGCGCCGATCGCCGGCAGCCCGACCAAGCGGGCCTTCTCGGCCTTCGTCAAGGCGTTCGAGCGCGGCGCGCTGATCCGCACCACCGGTGACATCATCGCGCTGTCGCCGCCGCTGATCATCACCAAGGGCCAGATCAACGAGTTGATCGACCATGTGCGTGAAGTGCTGCGGTCGATAGACTAGGGAAAGCGCGAATGGGTTCTGCTAAGCGCGAAGCGTCATTGGATAAGGAAAGGCAGTCGCTTGAGGCTGCCTACACTGACGCCTTGATTCTCGCGCTTGGCGACTGTGCCCGCGGACGGTGGGGTCTGTTTCACCAGAATAGTGGCATTGTTCCGGCACATCTTGAAGAACGGCATATGCCTGAAAGTGCAAAGCAGCTTGAGAGGATTGGCATCGAGCTTGCGTCAGTTCGAGAGAGATTGGGTTTTGCGGATATGTTTGCCCCGATGCAACGACTGAATGAACTGCGGGCTGCGCACGGACCAAACCAACCTGGTGAGCCGCGCTTGGCACAAATGTTTCTTGATGAACTTACGGCATAGGAATTTCATATGGCCGCGCCCGGCGAGAATCTGCGAATCAATTCAGACCGTTTGTGGGATTCGATAATGGAAATGGCGAAGATCGGCCCCGGCATTGCCGGCGGCAACAATCGCCAGACCGTGACCGACGAAGACGGCGAGGGCCGGCATCTGTTCAAGCGCTGGTGCGATGACGCCGGGCTCGAAATGGGCGTCGACGAGATGGGCACGATGTTTGCCCGCCGCGAAGGCACCGACCCCAGCCTGCCGCCGGTCTATGTCGGCAGCCATCTCGATACGCAGCCGACCGGCGGCAAATATGATGGCGTGCTGGGCGTCCTCGGCGGCCTGGAGATCGTGCGCTCGCTCAACGATCTCGGCATCAAGACGAAACACCCGATCGTCGTCACCAACTGGACCAACGAGGAAGGCGCGCGCTTTGCCCCGGCGATGATGGCGTCGGGCGTGTTCGCCGGCGTGCTCGACCAGGCAGACGTCTATGAGCACACGGACAAGAACGGCAAGAAATTCGGCGAGGAACTGGAACGCATCGGCTGGAAGGGTACCGAGAAGGTCGGCGATCGCAAGATCCACGCCTTCTTCGAACTGCATATCGAACAGGGGCCGATTCTCGAGGACGAAGACATCGACATCGGCGTCGTCACCCATGGCCAGGGCCTGAAATGGCTGCAGGTGACGCTGATCGGCAAGGAAGCCCATACCGGCTCCACGCCGATGCCCAAGCGCCGCAATGCCGGTCTCGGCATGGCGCGCGTGATCGAACTGGTGCACGAGATCGCCATGGACTACCAGCCGGATGCCGTCGGGGCGGTCGGCCACATGGAAGCCTACCCCAATTCGCGCAACATCATCGCCGGCCGCACCGTCTTCACCATCGACATTCGCTCGCCCGAGAAGGAAGTGCTCGATGCCATGGATGCGCGCGTCCGCGAAGGCATCGACACGATCTGCGAGGCGCTCGACATCCAGTACAAGGTCGAGCAGGTCGGCCATTTCGATCCGGTCACCTTCGATGCCGGCTGCGTGAAGGCCATCCGCGATGCCGCCGATCGGCTCGGCTATACGCACCGCAACATCGTCTCCGGTGCAGGCCACGACGCCTGCTGGATCAACCGCGTCGCGCCGACCGCCATGGTGATGTGCCCGTGCGTCGACGGGTTATCGCACAACGAGGCCGAGGAAATCACCAAGGAATGGGCCGGCGCCGGCGCCGACGTCCTGTTCCACGCGGTGGTGGAGACCGCCGTCATCGTGGAGTGAGCCTAGAGATTCCAAACGCCGCTCATGAAGAAGCGCGAAGAGAACAAGGGAACAAGAAAATGACCAAAGTCATCAAGAACGGCACCGTCGTCACCGCCGACCGAACGTTGAAGGCGGATGTGCTCGTCAAGCAGGGCAAGATCGTCGCCATCGGCTCCGACCTGCACGGCGACCATGAGTACGACGCCACCGGCTGCTATGTCATGCCGGGCGGCATCGACCCGCACACCCATCTCGAAATGCCATTCATGGGCACCTATTCGGCCGACGATTTCGAATCCGGCACGCGGGCAGCCCTTGCCGGCGGCACGACGATGGTGGTCGATTTCTGTCTGCCGGCGCCGCAGCAGTCACTGCTCGAAGCCTTGCAGATGTGGGACAACAAGACGTCGAAAGCTGCCTGTGACTATTCCTTTCACATGGCGGTCACCTGGTGGGGCAAGCAGGTGTTCGACGAGATGGCGACCGTCGTCGACAAGGGCATCACCTCGTTCAAGCACTTCATGGCCTACAAGGGCGCGCTGATGGTGGACGACGACGAGATGTATGCGTCGTTCCAGCGCTGCGCCGACCTTGGCGCGCTGCCGCTGGTGCATGCCGAGAATGGCGACGTGGTTGCCGCACTTTCGCAGAAACTGCTCGCCGCCGGCAACAATGGCCCGGAGGGCCATGCCTATTCGCGGCCGCCGGAAGTGGAAGGCGAGGCGACAAATCGCGCCATCATGATCGCCGACATGGCCGGCGTGCCGCTCTATGTCGTGCATGTCTCCTGCGAGCAGGCGCATGAGGCCATTCGGCGGGCGCGCCAGAAAGGCATGCGCGTGTTCGGCGAGCCGCTGATCCAGCATCTGACGCTGGACGAGAGCGAGTATTTCGACAAGGACTGGGACCATGCGGCGCGCCGGGTGATGAGCCCGCCCTTCCGCAACAGACTGCATCAGGATTCGCTGTGGGCCGGGCTACAGGCCGGGTCGCTGCAGGTGGTGGCGACCGACCATTGCGCCTTCACCACCAAGCAGAAGCGCTTCGGTGTCGACGATTTCACCAAGATCCCCAACGGCACAGGCGGCCTCGAGGACCGTTTGCCGGTGCTGTGGACCAAGGGCGTCAACACCGGGCGGCTGACGATGAACGAGTTCGTCGCGGTGACCTCGACCAACATCGCCAAGATCCTGAACATGTATCCGAAGAAGGGCGCCATCGTCGAAGGGGCTGATGCCGACATCATCGTCTGGGATCCGAAGCGCAAGAAGACGATTTCGGCCAAGAAGCAGCAGTCGGTGATCGACTACAATGTGTTTGAGGGCGTCGAGGTGACCGGCCTGCCGCGCTTCGTCTTCTCGCGTGGCGAATTGTCGATCGAGGAGACCGAGGTGAAGGCAAAGCCCGGCCACGGCCAGTTCGTCGGCCGCGAGCCGAACGCCGCGGTCAACCGGGCGCTGTCGACGTGGAAAGAGATCACCGCGCCGCGCAAGGTGGAACGCACGGGCATCCCGGCGACGGGGGTTTAGGCTTGGCGCGTTCGGCCGCGCTCATCTCGATGGTCTTGGCGGCAGTTGCCGGTGACCCGGCGACCGCGGCTGGCGTGCTGGCTGGCTCCTGGGGCAATGATGTCGGCTGTGCCGGCATCAAGGCCGGTTACCAGAACGGTGATGCCTATATCCTGCTGAAGGGACAGGAGCCGACCAATTTCACCATCAAGCGCAGCGTCAAGAACACCAAGAAGCTGACGATTGCCGATGCGGACGGCAATGTGATGGGGGAAGTCTCGCGGTGCAAATGACGGCGATCCCGTCGACCTCAGGCGACCAGCGCATCCAGTTCCGGCAGCAGGACGACACTCTCCTGTTCGTTTGGGTCGGTGCGCGCAATGACGGCCGAGGACGGGGCGTTGCTCAGATTGGCCGGCAGATGCGGCACGCCGGCCGGAATGTAGAAGAGGTCGCCGGCCTTGACGACGATGTGGTGTTCGAGCCGGTCGCCATACCAGGTATGGACCTCGCCGGAGAGCACGTAGATCGCAGTTTCATGGTTCTCGTGCAGATGCGCTTTGGCGCGGGCGCCGGGCGGCATCGTGAGCACGTGCATGCAGATGCCGGAGGAGCCGACCGACTCCGTGGCGATGCCAGCGAAATAGGTCAGTCCCTGCTTGCCTTCATAAGTGCTTTCAGGGCGGATAAGATGACAAGTGGGTTTGGGCGACATCGGGGAAACTCCGGGCGTCGATTTGCGTGGAACAGGGCCAATGGGACAGGGCGAGTGGAAAACAACATCGCGATAAAAGCAATCGGATTCCGGCCGACGCCCCTTTGGCGGGAACAGGCAGGCAGCGGCCGATGACAGGGATTTCGCCAGCCGTCGTCGCGGCAAGCAAACTTGGCCTCACCTTCCAGACCAATGACGGCCCCGTCCAGGCACTGTCCAACGTCGACCTGACGATCGGCAAGGGGGAGTTCGTCTCCTTCATCGGACCGTCCGGCTGCGGCAAGACCACGCTGCTGCGCGTCATCGCCGATCTGGAGAAACCGACATCAGGCACGATCTCGGTCAACGGCATGACGGCGGAGCAGGCGCGCGAGAAACGCGCCTATGGCTATGTCTTCCAGGCAGCCGCCCTGTTTCCGTGGCGCACCATCGAGCGCAATGTCGCGCTGCCGCTGGAGATCATGGGCCTGTCGAAGGCGGAGCAGGCGGAACGCATCAAGCGCACGCTCGATCTCGTCAACCTCTCGGGCTTCGAGAAGAAATACCCCTGGCAGCTTTCCGGCGGCATGCAGCAGCGCGCCTCGATCGCGCGAGCGCTGGCCTTCGACGCCGACCTGCTGCTGATGGACGAACCGTTCGGCGCGCTGGACGAGATCGTGCGCGACCACCTCAACGAGCAATTGCTGGAGTTGTGGGGGCGGACCAACAAGACCATCTGCTTCGTCACCCACTCCATTCCGGAAGCAGTCTATCTGTCGACGCGCATCGTCGTCATGTCGCCGCGCCCGGGCCGCGTCAGCGATGTCATCGAGTCGACGCTGCCGAAGGAGCGGCCGCTCGACATCCGCGAGACGCCGGAGTTTTTGGCGATAGCTGCCCGCGTGCGCGATGGGTTGAGGACGGGGCACAGCTATGATGATTGAGCGGGGGCAGGACGAGACTTCTCCTCTCCCAACCGGGGTGAGGATGGCCGGAGCGAAGCGGAGGCTGGGTGAGGGGGCGGCCAACCATGCCTTCGGGATGACGAAGGATGGGTGGCCTCGTCCTCTCTTGTTGGCGGGAAGAGGGCAGCACTAGATGGATAGCTTCCGCGACAAGCTCGTCCCCGTGACCTCCATCCTCGCCGGCGTCGTCGTGCTCTGGTACGTCTTCGCCGTCATCCTCAACGCGCCGTTCCAGCGTGATCTCGACACCCGGGCCAACGAAACGCCGGGCGCCGTCGAGTTCATCGGCAAGACGCTGGCGCAGCCGAAGCCGACGCTGCCGGCGCCGCATCAGGTGACGGTGAACTTCTTCGAGAACACGTTTCTGCGGCCCATCACCTCGAGCCGCAGCCTCGTCTACAATGCCTGGGTGACGTTGTCGTCGACGCTGCTCGGCTTTGCCTTCGGCACCGCGCTCGGCATCATCATCGCCGTCGGCATCGTGCATGTGGCGACGCTCGACCGCAGCCTGATGCCGTGGATCATCGCCTCGCAGACCATTCCGATCCTGGCGGTGGCGCCGATGATCATCGTGGTGCTGGCGGCGATCGGCATCACCGGGCTGATCCCGAAGGCGATGATCTCGACCTATCTGTCGTTCTTCCCGGTGACGGTGGGCATGGTGAAGGGGCTGCGCTCGCCCGAGATCATGCATCTCGACCTGATGCACACCTACAATGCCAGTGCGTCGCAGACCTTCTGGAAGCTGCGCGTGCCGGCCTCGGTGCCGTTCCTGTTCACCTCGATGAAGGTGGCGGTGGCGGCGAGCCTTGTCGGTGCCATCGTCGGCGAACTGCCGACAGGTGCTGTCGCCGGCATCGGCGCCAAGCTGCTTGCCGGCGCCTATTACAGCCAGTCCATCGACATCTGGTCGGCGCTGGTCGCCGGCTCCATCGTGGCGGCACTGCTGGTCATGGTGGTCGGAATTGCCGGGCGCATCGTCGATCGCGCCATGGGCGGGAGGCCGGCATGACCTGGCTGAAACCCTCCTGGCAAGCCGTGCTGGCGATCGTGTTGTGCGTGATCGCAATCGCGCTCGGCGCGATGTCGAAGCCGGAAGCGGCAGCGCTCGCGGACCCGACCGTCAGCATCAACTATCCCTATCTCGGAACCAAGGGCCTGATGCTCGGCCTGGCGATCGTGGCGGCGCTGGGTTCGATGCTCAGGATTCCTTCGCTTGCAGAGGCCGTCGTGCTGTTCGTCGGCGCCCATCTCGTTGCCTGGCTGCTGATCTCGGGCATTGCGGGGTTCGAGGGCACGGCCTTGGCGCCGTACTTCCTGCTGCTCGCGGCTGCCTGGCTGCTTGGCTGGCGCTGCGTGGCGGTGCTGTCGGGGCTTCGCCCGATGGCGAACTCGGCCCGCAAAGCGCTGCGCCTGGTCATCCCCGCCATCTTCGGCGCCTGGATCCTGATAATCTGGGAAGCGGTGACGCGCGGCGCCGGCATCCCCTTCATCCTGTTGCCGCCGCCAAGCGCCATCGGCGCGCGCATCGCCGGTTCGCTTCCGGTGCTCGGCGCCGATGTGCGCCAGACCATCTTCAAGGCGGTGATCTTCGGCTATGTCGTCGGCAGCGGCGCCGGCTTCATCACCGCCATCCTCGCCGACCGCGTGCCGTTCCTGCGGCGTGGGCTTTTGCCGATCGGCAACATGGTCTCGGCGCTGCCGATCATCGGCGTGGCGCCCATCATGGTCATGTGGTTCGGCTTCGACTGGCAGTCCAAGGCGGCGGTCGTCATCATCATGACGTTCTTCCCGATGCTGGTGAACACGGTCGCCGGGCTCGCCGCATCAGGCCATATGGAGCGCGACCTGATGCGCACCTACGCGTCGGGCTATTGGCCGACACTGATCAAGCTCAGGCTGCCGGCGGCCGCTCCCTTCATCTTCAACGCGCTGAAGATCAACTCGACGCTGGCACTGATCGGCGCCATCGTCGCCGAGTTCTTCGGCACGCCCGTGGTCGGCATGGGCTTCCGCATCTCGACCGAGGTCGGGCGGATGAACATCGACATGGTCTGGGCCGAAATCGCAGTTGCAGCACTTGCGGGTTCGGTCTTTTATGGCGTGGTCGCTCTTGTCGAAAGAGCCGTCACGTTTTGGCATCCCTCTGTCCGTGGTGGATAGGGGCGGTGGGTTTAAGGGTGCTAACTTCAGAGGGTAAAAACATGAAAAGACTTGTCATTCCAGTTTTGGCCGGCGCGATGTCGCTGGCTGCGTTCCAGGCAATGGCCGCCGACAAGGTGACGTTGCAGCTGAAATGGGTCACGCAGGCCCAGTTTGCCGGCTACTATGTAGCCAAGGCCAAGGGTTTCTATGAAGCAGAAGGCCTCGACGTCGACATCAAGCCGGGCGGCCCCGATATCGCGCCTGAGCAGGTGATCGCCGGCGGCGGCGCCGATGTCATCGTCGACTGGATGGGCGGTGCGCTCGCCGCGCGCGAAAAGGGGGTGCCGCTGGTCAACATTGCCCAGCCCTTCAAGAAGGCCGGCATGGAGCTGGTCTGCCCGAAGGACGGGCCGATCAAGACCGAGGCCGACTTCAAGGGCCATACGCTGGGCGTCTGGTTCTTCGGCAATGAATATCCGTTCTATGCCTGGATGAACAAGCTCGGCCTCAAGACCGATGGCGGCAAGGACGGCGTCACCGTTCTCAAGCAGAGCTTTGACGTGCAGCCGCTGATTCAGAAGCAGGCGGATTGCATCTCGGTCATGACCTACAACGAGTACTGGCAGCTGATCGACGCCGGCTACAAGCCGGAACAGTTGACCGTGTTCAATTACTCGGCGATGGGCAACGACCTGCTCGAGGACGGGCTCTATGCGTCCGAAGACAAGCTCAAGGATCCGGCCTTCGCCGACAAGATGGTGCGTTTCGTGCGCGCCTCGATGAAGGGCTGGAAATACGCTGTCGACAACAATGACGAGGCCGCAGGCATCGTCATGGATGGCGGCGGCCAGGACGAGAACCATCAGAAGCGCATGATGAGCGAAGTCGCCAAGCTGATCGACAATGCCGACGGCAAGCTCGATCCGGCGACCTACGAGCGCACCGCCAAGGCGCTGCTCGACCAGAAGATCATTACCAAGGAGCCGAAGGGCGCCTACACAACCGCAATCACCGACAAGGCGATCAAGTAAACCTTGCGGAGCGTGATCCCGCAAAGGTCATGCTCAAACGTAAAATGGAACGGCGCCTTCAGAGGCGCCGTTCCTTTATGGTGTTCATGACGAAGCTGGTCTCGATCGATGCGACGCATTTCAGCCGCGCGATCTTTTCCTTGATGAAGCGCTCGTACTGTTCGAGGCTGCCTGTCACCACCTTCAGCACATAGTCGCGCGAACCGGTGACAAGATGGCATTCCAGCACCTCCTCCCAGCCGCGGATCGCCTCTTCGAACATGACGATCTCGTCCTCGTTCTGCCGGCTGAGCCGGATTGTGGCGATGGCGACCATGCTCCAGCCGAAGACGGCGGGATCGACCAGCGTGGTGTAACCCTTGATCACGCCCGTCTCCTCCAGCCGCCGCACGCGCCTCAGGCAAGGCGATGCCGACAGGCCGATGCGCTCGGCGAGGTCGTGATTGGTGATGCGGGCGTCGGCCCGCAGTTCGCGCAGAATCCTGAGGTCGAAATCATCGGCTACCTTCTGCTGCATTTTTGCTCTCTTTCGGCAGTTTGTTGCAGGCATGCGGCCATGCGAGCCCGAGAATAGCAAGGACTGGCTGGTCGGGATCGCATAAATTGCGGTGCGACATCCCTCGAAAGCAGGAAAAGCCATGACCGCGCCACGCCCGTCGAAAACCCATATTGGCAACCACAAGCTCCATCCGGAGACGCTGATGCTGGGCTATGGTTTCGATCCGCAGCTGTCGGAAGGCGCGGTCAAGCCACCGGTGTTCCTGACCTCGACCTTCGTGTTCAAATCGGCGGAAGAGGGGCGCGACTTCTTCGACTACACGTCCGGCCGCAAGGAACCGCCGAGCGGCACGGCATCGGGTCTCGTCTATTCGCGCTTCAACCATCCCAACAGCGAGATCGTCGAGGACCGGCTGGCGATCTATGAAGGGACGGACGCCTGCATCCTGTTTTCCTCCGGCATGTCGGCGATCGCGACGACACTGCTCGCCTATGCCCGTCCGGGCGATGTCATCCTGCATTCGCAGCCGCTCTATGGCGGCACCGAGACGCTGCTGACGCGCACGCTGTCCGCCTTCGGCATCGGCGCCGTCGGTTTCGCCGATGGTGTCGATGAAAAGGCGGTTCGGGCAGCCGCCGATGCCGCGGTGGCGAAGGGGCGTGTTTCAGTCATCCTGATCGAGACGCCGTCCAATCCGACCAACAGCCTGGTCGACATCGCGCTGATGCGGACGATCGCTGATGAGATTGGGGCGAGCCAAGGGTCAGCACCGATCATTGTCTGCGACAACACGTTGCTCGGCCCGGTGTTCCAGCGGCCGATCGAGTATGGCGCCGATGTCTCCGTCTATTCGCTGACCAAATATGTCGGCGGCCATTCCGACCTCATTGCGGGAGCGGCCATGGGCAGCAAGGCGGTCACCAAGCCGATCAAGGCGCTGCGCGGTGCGATCGGCACGCAACTCGACCCGCATTCCTGCTGGATGCTCGGCCGTTCGCTGGAGACGCTGTCGATCCGCATGGAGCGGGCCAACGACAATGCGCGCCTGGTCGCCGAATTCTTGCGCGATCATGCCAAGGTCGAGAAGGTGCATTATCTGCCGTTCCTGGGCGAGGATACGCCCGCGGGCCGCGCTTATGTGAGGCAATGCAGCGGCGCCGGCTCGACTTTCTCCTTCGACATCAAAGGCGGAGAGAAGGCGGCTTTCGCCTTTCTCAACGCCCTGCAGATCTTCAAGCTGGCGGTAAGTCTCGGCGGCACCGAGTCGCTCGCAAGCCATCCGGCGGCCATGACCCATTCCGGCATTCCATTCGACGTGCGACAGCGCATCGGCGTGCTGGAGACCACGGTCAGGCTGTCGATCGGTGTCGAGCATCCGGACGATCTGATCGCAGACCTGACGCAAGCGCTGGCGTCGGTCTGACTTCTCTCTCGGAACGCCGGAAGGGCAAGGGATCGCCCTTTCTTCACAAATCCGTGTTCATGGAAACATTGCGTCGCCCAGCCGTTGCAGTTGAGGCATGCGCGCGCCGGGGGAGCAGCGACGCATGCGGCAGCCAATCGGAGGTTCTTCATGCGCACATATTCTATCCTGCCGGTGCTTTCGGCCCTGGCCGTATCGACCGCCTTTCTGCTCGCTTCGCCAGCAATGGCCGAGGTGGTGAAGTACAAGGCAACGCTCGATGGCGGCCAGCAGAACCCGCCCGTCACCACCAAGGGCAAAGGCACCGCCACGCTCACCTTCGACACCACCAAGAAGAAACTCAGCTGGAACGTCAAATATTCCGGCCTCAGCGGACCGGCGACGGCAGCGCATATTCATGGCCCGGCGGCGATGGGGGCGAACGCCGATCCAGTCATCCCGTTCAAAGGCAAGCTCAAGAGCCCGATCAAGGGTTCGGCAACGCTGACGGACGCGCAAGCCGCCGATCTGGCGGCCGGCAACTATTATGTCAACGTCCACACCGCCGCCAACAAGGATGGCGAGATCCGCGGCCAGATCGAGGCGGCGAAATAGCGCAAGCCGCTTGGACAAAAGGGGCGGGCGACCGCCCCTTTTGTCTGGATCAAGCCTTGTCGCGGATCTGCGTCATCGTGCGGGTCGGCGTGATCGCTTCGGGGTCGAGCCTGATTTCGACGATGGCCGGCTTGCCGCTGGCGCGAGCTCGCTCGAAGGCCGGCGCGAAATCGGCCGTCTTCTCGACCGTCTCGCCATGGCCGCCATAGGCGCGTGCCAGCGACGCGAAGTCGGGATTCCTGAGATCTGTGGCGACGACGCGGCCGGGATATTCGCGTTCCTGATGCATGCGGATGGTGCCGTAAATGCCGTTGTTGACGACGATCACGATAATCGGCAGGTCATATTGCACGGCGGTGGCGAACTCCTGGCCGTTCATCAGGAAGCAGCCGTCGCCGGCAAAGGCGATAACGGTGCGATCCGGATAAAGCGCCTTGGCGGCGACCGCGGCCGGGGTGCCGTAGCCCATCGAGCCGGAGGTCGGCGCCGCCTGCGTGCCGAAATGGCGAAAGCGGTGGAAGCGGTGCACCCAGGTGGCGTAGTTGCCGGCGCCGTTGGCGAATATGGCGTCGTGCGGCAACTCCTGTTCCAGATAAGTCATGATCGGGCCCATCTGTACGTCGCCCGGACCCGTCTGCGGCGGCGTCGACCATTCGAGATAGGCGGCATGTGCCTTGGCTGTCTCGGCTGACCAGGATGGCGTGCCGGCGGGTTTGCGCTTGGCAAAGGCCTCGACGAAGGCTCCAGGCGAGGCGTTGATCGCCAGCGTCGGCCGGTAGACGCGGCCGAGCTCGCCGGCGTCGGCGTGGACGTGCACCAGCGCCTGGTCGGGGTAGGGGCTTTTCAGCAGCGTATAGTCGGAGGAGGGCATCTCGCCCATGCGTCCGCCGATCAACAGCACGACGTCGGCCGCCTTGATCTGCGCCGCCAGCTTGGGGTTGATGCCGATGCCGACGTCGCCGGCGTAATTCGCGTGAAGATGGTCGAACAGCATCTGGCGGCGGAAAGAGCAGCCGACGGCAAGCGACCATGTCTCCGATATGGTGCGCATGCGCGCAACCGCTTCCTCATTCCAGCGTGTGCCGCCGAGGATGACGAATGGTCGCTTGGCGCCGTTGAGCAGCATTTCCAGCGCGTCGAGTTCGGCCCCGCCGGGATAGGTCTCGACAAGCGTGTGGGGAAGCGCTTCCGGAGCCTCGACCGCGCTGGTCAGCATGTCTTCGGGCAGCGAGATGACGACCGGGCCAGGCCGGCCCGACGTCGCGACCGCGAAGGCGCGGGTGACGAATTCGGGGATGCGCGAGGCGTCATCGATCTCGACCACCCATTTGGCGATGTCGCCGAAGAACTTCTTGTAGTCCACCTCCTGGAACGCCTCGCGTTCCTTGGCATGGCTGGCAACCTGGCCGATGAACAGGATGAGCGGCACCGAATCCTGCATGGCGATGTGGATGCCGGCGGACGCGTTGGTGGCGCCGGGGCCGCGGGTGACGAAGCAGATGCCGGGCTTGCCGGTCAGCCGGCCCTGGCAGTCGGCCATCATCGCGGCACCCCCCTCCTGGCGGCAGACGATGGTGCGGATCGATGAATCGTGCAGCGCGTCGAGCACCGCCAGATAGGATTCGCCGGGCACGCAGAAGATGCGGTCGGTGCCGTTCGCTTCCAGCGCCTCGACGATCAGTTGTCCACCGGTCTTCATTTCGCTGATCTCTCCAGTTCGGCAAGGATTTCGTCGGTGTGTTCGCCCAGGCGCGGCGAAGGGCGCTCATAGACCAGCGGCGTGCCCGACATCACCATCGGCGCGCGCACCGAGGGCAGAAGATTGCCATGGCCGTCGTCGAGGTCGAGCCGCATGCCGCGCGCGATCGTCTGCGGGTCGGCGAACATCTGGCCGATCGTGTTGATCGGGCTCGCCGGCACGCTTGCCGCTTCCAGCCTTGCCAGCAGCGGGTCGCGATCGAGCGTGCTCAGCGCCTCGACGATGCGTTCGCGCAGCTTCACCCGGTTGGCGACCCGGGCCGGATTGGTGGCGAAATCGGGATTGGTCGACAGTTCATCCAGCCCGACCGCGGCACAGAATTTGGCGAACTGGCCGTCATTGCCGACCGCCAGGATAATGTGGCCGTCCTGGACCGGCACCACCTCGTAAGGCGCGATGTTCATATGCGCATTGCCCATCTGCACCGGCGACTTGCCGGAGACGAGATAATTGAGGTTCTGGTTGCCGAGCGCCGAGATCTGCGTGTCGAACAGCGCCATGTCGATATGCTGGCCTTCGCCCGTCCGGTCGGCATGCCGCAACGCGGCCTGGATGGCGATGACGGAATAGAGCCCTGTGAAGATGTCCGAAATGGCGACGCCGGCCTTTTGCGGCTCGCGGCCGACCTCGCCGGTGATCGACATCATGCCGGCCATCGCCTGGATGATAAAGTCGTAGCCGGCGCGGGGCGCATAGGGCCCGTCCTGGCCGAAGCCGGTGATCGAGCAATAGACGAGGCGCGGGTTGATCATGCGCAGGCTGTCATAGTCGAGCCCGTATTTCTTCAGGCCGCCAAGCTTGAAATTCTCGATCAGCACATCCGAGGTCGCGACCAGCCGGCGCACGGTCTCGGCGCCCTCCGGCGTCGAGAAATCGATGGCAATGGAGCGCTTGCCGCGGTTGCAGGAATGGTAATAGGCGGCCGACAGGTTCTCGCCGTCATGGCTCATGACGAAGGGCGGGCCCCATTTGCGGGTGTCGTCGCCACCATCGGGACTTTCGACCTTGATGACGTCGGCGCCGAGATCGGCAAGCAATTGCCCGGCCCATGGCCCGGCGAGGATGCGGGCGAGTTCGACGACGCGGACGCCTTTCAGGGGTGGTTCGGCCATAAATCACCGTGATTGCCGCAATCACCATGATTGCCGCGAAAGCAGAGCCTCTATCAAGCCCGGCATCGGCTGTCACGGCCCTTGCAATAGGCCACCGGGCCGGTTCGAAAAGGATGCAGGTCGCTATTTCAGCACGCTGTCGGTCCAGGTGGCGAAATCATTCATGATGATATCGCGGTTCACCTCGTTCAGGCTTTCGTGGCGGGTGTCGGCGTAAACCTTTGAAACGAGATTCGAAAAGCCCATCCCGCGCATGCGATTGGCAAGGTGGATGATGCCCTTGCCATGGTCCGAAGCGGGATCTTTCTCGCCGCCTACGACGGCGATGGGAAGGTCGCGCCGGACGCCGGCGAAGGCGGCATCCTTGCCGCCGTTGAGCGCCATCGAGACCACGTCGCGCCACATCGACACAGAGGCATCCCAGCCGCACAGCGGATCGGCGATGTATTTCGCCACCTCGGCCTCGTCGCGCGACAGCCAGTCGAACGGCGTGCGGTGATTGGGCACTGCCTTGCCCCAGGCCTGAAAGGTGAGTTTCGGCAGCAGGCGGGACGGGACGTCGGAGCCCAGCCGCATCCGCTCCCAGGCGAGGATGCCGAGCGCTACCTGCCCAAGCCGCCCTTGTGAGAAATTGCCGTTCCAGATCGCGGCGGCTTGGAGGCGCGGGGCGTGCTCCAAAAGGTAGTTCAGCGCCACCGACGCGCCCATCGAATGACCGAAAAGGATGACCGGCAGGTTCGGGCATTCACCGGCGATGAGATCGTGGATGGCATCGACATCGGCGATCACCTTGGCCGAGCCATCCTCGTCGGCGAATTTGCCGAGCGGCGCATCGGAGGCCTTGGTCGTGCCATGGCCGCGATGGTCATGGACATAGACGTGGAAGCCGCGCGCCGAGAGAAAATCGGCAAAGCGGGCATAGCGCGCGGCATGCTCGGCCAGGCCGTGGTTGATCTGGACGACCGCGCGCGGTTTGCCTTCAGCGCGGCTGACGAGGAGGTTGAGATCGGCGCCGGTCGGTGAGCGGACCATGCGTTGCTGATTGAAAGGCATGGCCGCCCGCTCTCCCTCTCGTATTATCGTTGTTGGCTTTGTTTGCGCCGCCGCCGGTTACGCGTCAATCCACAGCAAATGCTTTTGCGCGACGATGTTTCTTGCGTTCGACCCGCAAAATATCGCAATTCTGACATGGAGACAGCTTCAGTCTGTCGCCCACTTCTCAGCCGGGGATTTCTCATGCGCATTGATGTCGTTTTCGGATTGGCCATGCTGGCGGTATCGCTGGCCAATGCTGCGCATGCCGAAGTCAAGATGAGCGGCACCTTCGTTGCCGATGCGGCCTGTCCGGCGACGCAAGCCATCAAGAACGGCAAGAACCCCGGCAATGTCTCGACCGATGCCGGACAGAGCTACCAGCTGCTTGCCGGCAACAAGGACGCGCCGACGCATTATCTGATCCTGGTGCCGGGCGCCGATCCGGAGCGCCGCTGGGTGAAGGTCACTTGCGGCCATCTGGCGGGCAGCAGTGCCGCGACGGCGCCGGCGGCACCTGGCGGACAAGGCAAGCCCGCCGCCTCGGGGAAACCCGAATATGTCTTCGCGCTGAGCTGGCAGCCGGCTTTTTGCGAGACCAAGTCGAGCAAGACCGAATGCCGGGCGCAGAGCCCGAACGAGTTCGACGCCACCAACTTCACCTTGCATGGGCTGTGGCCGCAGCCGAACGGCAATTTCTATTGCCAGGTGGCGGCCAGCGACAAGGCCAACGACAATCCTGCCCACTGGAACGATCTGCCGCCTGTCAATCTGGACGCCGGCACCCGCAAGGAGCTCGACCAGGTGATGCCGGGCACGGCCTCCCAGCTGGAACGGCATGAATGGATCAAGCACGGCACCTGCTACGGCAAGAGCCAGCAGGAATACTTCTCCGACGCACTCGGCCTGATGCGACAGGTGAATGCCTCGCCGGTGCGCGAGCTCTTCGCCAAGACCATTGGCGGCAAGCTGACGGCGGACCAGATCCGTGGCGCCTTCGACCAGGCCTTCGGTGCCGGGGCAGGGGATCGCGTGCGGGTGTCCTGCGTCATCGATCCGTCGAACGGCCGGCGGCTGATCGGCGAACTGACGCTCGGCCTTGCCGGCCCGATCGGCCCGAACAGTTCGCTCAAGGACCTGCTGCTGGCTTCCGTACCGACCAACAAGGCCGGTTGCCCGACAGGCACCGTCGACGCGATCGGGTTCCAGTAAGCACAGGCGGCTGGCCGGCATTGCGCGACAGAGAAATCCTGGAATTGCTTTAGATCAGAACTGCGCCGACTTGGTCCAGGCGATGGCGGCGTCCGGCTCATGGCCGCCCGGCTCGCCGACGACGCGGTCGCGTCCGGTCGACTTCGCCTTGTAGAGGCGCTGGTCGGCGAGGGCGAACAGATCGGCAAGACAGCGCGTCGTTTCGCTGACGGTTGAAACGCCGGCGCTGACGGTCAGCTCGAAGCGGCTGGCCACAGGCGATGCCTTGACGGCGTAACGGATGCTTTCGCCAAACAGCCTGGCGACCGGATGCGGGCGCGAACTGAGGATGGCGAACTCCTCGCCGCCGATGCGGAACACCTGGTCTTCGGCGCTCGCCACTTCGCGGAGCAGGGCCGCGATTGCTTTCAGCACCTTGTCGCCTTCGGCATGGCCGAAACGGTCGTTGATCGACTTGAAATGGTCGACATCGATGATCAGCAGGCTGAGGGGCCTCGCCGTGTGCAGGCTGACCTCGACGGCGGCTTCACCGTCGGCGTCGAAGCGGCCGCGATGCAGCAGGCCGGTCAGGCCGTCGCGGCCGATATGCTCTACCAGCGCTTCATAGCGCTCGCGATAGGTCAGCGTTTCGAAAATGTCGGTCAGCCCGCGCGGCAGCGCAATGTCGCGGGCCTCGAACCATCTGAGGTAAGCCACGAGCATGCCGCTGAAGGCCAGCGCCGCCGCCATCTTGGCGAACCAGCCGCCGAAGAAGACCGCGATCGGCGCGCCGGCGACGAAATGCAGCGCGGTGAAGAAACCGGCCTGGTCGAAGGTCAGCACGCAGGCGACGCAGATCAGGATGCGCGCGAACTGCGCCTTGCGCAGGGTGCGCCCAAGTCTTTCATAGAGCAGGATGATCAGGATGGCGTCGATGAACAGGAGCGTCGTGCCCCACACCATCAGCCAGCCCATCTCGTCGATGAAGCCGATATCGGGCAGCTTGCCGTCGGGGAGCGGCGCGATGGCATGCAGGCGCAACAGCAGCGCCAGCCCGATCATCACCGCATTGCCGAGCAGCAGGCCATAGATGGGCTGGCGCACGGTGGCGGCGTCCTCCTTGATGTAGAGCAGGAGCAGCATCACCAGCTTGCCTGAAAACAGCACCGCCGAGCCCGGCGAGACCAGGCCGAACGGCAGCGCGACATAAAAGACGCTGGCGAGATAGGTTTCCAGGAAATGCATGACGCCGAGCGCGCAGACGAAGACGCCGAGACCGATGCGCTTGCGGAAGCGGAAAAGCGTCACCATGACGCTGAAGTAGACGACCGCTTCGGCAAGGAGCAGGAAACTGTTCAGCACTGCCGTCGATCCGCTTTCTCTACTGGAATCGCGGCGAGCCAGCGATTCCACCCCAATCCTGTCTTGACGCGGAAGGGTTAACCGGAGATTTCAACGTGCCTGGTGACCGGCGGAAAACTTCGGCGGTCAGCGCGCACTTGTCCGTGTGTTCGGCTTGATCTGGCAAAAGCGATTGCCGTTCGCCGCCGCATCGCCTACATAGCGGCCAACCTCCATTCAATTCGACAATTCAGTCGGTTTTTCAGGGAAAGCGCGCGTGGCACGCCAGTTCATCTATCACATGTCCGGCCTGTCGAAGGCCTATGGCACCAAGAAGGTGCTCGACAATGTTCATCTGTCCTTCTATCCGGACGCCAAGATCGGCATTCTCGGACCCAACGGCTCGGGTAAGTCGACCATCCTGCGCATCATGGCCGGGCTCGACAAGGAGTTTCAGGGCGAGGCATGGCTGGCCGAAGGCGCCACCGTCGGCTACCTGGCGCAGGAGCCGCATCTCGACAACTCCAAGACCGTGCGTGAAAACGTCATGGACGGCGTCGGCAGGAAGACCGCCATCATCGAGCGCTATAACGAATTGATGATGAACTATTCCGACGAGACGGCCGACGAGTCCGCCAAGCTGCAGGACGAGATGGACCGGCTCAACCTTTGGGATCTCGACCAGCAGGTCGAGATGGCGATGGACGCGCTGCAGTGCCCGCCGGCCGATTCCGAAGTCACCAACCTGTCGGGCGGCGAGCGTCGCCGCGTGGCGCTCTGCAGGCTGCTTCTGGAACAGCCCGACCTGTTGCTGCTCGACGAACCGACCAACCATCTCGACGCCGAGACCACGGCGTGGCTGGAAAAGCACCTGCGCGATTATCCCGGCTCGGTGCTGATCATCACCCACGACCGCTACTTCCTCGACAATGTCACCGGCTGGATCCTCGAGCTCGACCGTGGCCGCGGCATTCCCTATGAGGGCAACTACACCAAATATCTCGACGCCAAGGCCAAGCGCCTGATCCAGGAAGGCCGCGAGGACGACGCCCGTCAGAAGTCGATCTGGCGCGAGCGCGAGTGGATCCAGTCCTCGCCGAAGGCGCGCCAGACCAAGTCGAAGGCGCGTATCAAGGCCTATGAGGAACTGGTCGAGCAGTCGCAGAACCGCAAGCCGACCGACACGCAGATCGTTATTCCGTCGAGCGAGCGTCTCGGCAATGTCGTCATCGAGGTCGAAGGCCTCAACAAGGGTTTTGGCGACGAGCTTCTGATCGAAAACCTGTCGTTCCGGCTGCCGCCGGGCGGCATCGTCGGCGTCATCGGCCCGAACGGCGCCGGCAAGACGACGCTGTTCAAGACCTTCACCGGCCAGGAAAAACCGGATGCTGGCACCGTGCGCATCGGCGAGACGGTCAAGCTCGGTTATGTCGACCAGAGCCGCGACGCGCTCGATGGCAACAAGACCGTGTGGGAAGAAATCTCCGGCGGCGCCGAAATCATCAAGCTCGGCAAGCACGAGATCAACAGCCGCGCCTATTGCTCGTCCTTCAATTTCCGCGGCGGCGACCAGCAGCAGAAAGTCGGCAACCTTTCGGGCGGCCAGCGCAACCGCGTGCATCTGGCCAAGATGCTGAAGGGCGGCGGCAATGTCCTGCTGCTCGACGAACCGACCAACGACCTCGACACCGAAACGCTGGGAGCGTTGGAAGACGCGCTCGAGGCCTATGCCGGCTGCGCCGTCATCATCAGCCACGATCGCATGTTCCTCGACCGCATGGCCACGCACATGCTCGCCTTCGAAGGCGACGCGCATGTCGAGTGGTTCGAAGGCAATTTCGAGGAATATGAAAAGGACAAGCTGCGCCGCCTCGGTGCGGAAGCGGCAGCGCCGCACCGCATGACGCACAAGCGGCTGACGCGGTAGGGGATCGCTAGGGCGGTGAACTCTCAAAGCCACATGAGGAGCTCAAATGGCTGATTGGTCCGCCGCCCAATATCTGAAGTTCGAGGATGAGCGCACGCGACCGGCGCGCGATCTGGCCGCGCAGGTGTCGGTCGATTTCCCGCGCCGGGTTGTCGACATAGGCTGCGGGCCTGGCAATTCGACCGAGCTTCTGGTCGAGCGCTGGCCGGATGCGCAGGTGAGTGGCTTCGACACCTCTCCCGACATGATCGAGAAGGCGAGGGCACGCCTGCCCAATGTCAGCTTCGACCTGGCGGACGCGTCGACATGGCAGCCGGCCGAACCGGTCAATGTGATCTTCGCCAACGCGGTGTTCCAGTGGCTGCCCACGCATCCGGCGGTGTTCCAGCGGCTGATGGGCTTTCTGGCGCCTGGTGGCGCGCTGGCCGTCCAGATGCCGGACAACCTGCTTGAACCGTCGCATCAAGCGATGCGGGAAACCGCCGCCGAAATGCCGTTCGCCGACAAGCTCAAGGGTGCGGCGCGCGGACCGTTGCCGCCCGTGTCGTTCTATTACGACCTGCTCTCGCCGCTCTCCGGCCGGCTGGATATCTGGCATACGGCCTACAATCATCCCCTGGCCGACGCAGAGGCGATCGTCGAATGGGTGAGATCGACCGGGCTGAAGCCGTTCCTCGATCCGCTGGACGCCGACGAGCGCAAGATGTTCCTGGATAGTTACACGGCCAAGGTCAAACAGGCCTATCCCAGAATGGCGAACGGCAAGGTGCTGCTGCGCTTCCCGCGTATCTTCATTGTCGCCAAGCGGGCCGGCTAGATTATCCACTTCGCCTGAGGTCGATTGCCGTGGCTTGACCCGGTTTCGCCGTCATGCCCAATTCATCGCGAGGGGCCACGATGGCCGCGTGGCAGGGGGGAATGATGAGTTTGAAAAGATTGCTTTACGGCGGCGGCGTGTGCGCGGCGGCACTTCTGGCGTTCTCGGTTTCGGCCCAAGCCAAGCGTGCGCGCTGCTTCACATCGGATGATGGGTATTTCCCGTGCAGCTACCGCGCGATCGATGATGCCGGCAGTTTCCGGATATCGGCGCCGGGTTACCCGACCTATGTGCTGGAGATCGACGGGCCGGGCTTTGCCTATGGCTATGTCAATCTCGGTCGCCGCAACGTGCCGCTGCCGGGGCAGTTCGTGCGCAGCCGTGACGACGGCGCCTGCTGGAACAACCCGCAGACCAACACCAAGCTGTGCGCCTGGTGAAATCCTGGTTCAAGCCGGCCTCAACATCTGGTTTAAGCCGGCGTAAACCGACCGGATGAGAAAAGTGTTGCGCCGAAGCGTTTCGGCGCCCACATGAAGCCGCAACGCCTGCGGATGGGACGGACTGAAACATGCATCGCGTCATCATCAGCGGCATTGGCGCTGAAATTCCTGAAGCTGTCATCACGAATGAAGAACTGGTCGAGAGCTTCAACAACTGGGTCGACACGGAGAATGCGCGCCGTCAGGGCACCGGCGAGGCGCTGCTGCAGAAATCCGACAGCGACTTCATCGTCCACGCCTCGGGCGTGAAATCCCGTCATGTCATCGAGCGCGAAGGCATTCTCGACCCGACCCGCATGACGCCGCGCATTCCGGCGCGACCCGACGATGCGCTGTCGCTGGAGGCCGAGTTCGGCATCGCCTCGGCCAGGAAGGCGCTCGACCACGCGGGACTTGAACCGTCCCAGATCGACCTGATCATCTGCTCGGCCTCTCACCACCAGCGGCCCTATCCGGCGATCGCCGTCGAAATGCAGGAAGCGCTGGGCACCACCGGCGCCGGCTTCGACATGGGACTTGGCTGTTCGTCCGCGGCGGCCGCGCTTCACGTGGCGGTCAATCTGGTGCGCTCGGGCGCACACAAGCGCATCCTGGTGACCACGCCGGAAATCATCACCGGACATCTCAATTTCCGCGACCGGCAGACGCATTTCATCTTCGGCGACGCCTCGGTGTCGATGGTTGTGGAGGGGCTTGCCCAGGGCGACAAACGGCCGGGGCGCTTCGAGGTGCTGGATACGCGGCTGTGGACGCAGATGTCGAACAACATCCGCACCAATCTCGGCTACCAGACCCGCACCGCCCAGGATGATCCCTATATGATCAATCTGGAAGGCAATCTGATCAAACAGGTCGGCAACAAGGTGTTCAAGGAAGTCACCGTCGCCGGCCAGAAATTCATCGTCGAATTCCTGGCCGAGCACGGGCTGACGCCGCAGGCGATCAGGCGCTTCTGGCTGCATCAGGCCAATGCGCGCATGAATGCGATGATCCTGAAACTGTCGTTCGGCCACGATGTCGATCACGATCGCGCGCCGATGGTGCTGGAGCGGCTGGGCAACACGGCGGGCGCCGGCGCCATCGTCGCGCTGTCGGAGAACCATGCCGACATGAAACCCGGCGATTTCGGCTTGATCTGCGCCTTTGGGGCGGGGTATTCGATAGGCGGCGCGCTCATCCGGATGCTTTAACGTGCGCCGATATTCAGGTGATGCCGGCCTGCAAACGAAGGCTTTCTGCGCTTGCGGCCTTCGCCGGCCGAAGCAGTCATGAGTGGTGCAGTTAAGGCTGCGGCCGGCGCAGGCCGGTCCTTACGGACTTAAGTACGCTCCGCTCCGGTTGTCGAAAAGTCGTTCCAACGCAGCTTGGCGTGTCAGGCCGGCGTAAAGGGAACCAGCATCGGCACCCGCCGCGCGTAGTCATCATAGGCGGGGCCAAGTTCGCCGCGCAGGAAGCGCTCCTCGAGTTTTGCCTTCATGACGATGCCGATGGTGAGCAGTGCGACACCGGCAATGCCCCAGACAGTGCCTTTCGCCACCATGGTGGCGAGGAGCGCCAGCAGCAATCCTGTGTAGATCGGGTGGCGAACGAGGCCGTAGGGGCCGGTATCGACCACGCGGTGGTCTGCCTTGGCAGTGACCGAGGCCGACCACAGCCTGCCCAGATGAATACGCGCCCACCACGAGAAGATGAGACCGATGGCGATCAGGGCAATGCAGGCCCAGGCCTCGGCCAGGGTCGGAGTCCACAATCTCAACCTGTCTTCATAGCCGTTCGCCGGGACGAACAGCAGCACGGTGCCTGCCAGCCAGAAGATACGATAGCGGACCTCTGCGCCGATGGTGGCGCGTTTTTGAGCCGGATCAGCCCACATGGCCGCCACAATCCAGGTGACCACCCAGATCAGCCAGAGCAACGCGATTGCCGGCCCGGGTCGCATGAGAACCTCCGCAGTGTCTCGCCAACATGAAAGCGATCCGACGCGGGGGCAATGCGGCACCAATTCCATTTCCGGTAAGAAGATCGTGATCCTTCGCCTTATTGACCCAAGCAACTGAACATCCACTGCACGCCATAGGCGTCGACCAGCATGCCGAAGCTGGTTCCCCAATATTGCCGCGCCAGGGGCACGGTGATGCGGCCGCCGGCAGCCACGCGGGAGAAAAGCTCCCGCATGGCTGCCAGGTCGTCGAATTCCAGCATCATGGCAGAGCCTTTCATCGGCTCGGCATCATCATTGTCGGAGGCATGGAACAGCACGCCTGGACCTTCGAAGCGCGCATGCAGGATTTTTCCGCGCATGGTTTCGGTTCGCACCGGCATGCCGTTATCGCCCCAGCGCAGCAGGATGGTTCCCCGGCCAAGGCCGCACTGTTCGTAGAAGGCCAGTGCCGGCTCGCAATTGGTGGTGAAGAACAGCGAAGGGGAGAGCCGCATCACATCTTCCCTATGAAATCAGTGCGCTGCGGCGGTGGCGGCGGCAATGAGTGCGTCGCCGGTATATTGTCTGTCGCCGATGCCCCAGCCGCCGTCGGGCGCGTTGATGATGTTTATCCAGGTGTTTTCGGGCTTGTGCCCGGCCACTGAGAGTTCGGCGACTATGCCGGCGGCCGTGGTGATGAAGGCGTTGCGGGCCTCGATCGAGCCAAGGGCGATATTGGGCAATTTCAACTCCACCATCACGACAGGCCTGTTGGCGCCGCCGGCATAGATGTGGCGCGACGGCAGGATGTGGACCGTGCCGCCGACGATGGCCGTGAAGAACGCATTGCCGGTGGCGCCGGAAGCTTCGATGAGGGCGGCGCTGAGGCGCGGCAGGATCTCGCGCTCTCCGGCCTCTGTCAGGACGCCTTCCGGCGCGGTCACGGTGATGGGCATTTGGTCTCTCCTTGCTCGGGCTGCACGGCCTTGCCGGAAGATCGTCTTCCGGCTTGCCATGTTTCGTATCAATTGTTACGTTATGCACAGCGAGCAAGTCAACAGGTTTCGTATCGATCACTATGGATAATTTGGAAAAGGCCAGGGGTGGTCGTCCCCGCGCGTTCGACCCGGACCGGGCGCTGGATGCGGCGATGCATCTGTTTTGGGAGCATGGTTATGAGGCGACGTCGCTGGCCATGTTGCGCGAGGCGATGGGGCTGACGCCGCCGCAGATCTACAACGCCTTCACCGACAAGGAGACCTTGTTCCGCAAGGCGCTGACGCGCTACCACGAGACGGAGATCGGCTTTGCGCTGGACGCGCTCGGCGCGCCGGTGTCGACGCACGAGGCGATCCGGCGGTTGCTGCTGGGCGCGGCGGCGGCCTATTCCAGGCCCGGCAAGCCGGGCGGATGCCTTTTCGTCAGCGGTGCCCTGGCAGCCTCGCCGCAGGCGCAAGCCATCGCGGATGAACTCAAGACCTATCGCAAGGCGAGCGAGGCGGCGATCGCGCAGCGTCTGGCCAAAGGCCAAGCGGCGGGTGACCTGCCGGAAGGCTTCTCCGTCGAGAGCTTCGCCAAATATATCGCCGGCGTCATGAACGGCATGTCGATCCAGGCGCGGGACGGCGCATCGGCCGAAGAGTTGCGCATTATGGCCCAAACCGCTCTTGCGGCCTTGCCGCCCGAAGAGCAAAAACGGCGAGCATGATTCGAGGACGGAACGCCATGCTGGATCTCTTCCCTGAAGCCGAGAAGCCGGTCGAAATCGTCCCGGCAAAGAAGCTTTCCGCCCGCGCCGCAGCGCTCTATGTCGCGCCGGCGGGTCATTTCCAGACGCGGCCGGTGGAGGAATTGCACCTTGGCTTCGACGGCATTTTGGGCGATTTCCACGCGGGCGCAACGCGGCGCTCGGGCGGGCGCGAACCCTGGTATCCGCGCGGCACCGAAATGCGCAACGAGCGGCAGCTGTCGATCGTGGCGGCGGACGAGCTGGCCATCGTCGCCGGGCGGATGGGCCTTGCGGAGATCAAGCCGGAATGGATCGGCGCCAATCTGGTGATCGAAGGCGTGCCGCATCTGTCGATGCTGCCTGCCGGTACGCTGCTGTTCTTCAAGGATGGCGTCACCCTCAAGGTCGACGCCCAGAACGGACCATGCCGCATTTCCGGGCGATCGATCGCCGAAAATGCGGGAATGGCCGACATCGAAGCCGGCGCGCTGCTGTTTCCCAAAATGGCCAAACGGCTGCGTGGCGTGGTCGCCTGGGTCGAGAGGCCCGGAACGATCAGGGCCGGCGAAGAGATTTCGGCGCGGGTGCCGGAGCAGTGGATTTATCAGGCATAGCCGCGCGGTTGCATCGTGGCAGAAGGGCTGCGCCACTGATGAGCGGCGTAGCAAAATGCCGAAGCCTCAGCCCTTGCGGTTCTTGTTGGCGCCTTGCGCCATGACGGACACGTGGTCCCACGTGTCCCAGGTGGCGAGGCGGTTGGCGTATTCCTGACGGATCATCGGCAGGCCGCCGTCACCGAAGAACACCCGTAGCGGCGGCTCGGCGGCGTCGACGATGGCCAGCATTGCCGGACCGGTCGCCTCGGGATCGCCGGCGACCGAGTTGGCGCGGCGCTCGGCCATCTTGGCGCGGGCGGGCGCATAGGCCTCCATCGGCTTGGAGACCTTGGCTGAGGCGCCGGACCAGTCGGTGGAGAAGCCGCCCGGCTCGACCAGCGTGACATGGATGCCGAATTCCGCCACCTCGATGCTGAGCGACTGGCTGAAGGCTTCCAGCGCCCATTTCGAGGCATGGTAGAGGCCGAGCGAGGCAAAGGCGTTGACGCCGCCGATCGACGAAATCTGGATGATGTGGCCGGAGCGCTGGGCGCGCATGATCGGCAGCACGGCCTGCGTGACCCAGAGGGCACCGAACACATTGGTTTCGATCTGGTCGCGGGCTTCCTGCTCACTGACTTCCTCGATGGCGCCGAAATGGCCGTAGCCGGCATTGTTGATGACGACGTCGAGCCGGCCAAAGCGCTTGTGCGCCTCGGCGACAGCGGCATCGACGGCTTTCTTGTCGGTGACGTCGAGCTTGATCGCGGCGATGTTGTCGCCATATTTCTCGACCAGATCGGCGAGCGTGCCGGCATCACGGGCGGTCGCGGCGACACGGTCGCCACGCGCCAATGCGGCCTCGGCCCAGACGCGGCCAAAACCCTTCGAGGATCCGGTGATGAGCCAAACCTTGTTTGTCATGATGTGGAATCCTTGCCCTTGCGGGCGCAATTTTTGGATGAAAGCGGAGGCTTCTCCGCTTTCGGGCATATACGGCCTATCGCGTGATTTTCCAGAGGCGAGGGGAAATCTTTTTGAACAAGACGTCCCTTGATCAGGGATAATTCACCTGAGACGACCAGGCCGAATCGTCGTGCTTTTGCCAGTAGAGCGCCATCAGCCGGCCGGTAACAGGCCCGATCTTGCCGTCGGCGATCGCCGCGCCGTCGATCTCAGTCACGGGCATGATGCCGCCAGCGGTCGAGGTGATGAAGACCTCGTCGGCCGCCGTGAGTGCTGCAACGCTGACATCGGCGGCCGCGGCGAAAAGACCTTCTTCGGCGCAGAGATCGAAGACGGTGCGGCGGGTGATACCGGGCAGCACGCCGATGGCCGGCGTCGACAGCTTGCCATCCTTGACGCAGAAAACGTTGAAGCCGGGGCCTTCGGCGACATTGCCGTTGAAGTCGAGAATGAGTGCGGTCTCGGCACCGCGGTCATAGGCGTCATAGAGGCCGCGCACGAGATCGAGCCAATGGTAGTTCTTGATCGACGGATCGACCGATGCCGGCGGGATGCGCATCTTGTCGCTGATGGCGACGCGCAGGCCGCGCTGCATCTGTTCGGCATTTGCGACCGAACCGAACGGCACGGCGAAGGCCATGAAGCGGTTGATCGCCTGGCGCGGATCGCGGCTGAAGGTCGGCGAGGCGCCGCGTGTGCACAGCATTTCGACATAGGCGGCGCGATGGCCTGAAAGGCCGACGCAATTGTGCAGGATTTCGGTTACGCCATCCCTGTCGAAGGGGATGGTCATGCGCAGCTTGTCGAGCCCGCCGAAGAAACGGTGGAGATGCAGATCGAGGCGGAAGAAGCGGCCGTTCCAGACATGCACCGTGTCATAGGTGGCGTCGGAATGCAGGAATCCCCAATCCAGCACCGACAGCTTGGCTTGCGACATCGGCAGGTACTGGCCGTCGAGGAAGGCGATGCCGTCGGGATAGGCATGCGGGTCGACATGGCGGTCGCCGACCGTGGGCAGTGGCTTTGTAGCCTGTGTGGCCGTCGTCTGGTCCATCGGTGCCTCCTCGCGCAGGGCGGATCATCAGCCTACCGGCCCGGGACAGGAGGCATAGAGCCAACCGCCCGGCACCGTTCGTCCTCCACGATCGGGTCGATACACCGGATCGGAATGGCCTTATGATCGGATGGCTTGGAATGGGAGGGAATATGGGCAGGCTTGGGATCATCATCGCAGCTGTGATAAATTTCGCCGCCGCGGGCGAGGCCAGCGCGCAGTGCGTGAAACAAGGCGACGAACTCTGCCAAAACGGCCAGACCTATCGCTGCGAGAAGACCGGCAGCGAACTGACGCCGATCTTCCAGAACCTGCCTTGCACGGTGAATGCGCCGGCGCAGACGCTGACCGGCACCTGGGTCGGCAGCGGCCACCAGAGCCCGGCGGGTGACGCCGGCGCCGACTGGTCGATCGCCATGACGATCAGGGATGACGGCGCGTCGATCGATTATCCGTCACTCGGCTGCGGCGGATCGCTGTCGCAGACGTCGAGGGACGGGACGTCGGCGGAATTCCATGAAAGCATCACCTATGGCCAGGACAAGTGCATCGACGGTGGCGACATCACCGTCCGCTTCTTCATGGGAAACCTGTCCTGGACCTGGGTCGGCCAGGCCGATGGCCAGCGTTACAATGCGATCGCCGTGCTGACGCGACAATAGCCGCCTCATTCCTCTTCGTCGTCGGCGTCGAGCAGGCGTGTCGCGCGCCAGCGGGTGAGCACGATGTTCGTCTGCTCGATGACGAAGAAACGGGCGGAGTCGCGGTCATAACCCTCGGCCAGCAGCTTTTCATAGTCGGTGTGCATGTGGCGGATGTGGGCAATGGTTGCCAGCCACACGGCAATGCCTGGCGGCAAGGTCTTCATATGCACTGCGCCGGCATCCGCACGGATCTTCTCCATGTCGGCATAGGGCGCCAGCGGCAGCAGTGCGGTCAGCGTCTTGGCGATGGCGCGGCGGCGGCCGGTCGGTGCTGTCATCTCTCCTCGCGTCCCTCGATGATTGCCTCCGGTATGGCGTCGGTCGAGGCGAAGTAAGGTTTGACGTCGATGACCGGCGTGCCGTCGAGCACATCGATGGCGTCGAGATCGATGCGCCCGGTAGCGATGTCCAATCCGATGAGCCTTGCCACATGCAGGCCGACCGGGTTCGGTCGGGCAGGGGAACGCAGGCCGAATACGCCTTTTGCTTCAGCCGCATGGCGGGGTTTTTGCACAATCAGATTCCGCGGCGCGTGGTGCAGCCAGGACAGGACGATGACATGGCTGGCGCGCTCCAGGCCCTGCAAGCCAGGGCGATAGGGCGCGTCGACGGTCAGCACCGCCGGCTGCCCGGTCTCGCGCGCCGTGCGCATGTTCTTCGGGCAGTTTTCCCTTGTCGTCCAGGGCGAGGCGATGCGGCCGATAAAGACGACGCCGCCATCCGCCGGCATCGTTGCCGGATCCTCGTTCAGCCTCTGCTCGCCTTCGCGTGCCTCGAACATTTCGCGCGGCCCGGTCATTCCGCCCATCTCCGTGCTGCTGGCTGTCATCGTCCCAGGACCGCTACACATTTTTGGGCGGCGCGCGCCGGAAAATCACGCATGCGGCATTTTCTTGTCCGGAAGCGACATAGCGCTTGCAAGGTTTTGAAAATCGACATAAACATATGTTTATATCTTTTTCAAAGTGAATGCGCTGAAAAGAGAATACGCTGATGCATGTTTCGCTCGACACCATGGTGGATACGCTGAAGGCGGCGGCCGAATCCAGCCGCCTGCGCATATTGGCACTGTTGTCGCGTGGCGACCTCACCGTTTCCGATCTTACCGAAATTCTCGGCCAGTCGCAGCCGCGCGTTTCGCGGCATTTGAAGCTGCTGCTCGAGGCCGGGCTGATCGGCCGCTACCAGGAAGGATCATGGGCGTTCTTCCGCCTGTCGGATGCCGATTCCGCGCGTGACTTCGTCATGGGGCTGGTTTCCAGCATTCGCGGCGCCGATCCGCAGGTCGAGCGCGATCTCGAGCGCCTGGCCTCGGTCAAGCGCAAGCGGCAGGACCGGGCGGCCGAGTATTTCTCCGTGAACGCCGCAAGCTGGGACCATATCCGCTCGCTGCATGTGCCGGACCGCGCGGTCGAGGCGGCGATGCTGAAGCTGGTCGGCAAGCGGCCGTTCCAGTCGATGCTGGATCTCGGCACCGGCACCGGGCGGCTCCTGGAAATCTTCTCGCCGCTCTACCGGCGCGGTGTCGGCATCGACATGTCGCGCGAGATGCTGACCGTGGCGCGTGCCAATCTCGACAAGGCCGGCGTTTCGAACGCGCAGGTGCGCCAGGGCGACATCTTCTCGCCGCCGGTCGAGCGCGACGCCTTCGATCTCGTCACCATCCACCAGGTGCTGCACTATCTCGACGATCCGGCCCGCGCCATCCACGAGGCGGCGCGGCTTTTGCGGCCGTCGGGCCGGCTGGTCATCGTCGATTTCGCGCCGCACACGCTGGAATTCCTGCGCGAAGAGCACGCGCATATGCGGCTCGGCTTTTCCGACCGGCAGATCAGCGAGTGGTTTGCAGAGGCCGGCCTCGATCTCGAGGATGCCCAAGAATTCGAGCCGCGCGGCGGCAGCGAGCCCAGGCTCACCGTCAAACTCTGGCTTGGCCGCGACCGGCGCCTGCTGATCGCCGACCCTGCCAATGACAGCCAGCAGACCAAAGTGAATTCGATAGGGGAAATCGCCTGATGAACCAGTTCCGCTTTTCCCGTCGCCCCGACATTGGCGACAAGGTCAAGGTTTCCTTCGAATTCTTCCCGCCCAAGAACGACGAGATGGAGGCGCGGCTGTGGGACACTGTCACAAGGCTGGAACCGCTGAAGCCGAAATTCGTCTCGGTGACCTATGGCGCCGGCGGCTCGACGCGTGAGCGCACGGCGCGCACCGTCGGCCGCATCCTGAACGAGACCAGCCTGACGCCGGCCGCGCACATGACGTGCGTCGATGCCGCCCGTCATCAGGTCGACGCGGTGATCCAGGAATTCGCCGATATGGGCGTCAAGCGCTTCGTCGCCCTGCGCGGCGATCCGGCCGCGGGCGTGGGCACCGCCTACCGCCCGCATCCGGACGGCTACGCCAACGGCGCCGAACTGGTGGGCGCGCTGAAGGACGCGGGCGATTTCGACATCTCGGTTTCGGCCTATCCGGAAAAGCATCCGGAAAGCCCGGACTTCGCCACCGATATCGACATGCTGAAGCGCAAGGTCGACAATGGCGCGACGCGGGCGATCACCCAGTTCTTCTTCGACAATGATCTTTATGAGCGCTATGTCGAGCGCGCGCGCCGCGCCGGCATCTACATCCCGATCGTTCCGGGCATTTTGCCGGTGCATAACTTCACCCAGGTCGCCAATTTCTCAACGCGCTGCGGCGCGCTGGTGCCGGCCTGGCTGGCCGAGCGTTTCGACGGCCTGCAGAACGATCCGCAGACGCATGCGCTGGTGGCATCGGCCGTCGCAGCCGAACAGGTTCTCGACCTGGTCGAGCGCGGGGTGGGCGACTTCCACTTCTACACGATGAACCGCGCCGACCTCGTCTTTGCCATCTGCCACATGATAGGCATACGCTCGCACGAGGCGGAGGTGGCAGGCTCGGCTGCTGCTTGAGGTTTGATGCATGGCGCCCAAAAGTGGCCCCGGTTTTGGGAGAACGACATGCGTAAAAACAAAGACCTGAAGCGCGTCGCATGAATCCGTTCAGACGCGACGCGCCTCAGCCTGAACAGCAAAAGGCCGGGTAAAAACCCGGCCTTTCGAATTGTTTAGACTATCTGGTGCTGGTCTTCCCCGTCTTGGCGGGTTCAGGGAAGGACGCCCATAATGAGGGCGCCGATGAAAGCAAACGCAGCACAAATCATCAATGCGTTGATTGGCCTCGTAAGTCCCATGACATAGCCTCCTCTTAAAGAGCTATGTCTAAGAGTCTAGGTCCATTTGTGCCACAGGCAAGCGGAAAATGTGCTGCATTGCGACGTGATTGTGAAATTTGCGACTCTGGTTTTGCCGTTAGCCGTTGAAACTCTTCGGCAAAAACCCGCTTCATGCCTGTGAATAAATTATGGCGGGGGCGTGTCGATGCTGTGTCGTGGCAGCGCTACCGCCGCGAAAGCCGGCTTCGATTTTCGCGCCTAACGCCGTCCAAGGACACGTCCGTCGATTGTGAGAAGACCGAGGCCGATCAGCACCACGCCGCCGATCTCGAACAGTTCCAGCCGCTCGCCCAGGAAAAGAAAACCGAGCAGCATGGCGCTGGCCGGCACGATCAGCGTGACCAGCGAGGCGTTGGTGGCGCCGGCCGAGGCGACGAGGTTGAAATAGAGGATGTAGGCGAAGGCGGTGGAGAGCAGCGCCAGTGCCAGCACCGCCGCCCAGACTGGCGGCGAGGCCGAAAACAGGCCGGCGGGGCCGTGCGCCAGCAGCACGACCGGTATCATGATGATGGTCGAAGCGGTCAGCTGCCCGGTGGCGATGACCGGCGAGGGCACGTCCTTGAATCGCCGGGCGACCATCAGCGCGACGCCATAGGACAAAGACGCGCCGATCAGCGCGAATTTCGCCCAGACAGGGCCGCCAAGACCGGCGAGCAGGCCGGGACCGATCATGACGGCGGTGCCGGCGACGCCGAGCCCAACGCCGGCGAGCTTGTTCCAGGAGAGCTTTTCGTCCGATGTCAGCGCGTTGGCGAGGATCAGCGTCCAGAACGGCGTCGTCGCGTTGAGCACCGAGGCGACGCCGGCGCCAAGCTCGGTCTGGCCGGCGAAGATCAGCGAGAAGGGGACGACATTGTTGGTGAAGGCCAGCAGGAAGAACAGGCCGGCATGCGGCAAGGCAAGGCGGAAGGATGGACCGCGCAGGCCGAGATAGATCTGCAGCGCGATTGCCGCTATGGCGACGCGAAACAGCACCAGCACCAGCGGGTGAAGCTCCGCCACCGCGATGCGGGCGAAGAAGAACGAACCGCCCCAGATGGCGCCAAGCAGCAGCAACTGCCCCCAGTCGGCGAGCGTCATCGGTCCGCGTGGTGCGGATGTAGCGGCAATTGCCATGTGGATCGTCCTCCCCCGACATGCCGGCTCGAATGTCAGCCGGCCAGACACGGCATATCGGGTCTGGCGGCAAGCGCCACCCGAAACCTGATCGTTGGCAGCCGACGCTGCCAAGACTACCGCCGCGGCGTCAGGTGCACGAGACACAGAATTGTTTTTCATTGCAGCGCCGCGCGTCCTCGGACGCGCAAAGGACGCTGCAAGACTCATATTTGGCGCATGATCCTTTCCGAAAGTCGAAATCGGCTTTCGGGGTCATGCGCTAGCCGCTAGCTTGGATTAATTGTGCGCAGCCGAGATCGAGGATTCGTCAATGCAGCGATTCGAGAATGCCAGCGAGGCGGCACTGGCACTTCGTCCCGACGACCCGGTCTATTGCTTCCGCCCGCAGGTGCTGAAGGCCGATGCCCGGCAGTTCATGGGCATGTTCCCCGGCAAGACCGCCTATGCGGTCAAGACCAATGGCGAGCAGATCGTGCTGAAGACCTTGGTCGAGGCCGGCGTCACCGCGTTCGACGTCGCTTCGCCCGGCGAATTCGCTGCCGTGCGCGCCGTCTCCGCCGATGCCGAGATGCTCTACATGCACCCGGTCAAGGCGCAGTCCGACATCAAGCTGGCGCTGGAGAAATACGCCATCCGCGTCATTTCACTCGACCATGAGGACGAGATCACCAAGCTGACGCGGGTGGTGCGGGCGCTCGACATCGACCCTGGCTCGATCAGCGTGTTCGTGCGCATCCAGACTAAAGGGTCGGCGGCCTACGAATTGTCGAAGAAATTCGGCGCCGGGCCCGCCTATGCCGTGGAGCTGGCAGAGCGGCTGAACCGCACCGGCTACAAGGTCGGTCTGTGTTTCCATGTCGGCAGCCAGATCGAGGATCCCGACACCTATGAGCGGGCGCTGGCCTCGGCCGACTGGGTGCGCAACCGGCTGACCTTCGACATTGCCGGGCTCGATGTCGGCGGCGGCTTTCCAGCCGAATACGGCCACGATCCCAACCGCAAGCAGATCGAGATGCCCTCGCTCGGCCAGATCATGTCGCGGCTCTCCGGCGACCTGAAGGAATACCAGTTCGACCAGATGCCGTTGGTGGCCGAGCCGGGCAGGGTCATCGTGGCCCGCTGCCTGTCGCTGATCGTGCGCGTGCTGCTGCGCAAGGGCAAGCGGCTCTACATCAATGACGGCATCTGGGCATCGCTGTCGGATTCATGGACCGGCAAGATCACGCTGCCGGCGCGCTTCATCCCCGATCCGGCGATCAGGACCCGCAATGGCGCTGAAAAGAACGTCGTCCCGTTCAAGGTCTGCGGCGCGACCTGCGATTCCGTCGACATCCTGTCCAGGCCATTCTGGCTGCCGGAAACCGTCGATACCGGCGACTGGATCGAAATCGGCCATATCGGCGCCTATTCGCTGTCGCTGAGGACCCGCTTCAACGGCTTTTATCCCGACACATTCGTCGAGGTGACGACACCGTTCGACGAGGGCGACGCGCCGCAGGGCTTTGCCAGCCTGGAGACGATGGCGGATTAAGGGGTAGGCAGTAGGGAGTAGGGAGTAGGGAGTAGGGAGTAGGGATCGTTTATTATACTGCCGCTTTCAATGTCACCTTTGGTATTTGCCTACTGCCTACTGCCTACTGCCTAATTCCTATCCCTACGCCACGCCACCGCCGGCCTGGATGTTCTCGCCGGTCAGCCAGCGGGCGTCGTCGCTGGCCAGGAAGACCGCGACATCGGCAACGTCGCGCGGCGCGCCTATCCTGCCGAAGGGCGACATTCCGGCAGCCACGGCGCGATCGCGCTCTGGAAGCAGGTCCGTGTCGGTGAAGCCCGGCGACAGCGCATTGACGGTAACGCCGCGCGGCCCGAGTTCACGCGAGAGCACGCGAACGAACTGTTCGACGGCGCCCTTGCTGCCGAGATAGAGCGCCGTCTGCGTGAAGAACATCTTCGTGCCGCCGGTGGAGACCGCGATGATGCGGCCGCCGTCGCGCACCCGGCGCGCTGCTTCCTGAAGCGTGAAGAAGGTGCCCTTGGCATTGGTGCCGAAGACCTGCTCGAAATCGGTTTCTGTCACTTCGGTCAGCGGTTTGATGACGGCGACGCCGACATTGGCGACGACAATGTCGATTGCGCCCAACTTGCTCTCGGTCTCGTCAAACATGCGGCGGACATCGGAAACGCTTGATATGTCGGCCTGGAGGGCAATCGCCTTTCCTCCCTTGCTGGCGATGCCGGCGACGACCTCATCGGCGGCTTTCCGGTTGCCGACATAGTTGACGACGACGGCAGCGCCCTGGGCCGCGAGCCCTTCGGCGATGGCCCGGCCGATGCCGCGCGAGCTGCCGGTGACGATTGCGGTTTTGCCGTGCAGAGACTGCGACATGATCAATTTCCTTCAACCATTCTGGCCCGCAGCTTTGCCTGCGATGTGGCCGATGGCTGAGAAATAGCGGCATGCAATTGATCAGATAATGACCTATTATCTGATTGGCTTGTTAATCCATGGATATATAATGCGCGGATCCGAATTCACCGAGCTCAAGGCATTTTCCGCCATTGTCGAAGAGGGTAGTTTCGTCCGTGCCGCCGCAAGGCTGCGCGTGTCGCCGCCGGCGCTCAGCCAGTCTATCCGGCAGTTGGAGGCGCGCATCGGCGTCAGGCTCCTCAACCGCACGACGCGCAGTGTCTCCGCGACCGCCGCAGGCGACGCGCTTTTTTCGCGCCTTGCCGTCGCCTTTGGTGAACTGGAAAGCGCCATTGCCGATGTTCATGCGGCGCGCGATCGGCCGGCGGGTTCGCTACGCATCAATGTGCCGCGTGTCGCCGCGATGCGGTTCATCGCGCCGATCCTTGGGGACTTTCAGCGCAGCTATCCCGATATCGCGCTGACCGTCATCGTCGATGACGCGCTGGCCGACATTGTCGAAGGCCGGTTCGATGCAGGAATCCGGCTCGGCGAGCGGCTGGAGAAGGACATGGTGGCGGTGAAACTGAGCGAGGACTTGCAGATGGCCGCGGTGGCCGCTCCGGCCTATCTCGAGAACCGGACCGTACCGCGTCATCCGCAGGATCTGCACCAGCATCAATGCATCAAATTCCAGTGGCCGGGCGGCGGCAACCTCTATCGATGGGAGTTCGCGCGCGGCAAACGGGTCCTGGAAATCGCGGTCGAAGGCAGCCTGACCGTCAACGATACCGAGCTGATGCTCAATGCCGTTCTGGATGGCGTGGGCATTGCCTACATGTTCGAATACCAGGTTCGGCCCTGGATCGAGCAAGGCAGGCTGGTCCGTTTTCTGGAAGCCTGGTCGCCCAGCTTTCCGGGCTTCTATCTATACCACCCAAGTTCGCGGCACGTGCCGCCCGCCTTGCGGGCGTTCATCGATTTCGTGCGGGCAAGGAGAGTAGGCGCCAGCCGGTAGCGAGGGCCTCAAGATTGGCGGCTCCTCACAGCTTCGCCAAAAGCTCCGATGTCGGCCAGCCGTCCACCGGCAGGCCAAGCCGCATCTGCTCCTTGCGGATCGCTTCGCGGGTGTTGGTGCCCAGAATGCCGTCGACCGTGCCGACGTCGTAGCCCCGGGCCTCGAGCTTGGTCTGCAGCGCCTTCATCTGCTCGTTGTTGAGGCCTTGTTCCGGGCTACGCGGATCAAGCGGCGGCGCGCCGGCGAGCCGTGCGGCCAGATTGGCCGCGGTCAGCGCGTAGGTGAAGGACTGGTTCCATTCGAGGTAGACGTCGAAATTGTCATAGGTAAGAAAGGCCGGGCCCTTGCGGCCCATGGGCAGCGCAAGGCCGGCCTTCAGGCCCTTGTCGATAAGCGGCGAGCCGTCGGGATTGGTGACGCCCCACTGCGCCCATTGTGTCAGCGGCAATTTGTTGGTGCGGCCGGTCTGGTCCCAGGGCATCTCGTCGGGCACCCGCACTTCCTGGATCCAGGGCTCGTCGCGCTTCCAGCCGCGCGACAGCACCTTGTTGGCCGTGGTCATGATCACATCGGGCACGCTGTTGCGCAGGTCGATCCTGCCGTCGCCGTCGCCGTCGACGCCCCGGACCAGATAATCCGAAGGCAGGATCTGCGTCTGGCCGATCTCGCCGGCCCATGCGCCCTTGACGTCGGCCGGCAGCACGCCGCGATCGATCAGCTCCAGAAGCGGCACAAGCTGCTGGCGGAACAGCTGCGGGCGCCGACAATCATGCGAAAGCGTCACCAGGGCGCTCAGCGTATGGAAATCGCCCTGCACGGCGCCGAAATCCGTCTCCAGCGCCCAGAAGGCGGTAATGACAGGCGCCTGCACGCCAAACTGCTGGTCGGCGCTGGCGAAGACATCGGCGTATTTCTTCATGTTCGCCGCGCCTTGCTTCAGCCGGTAGGCCGAAATCATGCGGTTGGAGAACTCGATGAATGTCTGGGTGAAGACGCCCTGGGCGCGGTCGCGCGCCAGCGCCCGCTCGTCAAAGGTGGCATCTTCCAGCGCATCGAGACCGACGGCGCCGACACCGGCCGCCTTGGCTTCCGCCGCCACGCCCTGTTTCCAGGTTTCGAAGTCGCCGCCGCATTCCTGCGCCATCGCCGGCAAGGCCGTGGCGCACAGGAATAGCGCCGCGAGGGCTTGGGAACGCAGTCGCATCAGCTTCCTTTCGAACGAAGTGGGCATTGTCGTGCTGGCTGAAAACCCAACGCCCTGAATTACCGGCGGTTGCACCCTTTACCGCTGGCTGTGTCGAAAAGCAGGCGGCAGGCCCGGTGTCAACGGGTGTTCTGCCGCGGCCACTTGTTCCATGGGCTTCGCTGCCGTTGAACCGGTGTCAACGGGTGTTCTGCCTCAGCCACTTGTTCCAGGCGGCTTCCGAGCCGTTGAAGGCGTTGATGTCTGATTTACCGGTCATGCCGGGCACGATGCCGGTTCCGGTGTACTGCCAGAATGTGAAGGGGTGGCTGCCGTATTTTTCGCGCGGGTGGCCGGCGACCGAGCGCAGCCAGTAGGGGTAGCCGCGGAAGGTCGATAGCTGGTTGTCGTCGAAGAAGTCGACGGAGGTATAGATGATCGGCTTCTTGCCGTAGTGCCGTTCGACGATCTGGAGGAATGTGGTCATCTCCGCGCGCACCGTGGCGGCGTCGGGACGCAGCCTGCAGGTCGGCGATTTCGGGTTCCATTCCATGTCGAGAACCGGCGGCATGGCGGAGCGGTCGACCGGAACGTTCTGGATGAACCAGCGCGCCTGCTGGGCGGCCGGGGTGCAGAAATAGAAGAAATGATAGGGCGCGCGCGGAACGCCGGCGGCTTTCGTGCGCGCCCAGTGCTCGTTGAAATACTCGTCGAAGCGGTCGCCGCCCTCGGTCGCCTTGATGAAGGCGAAGGAAATGCCGCTCGCCTTGGCTGTCGGCCAGTCGACCGAGGTCTGGTACTTGGAAACGTCGGTGCCGTGAACGGCATAGGTCCATGGCGCGCCGCTGTCCCATTCATGCGGCTTGGAATCCTCGAAGCGGGGGGCGCGCACGGCGACCGTCGGGCTGCTGGACCCGGATGGCGACAGCGGCGACAGATCGTCCACGGTCGAGCAGGCGCCAAGCAGCGTCAGCATGAAAAGGGCCGCAAGACGGCGCATCACAACTTCCAAGCCGGAAACAGCCGGTCGCTGATGGGTCTGTGAACCGATGGCCGACGATTGGTCGAGCCCCCTCCAGGCGATCGCCCCACAGCATCGCCCAGCCTATCCCTTTTGTGCATGTCCCAAAACCGCAGCGCGCTTTTGGGCGACATGCATCCTGTGATCGCCGATCATGGTTGATAATCCGTTGACGGCGCTCGACAAGAGCCCTGATTTTGCGGGAGCAATGGCGGCAATTCGATGACATAAGGGTCGGGCGAAAGCCCGGGAGGAAGCAGATGCGGTTCGTCGTCAAGATCGTCAAATGGCTGCTTGACCTGATCGTTCTGGCGGTCGCCGGGCTGTTTGCCTGGCTCTACATCGCGCCGCCCGAACTGATCCGTGTCGGTTCCGGCTATTCGGCCAAGATCGTCTGCTCCAACGTCTTCATTGCCGGGCGCGATGCCAACGAAGTGCTTGCCGTCGACGTGCAGGCGCCCGGCCACCCGCTGTTGCGGCTGATGCGGGTCTCGGTCGACAAGAACCGGGGAACGGTTTCGGCGGGCCTGCTGGGCTTCCTCGGCAAGAGCGAGGCGGTTTCCCGCGATGGGCTGGGCTGCGCCTCGATCCCTGACGGCGATGTCGGCAAGGCGCGGCGCACGACGGTCCATGTCGAGCCTTTGGCAACCAGCCCGGACACGCTGTGGCCCGAAGGCGAGCGGGTCGAGGCATCGCAGGATCCGGTGATTGCCAAGCTGCTCGACGACGCGGCGCTGATCGGTGCAGGCATGCGCGCGGTGGTCGTGGTCAAGAACGGCCGCGTCGTCGCTGAGCGCTATGGCGACGGCTTTTCGGCCAAGACGCCGCTGCTCGGCTGGTCGATGACCAAGACGGTGAACGCCGCGATCGTCGGCACGCTGGTCAAGGACGGCAAGATGGCCGTCGACAACAAGGGTCTGTTCGCGCCGTGGAAGGCAGATGGCCGCGCCGTTATCAGCCTTGCCGACATGATGGCGATGTCGAGCGGGCTGGAATTCAACGAGGACTATGGCGACGTCGCCGATGTCACGCGCATGCTCTATCTCGAGCCCGACATGGCGGGCTTTGCCGAATCAAAGCCGCTGGCAGGCGAGGTCGGCAAGGTGTTCACCTATTCGAGCGGCACGGCGGTGATGCTGTCGCGGCTCTGGCAGGACGCGATCGGCGACAAAGCCAAGGCGCTGACATGGCCGCGCACGGCCCTGTTCGGGCCGCTCGGCATGCACAGCGCGGTGCTCGAAACCGACGAGCAGGGCACGTTCGTCGGCTCGTCCTATCTCTACGCGACGGCGCATGACTGGGCCCGCTTCGGCCAGTTCCTGCTGCAGGGTGGGGTGTGGAACGGCAACCAGGTGCTGCCGGCCGGCTTCGTCGACTGGATGCGCGAGCCGGCGCCTGCCTCGAAAGTCTACGGCAAGGGCCAGTTGTGGATCGAGGCGCCGGGCGATGAGGAAAATCCCGGCGCCGGCGTCGCGGCCGGCCTGCCCAAGGACACCTACTGGATGGAAGGGCACGACGGCCAGACCGTCGCCATCATTCCGTCGGAGCAGCTGGTGATCGTGCGGCTGGGGCTGACGCCGGCCAAGCTCGGCTATCGTCCGCAGACGATGGCGAGCGCGCTGGTGAAGGCCCTCCACTAGCGCCTTCCCCTTGATGGGGAGGGTCGGCGCGCAGCGCCGGGGTGGGGTGCCTAGCGCTTCACCCCCACCCGCGCCTTCGGCGCGACCTCCCCATCGAGGGGGATGTGAGGTTGTGCGGCCCTATCACGCCCAGCCAGGCATAACCGCGATAAAGCGTGCGGAAACGGAAGGTTAAGCTGGTTCGCCGAGATTCCGATTCCAGAACTTCGCGCAGCGATTCACGCGGCGTGACATGGAATTTTCTGAGCCAACCGCGCAGCAAGGTACGGAACCAGCCCGGCAGGCCTTCCTGCTGGCCGAAATCGACGATGTGCAGCGAGCCGTTGGGGGATAGTGCGGCGAGTGCCGCCGACGCCGTCTTTTCCCAGCCTGGGATCATCGACAGCGAATAAGAGACGAAGACACGGTCGAAGCGTTCGATGCCGTAAAGTGCGGCGGTGTCGAAATCGGTGGCGTCGCCTCGTGCCAGCGTGACGCGGCCTGACAGGCCTTCGCGGTCGATCGCCTTGCCAGCCGTCTCCAGCATCTCGGCCGAAATATCCAGGCCGAAGAAGCGGGCATCAGGATAGCGGCGGGCGGCCAGGATGATGTTGCGGCCGGTGCCGCAGCCGAGTTCCAGCACGGTGCCGCCTTGCGGCACCTCAAGCCCGTCGATCAGCCGGTCGCGGCCGAGCAGATAGTATTTGCGGGTCAGGTCGTAGATGTGGCGCTGCCAGCGGTAGACGCCGTCCATCAGCTCGGCATGGCTGGCCTTGAATTCGGGGCTGGCCGGCAGCTCGGTCGTGCTCATGCGGCGCGCTTCACGTACAGGTGGAAGCCGCCATAGATGGCGGAGCGGTCGCGGGCCGAGAATTCGCGCGACGCCTCGTCCTGATAGTCCCACTGGTCCAGCACCGAGGTCGAGACGCGGCCCGGCAGCAGGCTGGGCTCGGCGGCGGTGCGGAAGATGACGCGGGCACCAGCGGAGGCGGTGCGGCTGATTTCCGACCACAGCGCGTTGAGCTGGTCATCGGTCATCCAGTCCTGCGCATCGAGCAGGATGAAGCGATCGACGGTGCCCGCATCCTTGCCGGCCAGGAACTCGATCAGATTGGCATGGTGGATGGCGACGCGGTCGACATTGCCGCGGATAGTCTCGTAGTTCTGCTTTTCCAGATAGGCGGGCAGGGCCGCCTCGCCGGGTTCGGGATAGCGGCGGGCGAAGGCCTGCCAGGCGAAGTAGTTGTTTTCCAGGGGAAAATCGCAGGCGAGCTTCTCCAGCCGAGCCTTGAGCACGCTGGCCATGGTGCCGTCGCCTGACGTGATCAGGGAATCATATTGCGCCGGCGGAATGCCGAGGCCGAATAGCGAAGCCTTGCGCGAGGTCGCCCATTTCAAAAGCTTCCTGTCGAAGACGGGCGCCAGTTCCTCGTTGAAGAAGCGGCGCTGCTCGCCGAGGTTCCTGGCTTCCATCATGCGGGCCGGATTGACGCCGAAGAACTTTGCCGTGCGATGGCCCATGGCGATGAACAGGCCGAGCAGGCCGGTCTGGTAGAAATTGCGGTCGAAAACACCGATGCGACGGCGACCACGCCAGTTGCGGCGTTCCCAATAGTGGCGGCTGACCGGATCGAGATGCGGCGCGATGAACCGGTCATAGGCTTGCGAATTGTGGCTGGTGTCGGCGGCGCCGAAGAAGCGGAACAGGTCGCCCTGCGAGGGCAGGCGGCGCACCGCCTCCAGCTTCATGCGGTTCAGCGCGATGTGGGCGGCATTGAGGTCGACGGCATCGATCCGTGCCGGGGATCGGGTGAGGTAGGCCAGGATGTTGCAGCCGCCGGAAGCGATTGTGACGATGCGATGCCCCTGGCCAAGCTGCATCGCCTCCATGTCGACATCGGGGTCTTCCCAGATCTGCGGATAGACGAGGCCGGAAAACAGGAAGGCGAACAGCCGCTCGGAGATGCCGGCTTTCGAAAGCGCGCGGTTCTGGTAGACGGCTTTTCCAACTTCCTTGCCGCGGCGAAAAACCAGATCCGAGGATACGTCCGTCATAACAAAGTGATTCCCCATTTGCTTTGCCGCAAGCGGGTAACCCAGGGTCATGACAGCCCGGTGACAGTCGGAGGCATCGATAATTCTACCGCGGCGGCCATCTGACGCGGCCTTCCGCGCTTCCGGTGCTCGCGGACTCCGATGTCCGCTCCGCTCCGTTCTCGAAGGCCACGTCACCTGACTCGCCGCAGCGAATTCTCGAAGCCCCCTCAGGCGGGTCCAAACCCGCCCGGCGTCGGCGTGATCAAAATAACGGCATCACCGGCCTCGAGCACGGTCTGGTCGCAGGCTTTCAGCACGTCGATCGTGCCGTCCTTGCGGCGGATCTTGGTCGAGCCGACCTCGCCGTCGCCGCCGCCGTCCAGCCCCTGCGGCGGGCGGTTGCGGTGCGAGGACAGGATCGCGCATTCCATCTTCTCGAGAAAGCGGATGCTGCGTTTGGTGCCGTCGCCGGCGCTCCATTTGCCCTTGCCGCCGGATCCCTTACGGATGTGGAAATCCTCCAGCACCACCGGAAAGCGCAGTTCCAGCACTTCGGGATCGGTGAGGCGCGAATTGGTCATGTGGGTGTGCACGCCGGATGTGCCGGCAAAGCCGCGGCCGGAGTTCATATGGCCGGCCGGCGAGCCGGAGCAGATGGTCTCGTAGTACTGGTACTTCTTGTTGCCGAAGGTCAGGTTGTTCATCGTCCCCTGCGCATTGGCCATGGCGCCCATGGCGCCGAACAGCGCGTTGGTGACGTGCTGCGAGGTCTCGACATTGCCGGCGACGACGGCGGCGGGGTAGGCGGGCTTCAGCATGCAGCCGTCGGGAATGACGACGTTGATGGGCCGCAGACATCCGGCATTCATCGGGATCATGTCCTCGACCATGACACGGAAGGCATAGAGGACCGCGGCGCGGGCCACCGGCTCCGGCGCGTTGAAATTGTTCTTCATGACAGGCGAGGTGCCGGTGAAGTCGACCGTCGCCTCGCGCTTTTGCCGGTCGACCGATATCTTCACCTTGATCACCTGGCCGGTATCCGTTGGATATTCATAGGCTGATGTGTCGGGCAACCGCTCGATCACCCGCCGCACGCTCTCGGCCGCATTGTCCTGAACGTGGCCCATATAGGCCTCGACGACATCGAGGCCGAAATGCGCGACCATCTTGCGCAGTTCGGCGACGCCTTTCTTATTGGCGGCGATCTGCGCCTTGAGATCGGCAATGTTCTGGTGCGGGTTGCGGGCCGGGTAACGATGGTCGGTGAGCAGCGCATGCAGCTCTTTTTCGCGGAATTTGCCGCGGTCGACGATGCGGAAATTGTCGAACAGCACGCCTTCCTCGTCGACCGTGGTGGCGAGCGGCGTCATCGAGCCGGGGGCGGTGCCGCCTATATCGGCGTGGTGGCCGCGCGAGGCCGCCCAGAACAGGATCTCTTTCTGGGCGTCGTCGAACACCGGCGTCACCACGGTAATGTCGGGCAGATGCGTGCCGCCATTGTATGGCGCGTTCAAGGCAAAGACGTCGCCTGGGTGGATGTCGCCGGAGTTCAGCCGGATGATGGTTTCGACCGAGCGGTCCATCGAGCCCAGGTGCACCGGCATGTGCGGCGCGTTGGCGACCAGGGCTCCTATATGGTCGAAGACGGCGCAGGAGAAATCCAGCCTTTCCTTGATGTTGACGGAATAGGCGGTGTTCTGCAGCGTGACACCCATCTGCTCGGCGATCGACATGAACAGGTTGTTGAAGACTTCGAGCATCACCGGATCGGCGTCGGTGCCGAGGGCGGCGGCGCGCGCCTTCCTTGCCGTGCGGCGGATCACGACATGGTTGAGGCTGGTGATTTCGGCCCGCCAGCCCGGTTCGACGACAATGGTCTGGTTCGGTTCAATGATAAGAGCGGGGCCAGCGACCAGATTGGATGGGCGCAGGTTCTCGCGACGATGGATGCCGGCTTCATGCCACCGGCCTTCGGTGTAGATGCGCCGCGTTCCCGAAGCGCCGGCTTCAACCCTTGCAGGCCCGGCGGGCGCATATGCCTCGGCGCTGCTCTCGCCGATTTCCGTGCCCTCGACGCCAACGGTCTCGACGATCATCGGCTTGTCGTCATAGACGAAGCCGAATTGCGCCTTGTGGGCGATTTCGAAATCGCGCTTCGCCTTGAAAATCGAGTCGCTCTCGAAATTCACCGGCAGCGTCGTGTCGGTGCCGTCATAGCGGATGTGCAGCACGGGCTTGGCGGCCACCGCGTCCTCGGCGATGCCTTGCACGGCCAATTCGGCGATCACCGTCTTTTTCAAGGTGGCGATGAGGCCGGCGATCTCGGTTCGGGACTCCTCGGCAAGCGGTTTGAGCAAGGCCTGCTGGCGCGAGGCAAAGACCGACGCCAGGCCGATGCCATAGGCCGAAAGCAGGCCGGAGAAGGGGTGGATCAGCACCGCTTCCATGCCGAGCGCATCGGCGACCAGGCATGCGTGCTGGCCGCCGGCGCCGCCGAAGCAGTTCAAGAGATATTCGGTGACGTCGTAGCCGCGCTGCACGGAAATCTTCTTGATGGCGTTGGCCATGTTCTCGACGGCGATGGTGACGAAGCCCTCGGCAACCGCTTCCGGCGAGCGGCCGTCACCGATCTGGTCGGCCAGGGCCGCGAATTTTGCGCGCACTGCTTCCACGTCGAGCGGCTGGTCCTGGCGGGGGCCGAAGATCGCCGGGAAGAAATCGGGCTGCAGTTTGCCGAGCATGACATTGGCGTCGGTGACGGCGAGCGGGCCGCCACGCCGGTAGGCGGCGGGGCCGGGATTGGCGCCCGCGGAATCCGGCCCGGCGCGAAAACGCCCGGCCTCGTAATGCAGGACCGAGCCGCCGCCGGCGGCGACGGTGTGGATACGCATCATCGGCGCGCGGACACGCACGCCGGCGACTTCGGTGTCGAAAGCGCGCTCGTACTCGCCATCGTAATGGGCAACGTCAGTGGACGTGCCGCCCATGTCGAAGCCAATGACTTTTTCGAAGCCGGCGAGCTTAGCCGTCTCGACCATGCCGACGACGCCGCCGGCCGGACCCGACAGCAGTGCGTCCTTGCCCTGGAACATGTCGGCGGCGGTGAGGCCGCCCGACGACATCATGAACATCAGGCGAGGGGACTGGTCGCCGTCTCTCGCCGCGCCCAGTTCTCCCGCCACCCTTTGCACATAGCGTGACAGAATGGGCGAGAGATAGGCGTCGACCACGGTGGTGTCGCCGCGGCCGACCAGCTTGATCAGCGGCGAGACCTCATGGCTGACCGAGACTTGGGCGAAGCCGATCTTGCGGCAGACCTTTGCCACCGCCTTCTCGTGATCGGGGTATTTCCAGGCATGCATGAAGACGATGGCGACGGCATCGATGCCGTCGGCCTTCGCCTGCTCGATCGCGGGCCGGCAAGCGGCGATGTCGAGCAGTTGTTCGACGCAGCCATCGGCGAGCACGCGCTCGTCGATCTCGATGACGCGCTCATAGAGCTGCTCGGGAAGGATGATCTCCTTGGCAAAGATGTCGGGCCGCGCCTGGTAGGCGATCCTCAGCGCATCGCGAAAGCCCTTGGTGATGAGCAGGAGCACGCGGTCGCCCTTGCGCTCCAGGAGCGCGTTGGTGGCGACCGTGGTGCCCATCTTGATGTCGCCGATCAGCCCGGACGGGATCGCGGCGCCCGGTTCAACGCCGAGCAGGTCGCGGATGCCCTGGATGGCCGCATCGGCATAGGCTTCGGGATTCTCCGACAGTAGCTTGCGCGGATGCAGTTCCCCTTGCGGATCGCGGCCGATGACATCCGTGAAGGTGCCGCCCCGATCGATCCAGAAATCCCATTTCGCGGCCATGGCGGCTGTCTCCGGCATTTTTCGTTGTCAGCTTTCGTTGTTAATGCGCCAATGCATCGGCAGCAACGCATCCCGTTGATGTTACACGCGGAAACGCAACGTTACGAAACTCATGGCTGTGTCGCGCATTTCCTCTTCGACCGTTCACCGCAACGTGAGCGTGTGCTGAAGGAGAGATGTTATGAAAAAGCTCATTCTGGCTTCCGTGTCCGCCCTCGCGCTGCTGGGCGTCGCGGCCTGCAGCGACAGCGGCAAGGGTACCGACAACACCACGACGCAGAGCACGAATCCGCCGCCCGCGGAGCAGCCGATGAAGCCTGCGGCTCCGGCCGATAATTCGACCAAGCCCGCCGAGCCGGCTCCGGCAACGCCTGCTCCTGCGCCCGCGAAGTAGCTTGCGGTGATTAAGCAGTAACCGTGTCTTGCGAGGAAGGCCGGCATGATGCCGGCCTTTTTCGCAGGCCGATCCACCGATCTGTCGGGGTGGCTGTCGTTCACAACCCCGTTATTGGCTTGATAGCATGGACCGGTTCGCTCTAAGAAGCGGCCATGTCGATTTGGGACCGCCTCGGCGACTTCATCACGCGGGTATCGTCTTCAGCCTCGTCGGGCGTCGCCGATGTCGTGGAGGCGGTGCGCACGGTTTTTTCCGGCGATGCGGACCTGCGCCGCCGCGTCGCCTTTTCCGTGGCGATGATCGCGCTCTCGGCCAAGATGGCCAAGGCAGACGGCATCGTCACCCAGGATGAGGTGCGCGCCTTCCAGGAAATATTCGAAGTGCCGCCGAAGGAGACGCGCAACGTCGCGCGGCTGTTCGATCTTGCCCAGCGGGACGTGGCTGGCTTCGAAACCTATGCCGAGCGCATGGCGCAGTTGTGCGGTTCCGGACATTCCAACTGCGTGATGCTGGAAGACATACTCGACGGCCTGTTCCACATCGCCAAGGCCGATGGGCTGGTGCATGAACGCGAAGGCATCTTCCTGCACCGTATCGCCGAGATCTTCCGCATCGACGAGGCGCATTACGAGTCGATCCTGGCCCGGCACGTCAATCTTGGCGCCGGCGATCCTTATGTCGTGCTCGGCATCGAGCGCGGCAGGCCGTTCGAGGAGGTCAGGAAGCGTTACCGCAAGCTGGTCTCCGACAACCATCCCGACCGGCTGATCGCGCGTGGCCTGCCGCAGGAATTCATCAAGATCGCCACCACCAGGGTCGCGGCTATCAACGCCGCCTATGAAATGATTGAGCGGGGCCTGCGGCACGCATGAGCGGCTTCCTGCCCGACGAGCCGAACGCCGAGGTCAGGGTATCGCCGAATTTTGGGCCAAGGCGTGATGCGCTGAAACCCGACATGATCGTGCTGCACTACACAGGCATGGCGACCTGTGCCGGGGCGGAAGCGTGGCTATGCGATCCGGCGAGCGAGGTTTCATCGCACTATCTCGTGCATGAGAACGGCCACATCGTGCAGATGGTCCGGGAAAGCGACCGCGCCTGGCACGCCGGCAAGAGTTCCTGGTTCGGACGCACCGATATCAATTCCTGCTCGGTGGGCATCGAGATCGTCAATCCTGGCCATTCGCTGGGCTATGCAGGGTTTCCCCGGCGCCAGATCGGGGCGGTGATCGGCCTGTGCAAGGGAATCACCGCGCGGCATGCGATCCCCGCCATGCGGGTGCTGGCGCATTCCGACGTAGCACCGGGCCGTAAGATCGATCCGGGCGAGAAGTTCCCGTGGGCCACCCTGTTCATGGCCGGTGTCGGCCATCTCGTGCCGGCTGCACCCATCAGGCGCGGGACCGCGCTGAAGCCCGGCGACAGCGGTACCGATGTCGAGGCGTTGCAGTCTATGCTGACGCTCTATGGCTATGGCGTCGAGATATCGGGTTTTTTCGACCATCAGACGCAGATTGTCGTTGAGGCGTTCCAACGGCATTTTCGGCCTCGTCTGGTCGACGGGCTGGCCGATGGCTCGACCATGCGCACGCTGCAGAAGTTGCTTGCCTCCGTGAGCGGATAACGCGGGCAAGGCGCCGCCCAAGTAGTCTTTTCCCCTGTCAGGTTACAAACTGTCACTCAAAGTGACTTGCCCCGCCTTCATTGGCGCCAATTCGACCCTCAAAGGGCAATTCGTACAGTTTGTCGGATCTCCACCCCCCGGATGTTCCGCTATTAATCAAGCAGCGCCACGCGAATATCTTCGCGTGGTCCAGACAGAACAGGATCACATGCAGAAATTGACCGTTGTAACGGCAGCTCTTGCTGCCGGCGTAGTGACTTTTGCCTTCAGCGCGGCTGACGCCGCGACATGGAGTCCCCGGGCCGATCAGGGGCTGGTCGCGGTAACCAAGGGCAAGGCCATTTCAGCCAAAAGCAGCAGCAGCCTGAAGGCAACGGCGAAGCAGGCTTCCGCCAAGGTGGAAAAAGCCAACTGGACCAAGGCGAAGAAATCCTCCGCCAAAAGGCAGACGAAGCGTGGCCGCAAGACCGTCGACATGACGACAACGGCATCAATCGGTCTCAGGAATGTCGCTGCGTCGACGGCAGCGGTGGCCAGCAGCGGCCAGTATTCCGCGATCGTTGCCCGCTATGCGGCAAGCTACGGGGTTCCGGTGTCGCTGGCCAATGCCGTCATCACGATCGAGAGCAACTACCGGCCGAGCATGGTCGGCAGCGCCGGCGAGATCGGCCTGATGCAGATCAAGCCGGCGACGGCGCGGATGATGGGCTACAACGGTTCGGCCAAGGGCCTGTTCGATCCCGACACCAACATCAAATACGGCATGAAGTATCTCGCTCTGGCGCAGAACCTTGGCGGTGGCACGACCTGTGGCACGATCCTGAAATACAATGCCGGCCATGCCGCGACGCGGATGAACCCGATCTCGGCCGCCTATTGCAGCAAGGTCAAGGTTCAGATGGCCGCGCTCTGATAGCAAGTTGCGAGAGCCGGCGGACAAGCCGGCTTTTTCATTTGCGTTTTCCCGGCTGAACCCCTTTATACGCCTTGCCAGCTGGCTGGGCGGCCGCACTCGCAAACGCCGAAAGGCCGCGAGTGAGGAAAGTCCGGGCTCCATGGAGACACGGTGCCGGTTAATGGCCGGCGGGGGCGACCCCAGGGAAAGTGCCACAGAAAGCAAACCGCCGCGACTTTGTCGGGGTAAGGGTGAAAGGGTGGGGTAAGAGCCCACCGCGCGACTGGCAACAGGAGCGGCACGGTAAACCCCACCGGGAGCAAAACCGAATAGGGGCGGTGCGAGGGGAAACCCTCGAGGGCTGTTTCCGGCTCACCGTCCGGGTAGGTTGCGTGAGGCGCGTGGCAACATGCGCCCAAGATGAATGGCCGCCACGTTCTCGTCCCGCAAGGGGCGAGGGCCATACAGAACCCGGCTTACAGGCCAGCTGGCAGTTTCGTCATCGAAGAGAAGTCCTTTGAGATCAGCAGGTTGCGCCCTCGGGCGCGCCTGTCGATTCAAGTCTTTTCTGCGTTCGCCTACAAGAACCCGGCCTGGCTGTCGCTTGAATCTGGTGCGATTAAATCCTACCATAGTTCGAGAGCGATATCGGGAGCCTATCATGGGACAAGTCGACAAGCGCAGTATCACGCTCTCGCCGGAACTGGCGCAAGCGGTGGACGATGTGGTCGCCGCCGGCGAATATGCCTCGGCGAGCGAAGTCATCCGCGATGCGCTGCGGCAGTGGAAGGACCGTCGCGATCTCTTCGGCTATACGATCGAGGAACTGCGCAAGTTGGTGCAGGAGGGGATCGACAGCGGGCCGGGACGATTTGCATCGATGGATGAAATCAAGGCCGAGGCACGGAGACGCTCGCGATCTGACGACGCGGCATGAATTTTCTGCCAATCGTCCGGAACGCACGCGCGGAAGATGATCTGATCGCGATCTGGCTTCATGTTGCGCGCGACAACGAGGCCGCAGCCGATCGGCTGCTCGACCCTTCGAGGCGCGGTGGCAGCAACTGGCTTCCTTTCCCTCCTCAGGCGCGCCACGTGACGATATAGCGCCCGGCATCCGTCATCTGGTCGTTGGAGACTATCTCACTTTGTATCGTGTCAACGACGACGTCATCGAAATTCTTCGCGTGCTGCATGGCCGTCGCAACATCGAGGCCGACGACCTCGGTTCGTGATCGGCCCGTCAGGTGCTGATGCTGTCCAGCGACGTCTCGATGGCCTTCCAGAGCTCTTCCACCGGTTCGCAGCCGACTGACAGACGTACAAAGCCGGGCGGTACTGCATCACCTCGCTTCGAGCGTCGCTCGGCGGAAGTGTGGACGCCGCCGAAGGAGGTCGCGGCCTCTATCAATGGGCAATTGTTGATGAAATCCTCGGCCTTGTTCTCGGACGCGAGCTCGAAGGAGATGAGGAAGCCGAAGCGCTCCATCTGGGCGCGGGCAAGGTTGTGCGACGGGTCGCCGTTCAGGCCGGGAAAACGCAGGCCCCGCACCGCGCGATGTTCCTTCAGCCGCTCCGCGATCGTTTCGGCGGACGAGCACATGCGGTCGAAGCGCACCTCCAATGTTTCGAGGCCGCGATGCACCAGCCAGGCCTCGAACGGCCCGGGAATGCCGCCGGCCATTGCGCGCCAGTCCGTCACCTTGCCGATGATGTCGGCGTCGCGGCTGGCGACATGGCCGAACAGCACATCCGAATGGCCGTTGACCGCCTTGGTGTCGGCGGAGACGACGACATCGGCGCCGAAGTCGAGCGGACGCTGGCCGAATGGCGTCATCGTCGTGTTGTCGATGACAAGGACCCCACCTTGTTCGTGGACAGCCTTGGCAATCGCCGAGATATCGCAGATGTCCAGCCGCGGATTGGACGGGGTTTCCACGAAGACCAGCGAATAGCCTTTGAAGCCGCCGTCAAGGAAGGTCGGCGTCGGCCTGGTATCGCAGGTGATGCCGAGCGGCTTCAGGAAGCGTTCGGCCATCGCGCGCGTCGCGTGATAGCCGTCCGCCGGCAGGAGCACGCGATCGCCTGATTTCAGGAGCGCGAAAAACACCGACGAAATCGCGCCCATTCCAGAGGGAAAACTCACGCATTGCGCGTCTTCCAAATGGCCGAGCACATGTTCCACGGCGCGCCAGGTTGGATTGTCGTAGCGGCCATATTGATCGACCCCGGTCTCTACGCCCGGCGTGTGAAAGATCGAAGCCATGGTCAGCGGCAATGGGATCGGATCGCCACTGGCGAAATCGCGGCTGCGCAAATGAGAAAGTTCGGCAGCGCGTGACTTTGCCGTCTCGGACATGAGCTCGATCCTTGTTTTTTGGGCGAAAAGACGTCGCTCGACGCTATGCGCGCGGGTGATCGGCGGCAAGCCAGGTCTTTTGGGCCAGCGGGCTCTAAACGCTTCGTTAGGCTTAATGGATCATAAAGACGAGACGTGCCGTAACGGCTGCTCGGATTGGTCGCGATGCCCGTGTTTGTGAAGCCTATTCCCGTTGACGCCCATAGTGCCCCATGATATCCCATCGAGACATCAAAGCATTCGTTCCGCGTCAGGGTAGAGCGTACGCCAGTCGGGCAGCCGCGGCGGCTGCGCGTTTGCCGGTTTTTGCCTGTGCGGGCGAGGCTGATACGGGGCAGGGGACGCGCTGCGGCGGCGCGTGCAAGATGATGAAAAGGGGTGCGGCGGCGCAAGCGGCTGTAGCGTTTAATGGACCGGTTTCTGTCGAACACGGTGAGCAGGATCGATGCGAAGGGGCGGGTGTCCGTTCCGGCGCATTTCCGCGCCGTCGTGCAGAAGCGCGGCTATTCGGAACTCTATGCATTGCGCTGCCTGGACCTGCCGGCGATGGATGTCGGTGGGCTGGATTTGCTCGACCGTTACGAGCAGCGCATCGCGCAGGAAGATCCCTTTCTGCAGACGGCGGACGACATGTCGTTCTTCTGCCATGGCGACGGCGCGTTCCTGAAACTCGACCAGGACGGCCGCATCACGATGAACGATTTCATTCGCGAGCATACCGGCATCTCGGCGGAAGTGGTCTTTGTCGGGCGCGGCAATTTCTTTCAGATCTGGGAGCCGGGACGGCTTGCGGCCTATGGGGCGCAGGCGCGGGCCAGGCTTTTGCAGCTTCGGCAGGGGACGAAGCCTGGGGAGCGACCGGAATGACGGCGGGCCACGGCGATGACGTCCACGCCGTTGGCGGATCGGTCCGCCACATTCCGGTCCTCCTTGGCGAAGTGCTCGAGGCACTGGCGCCGGCGGAAGGCGACATCATCATCGACGGCACGTTCGGCGCCGGCGGCTATACCAAAGCCGTTCTGGCGACCGGCGCTTCGGTCGTCGCCATCGACCGCGATCCAGACGCGATCGCCGCCGGGCGCGATCTCGAGGCGCAATCGGGCGGCCGGCTGAGGCTGGTGCAGGCGCCATTCTCGACGCTGGACGCACATGTCGAAAGCGCCGACGGCGTCGTGCTCGACATTGGCGTGTCCTCCATGCAGCTCGACCAGGCCGAGCGGGGCTTTTCCTTCCGTTTCGACGGGCCGCTCGACATGCGCATGGCGCGGGCGGGCCTGAGTGCGGCCGATGTCGTCAACAGCTTCAAGCCGGGCGACCTTGCCCGCATCTTCGGCTTCCTCGGCGAGGAGCGTCACGCCGGCCGCATCGCCCGCATGATCGAGGCGCGCCGCGAAAAGAAGCCGTTCGAGCGCACGCTGGAACTGGCCGACGCCATCGAAACGCATATCGGCCGCGCGCCGAAGGACAAGATCCACCCGGCGACCCGCGTCTTCCAGGCGCTGCGCATCTTCGTCAATGACGAACTTGGTGAACTGGCCAAGGCGTTGTTCGCGGCCGAACGCGCGCTGAAGCCGGGCGGGCGGCTCGCCGTGGTGACGTTCCATTCGCTGGAAGACCGCATCGTCAAGCGCTTCATCGCCGACCGTGCCGACGTCGCCACGGGATCGCGTCACCTGCCCGAGGCGCATGCGCGTACGGCGACCTTCCGCAAGGCCGGTGGCGGTGTGACGGCGGGCGATGCCGAGGTCGCTGCCAATCCGCGCGCCCGCTCAGCCAGGCTGCGTGCGGCGATCCGCACCGAGGCGCCGGCGCGCGCCGGCGATTTTTCGATTTTCGGCCTTCCAAAGCTTCCCGGCATCGATCGGCCGGGGGAGAGGTAAGCACGTGTTCCGTACCAGCGACATTGTCCTGATCGCCGTCATGGTTTCGGCGGCGGCCCTGACCTACAAGACCAAGCGCGAGGCCGAGGATCAGTTGGCGGCGGTGCAGAAGATCCACAACCAGATACGCTATGAGGAGGAGACGATCGACCTGCTCAAGGCGGACTGGAGCCTGCTCACGCAGCCGTCGCGGCTGCAGAAGCTCGCCGAACTCTACAAGTCGCAGCTCGCACTCGAACCGGTCAGCGCCCGCCAGATCGTCGGCTTGGGCGACCTGCCGGCCAAGGCCCTGGACATCCAGGACATTCTGAACGGACGCCAGGGCGGCATGGCCGACAATTCCGACAAGGCGCCTGCCGACGGCAAGGATCCCGTCGTGACCGGAGGCATCGCCCAATGATCGGCAAACTGCTGAAGCGTCGCGCAAGGACGGGTGAGGACGGATCGATCGTCGTCGAGGGCGCCCGCAAGGCGAACGGCGGCAAGGGCAAGGCGCGCATCGTGATGACGATGGCGGTGTTCTTCGGCATCTTCTCGACCATTTCAGGGCGGCTGGTCTATCTCGGCTTCCAGACGCCTGACCTGTCGGGCGGCCCGCAGAGCCGGATCACCGCCTCGCGGCCCGACATCGTCGACCGCAATGGCGAAGTGCTGGCGACCGACATCAAGACGGCGTCGCTGTTCGCCGAGCCGCGCCGCATCGTCGATGCCGACGAGGCCATCGAGAAGCTGTCGACGGTGCTGCCCGAGATCGATTACGAGCAGACCTACCACAAGCTCAAGAGCGGCGCCGGCTTCGTCTGGCTGCAGCGGCAGCTGACGCCCAAGCAGCAGGCCGACATCATGCAGCTCGGCATTCCCGGTTTCGGCTTCCGCACGGAGAAGCGCCGTTTCTATCCGAGCGGCGAAACCTCGTCCTACATTGTCGGCCTGACCAACATCGACAACCAGGGCATCTCCGGCATGGAGAAATATATCGACGAGCAGGGCCTGAGCGACCTGCAGGCGTCGGGCCTGGCGGTGGCCAAGGATCTCAAGCCGGTGAAGCTGTCGATCGATCTGCGCGTCCAGCACGTGGTGCGCGACGAGATCGCCGCCGGCCTGGAGCGCTATCGCGCGCTCGGCGCCGGCGCCGTCGTGCTCAACGTCAAGACCGGCGAAGTTGTGGCCATGGCCTCGGTGCCGGATTTCGATCCGAACAATCCTTACAATGCACAGGAAAAGGATCGGCTGAACCGGATGTCGGCGGGCCTCTATGAGATGGGCTCGACCTTCAAGAGCTTCACCTCGGCCATGGCGCTCGATTCCGGCAAGGCGACGATGAACAGTCGTTTCGACGCGTCGCATCCGATCCGGGTCGGCCATCAGGCCATTCACGATTTCCACGGCAAGAACCGTGTGCTGTCCTTGCCGGAGGTTTTTCTCTATTCGTCCAACATCGGGTCGGCCAGGGAGGCCGAACTGGTCGGCATCGAAGGTCACCGGGAATTCCTGCATCGCCTTGGCATCCTGGAAAGGATGCAGACCGAACTGCCGGAAATCGCCCGCCCGACCGAACCGAAGGTCTGGAAACAGGTCAATTCGTTCACCATCGCCTTTGGCCATGGCGTATCGACGACGCCGCTCCAGGCGGCTGTCGGCTGCGCGGCACTGATGAATGGCGGCTATTTGATGAATCCGACCTTCCTGGTGCGCACGCAGCAGGAGGCTATGGCGATTGCCAAGAAAGTTGTGAGCGAAAAGACGGTCGCGGGCATGCGCTACCTCTATTCGCTCAATGCGGAGAAGGGCTCGGCCAGAAACGCCAGAGTCCCCGGCTACCGCGTTGGCGGCAAGACCGGAACGGCCGAGAAGGTCATCAACGGCCGCTACTCCAAAGACCTGAATTTCAATACCTTTGTCGCCGCATTTCCAATGGACGATCCGCAATATCTGGTGTTCACGATTGCCGATGCCCCGCACCCGGAAAAGCCCGGGATGACCGACGTCGCGGCCGCGAATGCTGGGGTCATAGCAGGTAATATCATCAGGCGGGCGGCGGCCATGCTTGGCGTGAAACCAGATTTCAGCCATGAAAATGGTGCAACGTTGGTTTCCTACGAGTGATTCTTAGGGCGCGCCTGCGACTGCGCGCTATTTTATTGCGGTGAACGGAACTCGATGAAGCTCAGAGATCTAGCCGGTGTCCTGCCAGTCGAAGGAACAGCTTCCGCCGATCTGGAGGTTGCCGGGATTTCGTCCGATTCCCGCCAGGTAAAACCGGGCGTCGTCTTTTTTGCGCTCGCCGGCACCAAGGCGGACGGCGTGGCCTATGCCGCCGACGCGGCCAGGCGCGGCGCGCTGGCGATCGTGACAGTCAAGGGCAGTTCCGTTGCCGGACTGCCGGTTCCTGTGCTGACGGTCGACGATCCGCGCCTGGCGTTGGCACTGAGTGCTTCCCGCTATTTCGGCAAGCAGCCGCAGACCATGGTGGCGGTGACCGGCACCAGCGGCAAGACCTCGGTCGCCGCTTTCACCAGGCAGATCTGGGAGCAGGCGGGCTACGCCGCGGCTTCGATCGGCACCACCGGCGTGGTGGCGCCAGGCCGCAATGAGTATGGCTCGCTGACCACGCCAGATCCGGTCGCCCTGCACCAATTGCTGCGGGAATTGGCCGATGCCGGCGTCACCCATGCTTCGATGGAAGCCTCCAGCCATGGGCTCGACCAGCGACGTCTCGACGGCGTGAAGCTCGCCGCCGGCGGCTTCACCAACCTTGGCCGCGACCACATGGATTACCATCCGACGGTCGGGGATTATCATCGCGCCAAACTGCGCCTGTTCGACACGCTGCTGCCGAACGGCGCGCCGGCGGTCATCTTCGCCGACGATCCGTGGTCGGCACCGACGATCCAGGCGGCGAAGGCAGCCGGGCTCAATGTGCTGACCGTTGGCCGCCATGGCAATTTCCTCACGCTGAAGCGGGTCGAGCACGAACGCCATCGCCAGCGCGCCGAGGTAGAGGCCGGGGGCGTGCTTTACGAAATCGACTTGCCGCTGGCCGGCGATTTCCAGATTTCGAACGCGCTGGTTTCGGCCGGGCTTGCCATTTCCACCGGAACACCCGTCGCCAAGGCATTAGCCGCATTGGAAAAATTGAGGGGAGCGCCGGGGCGGCTCGACCTGGTCGGCACCACCGCCAGCGGTGCGCCGGTCTATGTCGACTACGCCCACAAGCCCGATGCACTGGAAAACGTGCTGGCTTCGGTGCGCCCGTTCACCACCGGCCGCGTCATGGTCGTGTTCGGCTGCGGCGGCGACCGCGACCGGGGCAAAAGGCCGATCATGGGCGAAATCGCCACCCGGCTTGCCGATGTCGTCATCGTCACCGACGACAATCCACGCTCGGAAGTGCCCGAGACGATCCGCGCCGCGATTCTTGCAACTGCCCCGGGCGCCATCGAAATCGGCGACCGGCGCAAGGCGATCCACGAGGCCGTCGGCATGCTTCATGCCGGCGACACGCTGATCGTCGCCGGCAAGGGTCATGAGGAAGGTCAGACGATCGGCTCCGAAACCCTGCATTTCTCCGACCACGAGGAAGTCCGCGCGGCGCTGCGGGAGCGTGCCGCATGAGTTTGCTGTGGACCTCCGACGCGCTGGTTGCCGCCATGGAAGGGCGGCCGCTCGGGCCTATGCCCGAGGGCATATCGGGCATTTCGATCGACAGCCGCAGCCTGCTGCCGGGTGACGCCTTCTTCGCCATCAAGGGCGAGGCGATGGACGGCCACGACTTCGCCACCGCGGCCATCAAGGCCGGCGCCGGCGTGCTGGTGGTGGCGGAAGGCAAGCTGCCGTCGCTCGGCCGGCTGACGGCGCCGATCATCGTCGTCGAGGACGTGCTGGTCGCGTTGGAAAAGCTCGGTGTCGCGGCGCGCGCTCGCTCCCAGGCCAAGATCATCGCGGTGACCGGTTCGGCCGGCAAGACCACCACCAAGGAGGCGCTGCGCCACGTGCTGTCGGCGGTCGGCAAGGTGCATGCCTCGGCGCAGTCCTTCAACAACCATTGGGGGGTGCCGCTGACGCTGGCGCGCATGCCCGATGATTGCGACTATGCCGTGTTCGAGATCGGCATGAACCATCCCGACGAGATCCGGCCGCTGGTGAAGATGGTGCGGCCGCATGTCGCCATCATCACCATGATCGCTGCGGCGCATCTCGGTTTCTTCCGCAATCTGGACGAGATTGCCAAAGCCAAGGCCGAAATTTTCGAAGGACTTGAGCCCGAAGGTGCCGCCCTCCTCAACCGCGACGATGCGCGCTTCAAGCTTCTCGACAAGATGGCGCATGCCGCCGGCGTCGAGCATGTCTACGGCTTCGGCGAGAATGCGCGCTCGACCTTCAAGCTCACCAAATGCGAGTTGCATGGCGACCATTCCGACATCGCCGCCCGGATCGGCGGCCATGACATGATCGCCCGCATCGGTGCGCCCGGTCGGCACATGGTGCAGAACGTGCTGGCGGTGCTGGGCGCGGCACAACTGGTCGGCGCCGATCTCGACAAGGTGGCCCTGGCATTGGCAGATCTCTCGGCAGAGCGCGGTCGTGGAAAACGTCATGTCCTGCGGCATCCCGGTGGCTCGACTTCGAGCCACCCCGGCGGCCCGATCACGCTGATCGACGAGAGCTACAACGCCAATCCGGCTTCGATGGCGGCTGCCATGGCGCTGCTCAACGCGACGCCGGTGACGGGTGAGGGGCGCCGCATCGCCGTGCTCGGCGACATGCTCGAACTTGGCGAGCATTCGGCCAAGCTGCATGCCGCCCTTGCCGATCTCATCGTCGGCACCGGCACGCAGACAGTGTTTCTCGGCGGCCCCGAAATGCGGGCACTGGCGGAAGTGCTGCCGGGCGACATCAAGACGGAATACCGCGCCGGCGTCGAGGAATTGAAGCCGGTGCTGCTTGCCGCGCTGAAGCCTGGCGACGTAGTGATGATCAAATCGTCGAAGGGCATCGGTTTTGCAAAACTGGTCGATGCGCTGCTGGGCAAGTACCCGGCTGAAACCACAACCAGCAAACTGACCTAGGTCGGGGGGACGAAAGCGCATGTTTACACTGCTGGTCGATTTCGCGGACAAGATCTCGGTCTTCAATGTCTTCCGCTACATCACGTTCCGCACCGGGGGGGCGCTGATCACCTCTGCGCTGATCGTCTTCATCTTCGGACCGACCATCATCAATTCGCTGCGGCTCAGGCAAGGCAAGGGGCAGCCGATCCGCGCCGACGGGCCGCAGACGCATTTCAAGAAGGCGGGTACGCCGACCATGGGCGGGCTGATGATCCTGTCGGGCATTATCGGCTCGTCGCTCCTGTGGGCGAACCTGTCGAGCATCTATGTCTGGGTGGTGCTGCTGGTCACGCTGGGCTTCGGCTCGATCGGCTTCTACGACGACTATCTGAAGGTGACCAAGCAGTCGCATCTCGGCTTCTCCGGCAAGGCGCGGCTGGGGCTCGAATTCATCATCGCCGGCATCGCCGCCTGGGTGATCATGCATAACGGCCAAGCGCCGTTCTCCTCGTCGCTGACATTTCCCTTCGCCAAGGAATTCATCATCAACCTCGGCTGGTTCTTCATCCCGTTCTCGTGCTTCGTCATCGTCGGCGCCGGCAACGCGGTCAACCTGACCGACGGGCTCGACGGATTGGCGATCGTGCCGATCATGATCGCGGCGGCGTCGTTCGGCGTCATCGCCTATCTCTCGGGCAATGCGGTGTTCGCCGAATATCTACAGATACATTTCGTTCCCGGCACCGGTGAACTGGCGGTCGTGCTGGGCGCCGTCATCGGCGCCGGCCTCGGCTTCCTCTGGTTCAACGCGCCGCCGGCGGCGATCTTCATGGGCGACACCGGTTCGCTGGCCATGGGAGGCCTGATCGGCACGGTCGCCGTCGCCACCAAGCATGAGATCGTGCTCGTCATCGTCGGCGGATTGTTTGTCGTGGAAATCCTGTCGGTGATCATCCAGGTCGGCTACTTCAAGATGACCGGCAAGCGCGTGTTCCTGATGGCGCCGATCCACCATCATTTCGAAAAGCTCGGCTGGACCGAGAGCCAGGTGGTGATCCGCTTCTGGATCATCGCCGTCATTCTGGCGCTGGTCGGCCTCTCCACCCTGAAGCTCAGATAGGAAGCCCTCCCTTGATCCCCGCCGCATCCTTCGCAGGCAAGCAGGTTTCGCTCTTCGGGCTCGGTGGTTCGGGGATCGCGACCGCACGGGCATTGATCGAGGGCGGGGCGCAGGTGCTGGCCTGGGACGACAATCCCGACAGCGTCGCCAAGGCGGCCGCCACCGGCATCGCGACCGCCGATCTGCGCGGCGCCGACTGGGCGAAATTCTCGGCTTTCGTGCTGTCGCCGGGCGTGCCGCTGACGCATCCCAAGCCGCATTGGACGGTGGAACTGGCGAAGAGCGCTGGCGTCGAGGTGATCGGCGACATCGAACTCTTCTGCCGCGAGCGGACTTTGCAAGCGCCAACGGCGCCTTTCATCGCTATTACCGGCACCAACGGCAAGTCGACGACGACGGCGCTGACGGCGCATATCCTCAAATCGGCCGGCCGCGACACTCAGATGGGCGGCAATATCGGCCGCGCGGTGATGACGCTCGATCCGCCGAGGACCGATCGACACTATGTCGTCGAGTGTTCGTCCTATCAGATCGACCTCGCGCCCTCGATCAACCCGACGGCCGGCATCCTGCTCAATCTGACGCCGGACCATCTCGACCGCCACGGCACCATGCAGCACTACGCCTCGATCAAGGAGCGGCTGGTGGCGGGCAGCGAGACGGCGATCATCGGCATCGACGATTCCTGGTGCGCGCAGATCGCCGAGCGGCTGGAGCGGGCAGGGCGGCAGGTCATCCGCATTTCCAAGCGGCTGCCGCTGACCGACGGCTATTTCGCCGACGGCACCAATCTGATGGAGGCCGTGCACGGCCGCTACAGCAAGGTCGCCTTCCTCGAAGGCATCGGTTCGCTGCGTGGCCAGCACAATGCGCAGAACGCGCTTGCCGCGGTCGCGGCTTGCCTGAAGGTCGGGCTCGACCTCGGCGAAATCCAGTCGGGACTCGAGAGCTTCCCCGGCCTGGCGCACCGCATGGAGCAGGTCGGCCGCAAGGGCCATGTCCTGTTCGTCAACGATTCCAAGGCGACCAATGCCGACGCGGCCGCCCCCGCGCTGTCGAGCTTTCCACGCATCTACTGGATCGCCGGCGGCCTGCCCAAGGATGGCGGCATCGAGCCGCTGCGCGGTTTCTTCCCGCGCATCGCCAAGGCCTATCTGATCGGCGAGGCCGCACCGGCCTTTTCGGCGACGCTGGGCGAGGCGGTGCCTTACGAGATATCTGGCACGCTGGCCGCCGCGGTCGCGCACGCCGCCCATGATGCGGCTAGGGACGGCAGTGGCGAGGTGGCGGTGCTGTTGTCGCCGGCCTGCGCCAGTTTCGACCAGTTCAAGAATTTCGAAGTTCGCGGCGAAGCCTTCAGGCAAGCTGCGAACGCTATAGATGGCGTCAAACCCATCGGAGGGGCACGATAATGCAGAGCCGTCTCGATAAAAGTCCTGTCGCAACCTGGTGGTGGACGATCGATCGCTGGTTCCTGGCGGCGTTTCTGTCGCTGATGGGGCTGGGCATCGTCTTGTCCTTCGCCGCCAGCCCCGCGGTCGCCGAGCGCATCGGCCTCGACAGTTTCCACTTTGCCACAAGGCAGATCATCTTCACCGTGCCGGCGCTCGGCGTGATGCTGGCCGTCTCCTTCCTCGATTCCAGACAGATCCGGCGCATGTCGCTTATCATGCTGTGCCTGATGCTAGTGCTGATGGTGGCGGTGCTCTATATCGGCGTCGAGGTGAAGGGCGCGCGGCGCTGGGTGTCGCTCGCCGGCCTGTCGATCCAGCCCTCGGAATTCCTGAAGCCGGCCTTCGTGATCATGTGCGCCTGGCTGTTCGCCGAACACAAGCGCCAGCCCGACATTCCCGGCAACCTGTTCGCCATGCTGCTGCTGGTGCTGGTCGTGTCGCTGCTGGTGGCGCAGCCGGACCTCGGCCAGACCATGCTGACGACCGGCACCTGGGGCATCATGTTCTTCATGGCCGGGCTGCCCTGGCTGTGGATCATCGTGCTGGGTGCTGCCGGCGTCGGCGGCGTCTTCGCCGCCTATACGGTGTTTCCGCACGTTGCCTTGCGCATTGACAAGTTCCTCACCGGCGAAGGCGATACGTTCCAGGTCGACATGGGACGCGACGCGCTGATCAATGGCGGCTGGTTCGGCGTCGGCCCGGGCGAGGGCACGGTCAAGCGAGTCATCCCCGACAGCCACGCCGACTTCGTCTTCTCGGTCGCGGGCGAGGAATTCGGGCTGATTATGTGCTTCTTCATCATGTCGATCTTCGCCTTCATCGTGCTGCGCGGCCTCAACACGGCGCTCAAGGAACATGATGACTTCACCCGCTATGCGGTCGGCGGCCTCGTCACCGTGTTCGGCCTGCAGGCGGTCATCAACATGTGCGTCAACCTGCAGCTGGTGCCCGCCAAGGGCATGACGCTGCCCTTCATCTCCTATGGCGGTTCCTCGCAGATCGCCATCGCCATTTCGATGGGCATGGTGCTGGCGCTGACACGCAAGCGGCCGGAGAAGCGCAAGCAGATGGGTTTTGCGCTGCCGCAGCGCGCTTTGCCGGCGGAGTGACATGGCGAAGGGCGTCATCCTTCTCGCTGCGGGCGGAACCGGCGGACATCTGTTTCCGGCCGAGGCGCTGGCGCATGAGCTGAACGGGCGCGGCTGGACGGTGCATCTGGCGACCGACGACCGCGCCGAGCGATTTGCCGGCCGCTTCCCGGCTGCCGCCGTCCATCCGATCCAGTCGGCGACGATGGGCTCGAAGAATCCGATCGCCGTGCTTGGCGCTTTCTGGAAAATCTGGCGCGGCGTGCGCCAGGCCTCCGCCATTATCGGCCGGATCAAGCCGGATGCGGTGGTCGGCTTTGGCGGCTATCCGACCCTGCCGCCGCTCTACGCGGCGACGCGGCGCAAGGTGCCGACGCTGATCCATGAGCAGAACGCGGTGATGGGGCGCGCCAACAGGGCGCTGGCCGGCCGTGTCGATGCCATAGCCGGCGGCTTCCTGCCGCAGGATACGAGCGCCACCGGCGAAAAGACGGTAACGACAGGCAATCCGGTTCGGCCGGCGGTGCTGGAAGCGGCCAAGACGGCTTATGCGGCATCGGCGAGCGAGGAGCCTTTCCGCCTGCTGGTGTTCGGCGGCAGCCAGGGCGCGCAGTTCTTTTCCGATGCCATGCCGGGCGCCATCGCGTTGCTTTCGGATGCACAGCGCAAGCGTCTCGTGATCACGCAGCAGGCGCGGGCGGATGACGTGGCGCGGGTGAAGGCGGCCTATGCCGCGCTTGGCGTCGCCGTCGAGGTCTCGCCCTTCTTCACCGACATGGCGGCGCGCATCGCGGCGGCGCATCTGGTGATTTCGCGCTCCGGCGCCTCCACCGTCTCGGAGATCGCCGTCATCGGCCGGCCCGCGCTGCTGGTGCCCTATCCCTATGCGCTCGACCACGACCAGGCGGCGAACGCGGCAGCCCTTGCCGCTGCCGGCGGCGGCGAGGTGCACCCGCAATCGACGCTGTCGCCCGAGCGCATCGCGGCCCTCATCGGCGGGCTGATGGATAATCCCGAGCGGCTGGCAGCGATGGCCGCGGGCGCGAAATCGGCCGGCAGGCCGGACGCGGCACGGTTGCTCGCCGATCTCACAGAGGCTATTGCGTCCCAAAAAACCGTTTCGGATTTCAAGAAAGGGACGCAAGCATGAAGATGCCGCAGACCATCGGCCTTGTGCATTTCATCGGCATTGGCGGCATCGGCATGAGCGGCATCGCCGAGGTGCTGCACAATCTCGGCTACAAGGTGCAGGGGTCCGACCAGGCCGACAGTGCCAATGTGCAGCGGCTGCGCGACAAGGGCATCGACTGCTTCGTCGGCCACAAGGCCGAGAATCTCGGCCATGCCGAGGTGGTGGTCGTCTCGACGGCGATCAAGAAGACCAATCCGGAACTGAAGGCCGCGCGCGAAAAGCTGCTGCCGATCGTGCGCCGCGCCGAGATGCTGGCCGAGCTGATGCGCTTCCGCCAGGCCGTTGCCATCGGCGGCACGCATGGCAAGACGACGACGACCTCGATGGTGGCGACCTTGCTGGAAGCCGGCGGGCTCGATCCGACCGTCATCAATGGCGGCATCATCAACGCCTATGGCACCAATGCCCGCATGGGCGACGGCGAGTGGATGGTGGTCGAGGCCGACGAGAGCGACGGCACCTTCCTCAAATTGCCTGCCGACATCGCCGTCGTCACCAACATCGATCCCGAACATCTCGACCATTATGGCAGCTTCGACAAGGTGCGCGAGGCATTCCGCCAGTTCGTCGAGAACGTGCCGTTCTACGGCTTTGGCGTGATGTGCACCGACCATCCGGAGGTGCAGGCGCTGGTCGGCCGCATCGAGGACCGCCGGGTCATCACATATGGCGAGAACGCGCAGGCCGATGTGCGCTTCACCAACCACCGCATGGCGGGGGCCACCTCCGAGTTCGACGTGGTGATCCGCGACCGCAAGACCGGCAGCCAGAGCACGATTTCAGGCCTGCGCCTGCCAATGCCCGGCCGCCACAATGTCTCCAACGCCACCGCCGCCATCGCCGTCGCGCATGAGCTCGGCCTGTCCGGCGAGGCAATCAAGAAGGGCCTGTCGTCCTTCGCCGGCGTCAAGCGCCGCTTCACCCATACCGGATCCTGGAACGGCGTCGATGTGTTCGATGATTACGGTCACCATCCGGTCGAGATATCGGCGGTGCTGAAGGCGGCGCGCAGCGCCACCAAGGGGCGCGTGATCGCCATTGCGCAGCCGCACCGCTTCACCCGGCTGCACGATCTGTTCAACGAGTTCTCCGCCTGCTTCAACGACGCCGATACGGTGATGGTGGCGCCGGTCTACGCTGCCGGCGAAGACCCGATCGACGGCGTCACCTCGGACGAGCTGGTGTCGCGCATCCGCGCCGGCGGCCATCGCGACGCGCGCTATATAGAGGGTCCGGCAGCGATCGCGCCGATCATTCGCGACCTGGCCAAGCCCGGGGACTTCGTCGTCTTCCTCGGCGCCGGCAACATCACCCAATGGGCCTATACTCTGCCAAAGGAGCTTGCCGCCTCATGATGCACGGCCAAGCCCTGATCGACAGACTCGGCGACCGGCTTGCCGGCCTGCGCGGCCGCCTCACGTCGAATGCCGAGATGGACAAGATCACCTGGTTCCGCGCCGGCGGCCTGGCCGAGGTGCTGTTCCAGCCGGCCGACGAAGAAGACCTTGCCGCGTTCCTGCGCGCGGTTCCCGAAGAGATACCTCTTACCGTCGTTGGTGTCGGCTCGAACCTGCTGGTCAGGGACGGCGGCATTCCAGGCTTCGTCATCCGGCTCTCGGCCAAGGGTTTTGGCGAAGCCGAGATCGTTTCGCCGATCAGGATCAAGGCGGGCGCCGCCACGCCCGACAAGCGTGTCGCGGCCCTGGCGCTGGAAGCCGGCATTGGCGGCTTCCATTTCTATCACGGCATTCCGGGCGCCATCGGCGGGGCGCTGAGGATGAATGCCGGCGCCAATGGCGTCGAGACGCGCGAGCGCGTGGTCGAGGTGCGCGCGCTCGACCGCAAGGGCAATGTCCAGACGCTGAGCAATGCCGAGATGGGCTATGCCTATCGCCATTCGGCTGCCCCTGTCGGGCTGATCTTCACTTCGGCCGTGTTCGAAGGCTTTGCCGAGGACAAGGCCACGATCAAGGCGGCGATGGACGCGGTGCAGAATCACCGCGAGACCGTGCAGCCGATCCGCGAGAAGACCGGTGGCTCGACCTTCAAGAATCCCGAAGGCACGTCGGCCTGGAAGGAGATCGACAAGGCCGGTTGCCGTGGCCTGATGATCGGCGGCGCGCAGATGTCGCCCATGCATTGCAATTTCATGATCAACACCGGCACCGCGACCGGCTACGATCTCGAATATCTCGGCGAGACGGTGCGCGCCCGCGTACTCGAGCATTCGGGCATCCGGCTGCAGTGGGAGATCAAGCGCATCGGCGATTTCCGGCCCGGACATGCCGTGCAGGAGTTTTTGGGTCAGCTTCTCTGACCCGTGCTGAAGTTCATGTGATGCATGAACTTCACGCGCTCCCAGAACGCGCAAAACCGTTGCTCCAGGGACTCAGCGACTCGGTTTTCGCAGCCATTTTCTCAGAAAGTGAATCTCTCGGAATCATAAGCACTTGCCAGTGAATCAACTCTCTGATTCTCTGCTGGAAAGCGTTTCCTGATTTGAGTCGTTCGACGCGTTACCCGCGTTTTCCGTCTGGGGGGCAACCTGCCGGGAGACTCGGACTCAATGTTGCGGAAATCTTGGTTTTTGGTCCGCCGTGAGAGGGGATGACGGGGAATGAAAAGCAAGCATGTGGCCGTCCTGCTGGGAGGTTTTTCGTCCGAGCGGCCCGTGTCCCTGTCCTCCGGAAAGGCTTGTGCCGATGCGCTGGAGAGTGAGGGCTATCAGGTCACCCGCGTCGATGTCGGGCGCGATGTCGGCTCGGTGCTCGCCGATCTCAAGCCTGACGTCGCCTTCAATGCGCTGCACGGCCCGTTCGGCGAGGACGGCACCATTCAGGGCATCCTTGAATATCTCGCCATTCCCTACACCCATTCCGGCGTGCTCGCCTCGGCGCTCGCCATGAACAAGGAACAGGCGAAGAAGATCGTCAAATTGGTCGGCGTTCCCGTCGCCGAATCGAAGGTCACCAATCGCTTTGCCATCCAGAGCAAGCATCCGATGAAGCCGCCCTATGTGATCAAGCCAGTCAATGAAGGGTCGAGCTTTGGCGTCGTCATCGTGTCGGAGGGGCAGTCGCATCCACCGCAGGTCGTCGGCTCGTCCGAGTGGAAATATGGCGATATCGTCATGGTCGAGCGCTACATCCACGGGCGCGAGCTGACCTGCGCCGTCATGGGCGATGTGGCGCTCGGCGTCTGCGAGATCATCCCGACCGGCCATTCCTTCTACGATTACGATTCAAAATATGTCGAGGGCGGATCAAAACACGAATGCCCCGCAAAAGTTTCACCGAATATTTACCAAAAAATACAGACACTGGCGCTCAAGGCTCACCAAGCCGTCGGCTGTCGGGGCGTTTCCCGGTCGGACTTCCGTTATGACGATCGTCACTCCGAAAATGGCGAAGTTGTATGGCTCGAGGTCAACACTCAGCCGGGCATGACGCCGACGTCTCTGGTGCCTGAAATCGCGGCCCATGCCGGGCATTCGTTTGGTGAGTTGTTGAGTTGGATGGTGGAGGACGCTTCGTGTCTGCGTTGAAATGGGGACAAGGCAAGGGGAAGGGCGCGGCCGGGCCGTCGCTGTTCGGCTTGTCGTTGTCATCAGGCCATTTCGTGCTGCCGCGCGTGCTTCGCCGCCCGGTGCGCATCCTGGCGCGCCTGGGCGATGGTGAATTCGAGGCGCCGCGCTTCTCCGCCGCGATGATGTCGGCGGTGCTGCTCGCTTCGAGCGGCGCCTATGGCGCCTATCTCGGCGGCCATGCCGACGGTATCATCCAGAGCATCACCGCCCGTACCGGCTTTGCCGTCGATCAGGTCAAGGTGGTCGGCAACCGCCAGACCTCCGAGATCGACATTCTCGACAGGCTGGAGCTCGACGGCTGGACCTCGCTGATCGGCTTCGATGCCGAGGCCGCGCGCGAGCGCATCTCCGGCCTGCCGTGGATCGAAATGGCGGCGGTGCGCAAGGTCTATCCGCACACGCTGGAAGTGCGCGTCGAGGAGCGCGAAGCCTTCGCGCTCTGGCAGCAGGGCAATGATCTTTCGGTCATCGAGAAGGATGGCGCGGTCATCGCTCCGTTCTCCGGCGGCAAGCAGGCGATGCTGCCGCTGCTGATCGGCGAGGGGGCGCCGGCCAAGGCGCCTGACTTCCTGGCCAAGGTCGAAAAATATCCGGACCTCGCGAGCCGGGTCAAAGGCTATATCCGCGTTGGCGATCGCCGCTGGGACCTGAAGCTCGACAACGGCATCACCGTCAAGCTGCCCGAGGACGAGGAAGACCGGGCACTCGCCGAGCTGGTCAAGATGGATAAGGACAAGGGGCTTTTGTCGCGCGACATCGCTGCCGTCGACATGCGCCTGACAGACCGGCTGGTCGTGGAGCTGACGCCCGAAGCGGCGACGCAGCGCGAGGCCGCGCTCAACGAGAAGCCGAAGACCCTCAAGCGCAAGTCGGAGACGAAGATATGAGCTGGCTTGGCGGTTCAGGCGATGCCTCGTCGCGCCGGTCCGGCACTCTGACAGTGCTGGATGTCGGCTCGAACAAGGTCTGCTGCATGGTGGCCAAGCTCAAGCCGAACGATGACGGCAAGCTCTTGCGCGGCCGCTCGCACCGGATCCAGGTGATCGGCATCGGTCATCAGAAATCGCAAGGCGTGAAGTCGGGCGTGGTCGTCGATCTCGACCGCGCCGAGCATGCCATCCGCCTGTCCGTCGACGCCGCCGAGCGCATGGCGGGGCTGACGGTCGATTCGCTCATCGTCAACATGACCGCCGGCCGGCTGAAGAGCGAAAGCTTCTCGGCGACCATCAATCTTGGCGGCCACGAGGCCGATGAAGCCGACATCAAGCGCGTGCTCGGCGCCGGCGCCAAGCAGGCGCTCAAGGCCGAGCGCGAGGTGATCCATTCGCTGCCCGTCGGCTTCTCGCTCGATGCCGAGCGCGGCGTGCGCGATCCGCGCGGCATGGTCGGCGACGCGCTTGGCGTTGATATGCATGTGCTGACGGGTGATGCGGCACCGATGCGCAATCTGGAGCTTTCCATCAACCGCTCGCACCTGTCGGTCGAGCGCATGGTGGCGACGCCCTATGCCAGCGGGCTGGCCGCGCTTGTCGATGACGAGCTGGAGCTGGGTGCCGCCTGCATCGACATGGGCGGCGGCACGACGACCATCTCGGTGTTTTCGGAGGGCAAGTTCGTTCATGGCGATGCGATCGCCATTGGCGGTAACCATGTCACGCTCGACATGGCCAAGGGGCTTTCGACCTCGCTCGATGCCGCCGAACGGCTGAAGGTCATGCATGGCTCGGCGCTGCCGGGCAGTGCCGACGACCGCGACCTGGTCTCGATCCAGCCGATCGGCGACGACGGCGACGTGCCGCTGCAGATCCCGCGTTCGGTGATGACGCGCATCGTGCGCGCCCGCATCGACGAGACGCTCGAATTGCTGCGCGATCGGCTGAACAAGTCCGGCTACGGCAACGCGGTCGGCAAGCGCGTCGTGCTGACCGGCGGCGCCAGCCAGCTGGCCGGCCTGCCGGAAGCGGCGCGCCGCATCCTGGGGCGCAATGTGCGCATCGGCCGCCCGCTCGGCGTGGCGGGCCTGCCCGAGGCGGCGAAGGGACCGGCCTTCTCGGCCGCCGTCGGGCTTCTGATCTATCCGCAGATGGCGAGTTTCGAGAGCCATCCTGCAAAAGGCATTTCCGGTCTCAGGATGACTGGAACGGGTGGAAAACTGCATCGCATGAGTCAGTGGTTGAGAGACAGTTTCTAATTGACGGGGACAGCCCCATAGGCGGCCGCGACGGCGAAGCGGCGTGAAAGGCAAAGGACGGAGACAATGACCATCAATCTGCAGAAGCCGGACATCACCGAGCTTAAGCCGCGCATCACCGTGTTCGGTGTCGGCGGCGGCGGCGGCAATGCCGTGAACAACATGATCACCGCGGGCTTGCGCGGCGTCGAGTTCGTCGTGGCCAACACCGACGCGCAGGCGCTGACCATGTCGAAGGCCGACCGGCTGATCCAGCTCGGCGCGCATGTCACCGAGGGGCTGGGCGCCGGCTCGCAGCCGGAAGTCGGCCGCGCGGCGGCTGAAGAGTGCATCGACGAGATCATCGATCACCTGTCCAACACCCATATGTGCTTCGTCACCGCCGGCATGGGCGGCGGCACCGGCACCGGTGCTGCTCCGGTCGTTGCCCGCGCCGCGCGTGAGAAGGGCATCCTCACCGTCGGCGTCGTCACCAAGCCGTTCCACTTCGAAGGCCAGCGCCGCATGAAGACGGCCGATTTGGGCATCGAGGAACTGCAGAAATGCGTCGACACCCTCATCGTCATCCCCAACCAGAACCTGTTTCGGCTGGCCAATGACAAGACCACCTTCGCCGACGCCTTCGCCATGGCCGACCAGGTGCTCTATTCCGGTGTCGCCTGCATCACCGACCTGATGGTCAAGGAAGGCCTGATCAACCTCGACTTCGCCGACGTGCGTTCGGTGATGCGTGAGATGGGCAAGGCGATGATGGGCACCGGCGAAGCTTCGGGCGAGGGCCGCGCGATGGCCGCCGCCGAGGCCGCGATCGCCAACCCGCTGCTCGATGAGACCTCGATGAAGGGCGCCAAGGGCCTGCTGATCTCGATCACCGGCGGCCGCGACCTGACGCTGTTCGAGGTCGACGAAGCGGCGACCCGTATCCGCGAGGAGGTCGACCAGGACGCCAACATCATCCTCGGCGCAACCTTCGACGAGGAACTCGAAGGCGTCATCCGTGTCTCGGTGGTCGCCACCGGCATCGACAAGTCGGCGGCTGAAATCGCCGCGGCGCCGATCTCGATCCGTACGGCACCGCCGAAGCCGGCCGCCCGTCCGGCCGTGGCCGCCGTGGAGAGCCGCCCGGCACCGGTCCAGCAGCCTGTCTATGAGCCGCGCACCGCGGACCCGGTCGCCGAGGCCATCCAACTCGCCGAGTCGAACGCCGCCGCCATGGCGCAGGCCCGCCCGGCTCCTGTCACCCATACGGACGATTTCCGCCCGCAGAGCAAGATCTTCCAGGCGCCGCCGCAGCAGCCAATGCCGCAGCCGGTCGTCCAGCAGATGCAGCCGGCCCCGCAGCCGCGCGAAATGCTGCGTGAGGTCCAGCAGCCGGTGGCGATGGCACCGCAGCGCATGCCGCGCGTCGAGGACTTTCCGCCGGTGGTGAAGGCCGAGGTCGACGCCAAGAGCCGCCCTGTGGACCACGAGAACAACAGCGGGCCGATGGGCCTGTTGAAGCGCCTGACCAACGGCCTGACCCGCCGCGAGGAGGAACCTGCAAGGCTGCAGCCCGCGCAACCGCGCGAGCCGAAGCTGCGCCAGGCCGCCCCCGAAGTGCGCCGTCTCGCCAACCAGGACGCCCAGCTCTATGCGCCGCGCCGCGGCCAGTTGGACGACCAGGGCCGCCTGACGACGCAGACCAGGGCGACTCAGGACGACGATCAGCTGGAGATTCCGGCGTTCCTGCGCCGCCAGGCCAACTGAGCGGTTAACGGACCGTAACAATTGTTAACAGGCAAGCAAGGAATTGCTTGCCTGTTAACGTTTTAAGTGCTGCAGAATCAAATAATTACGATATGGTGCTCGCTCAGGCTCGCGGTTACAGAGGGTAAGAAACCGTGATTTGGAGTCTCCCTGGCGGGACATTATCTTCGCTGCCTACCATAGTCGGTCTGCCGGGATTTCGGGGAAGTGGCCCTGCCTGCCGATTTAACCAGAGCCGCGCCCTCGGGCTGGAGAAGCGGACTTAGGCATATCGGGCTTATGGGGATTGTCTTGCACGACTACCAGACGACAGTGAAGACGCGCGCGTCGCTTACGGGCACCGGCGTCCACAGCGGCAAAGAAGTTTCCATAAGTTTCCTGCCGGCGGATGCCGACACCGGCATCGTGTTCCAGCTCATCAATGGCGAAGGGCAGGGCCGCGAGTTCCGTGCCCTGTTTTCCGAGATCGGCGCCACCGATCTGTGCACCATGCTTGGCGATCCCTCGGGCGAGCATATCGCCACCGTCGAGCACATCATGGCCGCGCTGTTCGGGCTCGGCATCGACAATGTTCTCATCGAGATCGACGGCCACGAGGTTCCCATCCTCGACGGCAGCGCCATGGCCTTCGTGGAAGCCATCGACCAGGCGGGCATCGAGATGCTGCCGGTCAAGCGGCGCTATATCAGGGTCGTCAAGCCGGTTCGCATCGAGAACGGTGCTTCCTGGGCGGAGTTCAGGCCCTATGACGGCACCCGCTTCGAGGTCGAGATCGATTTTGAAAGCCCGGCCATCGGCCGTCAGCTCTTTGCGTCGGATATCAATGCCGACATTTTCCGCCGCGATATTGCGCGTGCCCGCACCTTCGGCTTCATGAAGGATGTCGAGCGGCTATGGGCGGCCGGCTATGCGCTTGGCTCCTCGCTCGAGAACTCGCTGGTGATCGGTGACGACAACCGCGTCATCAACATGGGCGGCCTGCGTTATCCTAACGAATTCGTGCGCCACAAGACGCTCGACGCGATGGGCGACCTGGCTCTGGCCGGAGCCCGCTTTATCGGCTGTTTCCGCTCCTATCGCGGTGGTCACAGGCTGAACGCCGCGGCGCTGCGGCGCCTGCTGTCGGACCGCACGGCCTTCGAGATCGTCGAGACGACACGCCGCGAGCGTGGCCGCACGGCAGAGATGAGCGCCGTCAACGCGCCGCTCTACGCGCCCTGGATGATCTGAGTTTCGCACCGTTTTCACACTCTGTGGCGGGTTGCCGGGTGTTGCAGGAATGCATCATCGATCGGCGAAATCATAGGGATGCCCTAGCGCCGCCTTGCCGCCACAAAAATGCGCGATTGCCCGGAGATAGCGTTGCCGGGCAAGGCGGTTATGGTTTATGGCTGCTGCCGTCGATTAGTGCATGTCGCTCAAAAGTGGGGACCAGTTTTGGGACAACAGCATGCAAGAGGCATTAAAATAACGCCGAAAGGGCGCAATCCAATCATGTTCTTCAAGCGAGTCGGTCAATCGAAAGCGCCAAAGCGGTCTGTTCTCCTGGCGCTTTCGCTGGTTGTTCCATCGCTCTTTCTGTCGGCCTGCATGTCGTCGGAGAAAGACATCGATCTGTCGAAATATGTCGACCAGACCGAGCCGGCCGACGTTCTCTACAACCAGGGTCTCGCCAATTTGAATGCCGGCCGCCTCGACGAGGCGAGCAAGAAGTTCGACGCCGTCGACCGCCAGCACCCCTATTCGGAATGGGCCCGCAAATCGATGGTGATGGGCGCTTTCGCCGACTACCGAAAGGGCAGCTACGACGAGGCGATCTCGTCGGCCAAGCGCTATCTGGCGCTTTATCCGTCCACCGATGACGCGCCCTATGCACAGTACATTATCGGCCTGAGCTACTATCGCCAGATCAAGGACGTGACGCAGGATCAGAAGGAAGCGCGCCAGACGTTGCAGACGATGCAGGATCTGGTAACGCGCTGGCCGACGTCGGAGTATGTCGACGACGCCAAGCAGAAGATCCGCTTCGCCAACGACCAGCTCGCCGGAAAGGAAATGCAGATCGGCCGCTATTATCTGGAGCGCCGCGAGTACATCGCCGCCGTCAAGCGCTTTCGCACCGTGGTGGAAAACTATTCCAACACGCGTCATGTCGAGGAAGCCTTGGCCCGCCTCACCGAAAGCTATTACGCGATGGGGCTCACCTCGGAAGCCCAGACGGCCGCCGCGGTGCTCGGCACCAACTATCCCGACAGCCCATGGTACAAGGATTCCTACAAGCTCCTGCAGAGCAACGGGCTTTCGCCGCGCGAGAATGCCGGGTCGTGGATATCCAAGGCCGGGAAGCTGATCACCGGCGCCTGATCTGTCGGGCGCAAGCGTGCGTGGCGCGCTTTTCGGATTGATCCGATGCTGAAACAAAAAGATAGTGCGGCGCTGCGACTCCAATCGGTCGCGCACCGCTCCACGGCGGTTCAGTGGTTTGATTGAAGCGCTGAGCCGTCCCAACTTTTTGTTCTACGCAATTCCGATGACAAAAACGCTACGCACCTTTCCTGGAATTGCCTGAGGTTCGGGTTCTGATGCTTTCCAGACTGTCGATCCGCGATATCGTCCTGATCGAGAAGCTGGATATCGACTTCCAGCCGGGCCTTTCCGTGCTGACGGGTGAAACCGGCGCCGGCAAATCCATCCTGCTCGATGCCCTGTCGCTGGCGCTCGGCGCGCGCGGTGACGCCTCTCTGGTGCGCCATGGCGCACAACAGGGCCAGGTCATTGCCGTGTTCGATGTGCCGCGCAACCATCCGGTGCGGGCGCTGCTCGTCGAGAATGCCATCGAGGATGATGGCGACATCATCCTGCGCCGCGTGCAGACGGCGGACGGCCGCACCCGCGTCTTCGTCAACGACCAGCCGTCCAGCGTGACGCTGATGCGTGATGTCGGGCGCGCTTTGGTCGAGATCCACGGCCAGCACGACGAGCGCGCCTTGGTCGATCCGGGCGCCCACCGCGACGTGCTCGACGCTTTCGGCGGCCATCTCGGCGCTGTTCGCTCGACCGGCGAGGCCTGGCGCCACTGGCGCGCCTGCGAGCAGGAGCTCACACGCCACCGCGCCAAGGTGGCGGCGGCGGCGCGCGAGGCCGATTACCTGCGTGCGGCGGTGGCGGAGCTGACCAAGCTCGATCCGCAGCCTGGCGAGGAAACGGAACTTGCCGAACTGCGCGCCCACATGATGCGCGCTGAAAAGATCGCTTCCGAAATCCATGACGCCCAGGATGTACTGTCCGGCCCCTCTTCGCCCTTGCCGCAGCTCGCCAGTCTGCTGAGACGGCTGCAGCGCAAGGCGACGGAGGCGCCCGGCCTGCTCGAGGACGTGGTCAAGTCGCTGGACGAAGCCATGCTGTCGCTCGACGCCGCGCAATCCGGCGTAGAGGCGGCACTTCGCGCCACCGAGTATGACCCGCAGCGGCTGGAGAAGGCGGAAGAACGGCTGTTTTCGCTGCGCGCGGCGTCACGCAAGCATAGTGTCGCCGTCGACGATCTGGCGCAACTGCGCGACACGATGGTTGCCGATCTAGCCGATCTCGATGCCGGCGAGGAACGCCTGCATGGGTTGGAAAAGCAGGCCGCGGCGGCACGCGAGGCCTATGACATCGCTGCGGCGCAGCTTTCCTCGCTTCGTCACGCGGCGGCCGTCGGCCTGACCAAGGCGGTGATGGCCGAATTGCCGGCGCTGAAGCTCGAACGCGCCGCCTTCATCGTCGAGATGAAGAGCGAGGCCGAGACCCGCATGGAAGAGGGCATCGACCAGATCGAGTTCTGGGTGCGCACCAATCCCGGCACGCGGCCCGGGCCGATGATGAAGGTGGCGTCCGGCGGCGAGCTGTCGCGCTTCCTTTTGGCGCTGAAAGTGGCGCTGGCCGACCGTGGCTCGGCGCCGACGCTGGTCTTCGACGAAATCGACACCGGCGTCGGTGGCGCCGTGGCGGATGCAATCGGCCAAAGGCTGGCGCGGCTGTCGAAGCGCGTGCAGGTGCTGTCGGTCACCCATGCGCCGCAGGTAGCGGCGCGCGCGGCGACGCATTTCCTGATCTCCAAGTCGGGCAGCACGGACCGTGTGGCGACCGGCATTGCCGAGATGGACAGGCCGGCGCGGCAGGAAGAGATCGCCCGCATGCTGGCCGGCGCCACGATCACCGACGAGGCACGCGCCGCCGCCGAAAGGCTGCTGCGCGAGAACACAAACGCGGCATAAGACCACCGGCGCCATTGACGGGGCAGGATATGGCAGCGAGTCAGGATATGGCTCCATCCTGCTGTTCAGGAATGATCTTTTCCGAAAACCGGTTCCCACTTTTCGGGATCATGCTCTATTGTGGCGTGCCACGGTTCGGGGAAGAAAAGCATGGCCGAAAAACCTGTCGATTCGCTCAGCGAAAGCGAGGCTGAAGCCGAGCTGAAGCGCCTGGCGGAGGAGATCGCCGAGCATGACCGGCGCTACCATGCCGAGGACGCGCCCACGATCACGGACGCCGAATATGATGTGTTGCGGCGGCGCAACCTTGCCATCGAAGAGCGTTTTCCCGATCTGGTGCGCGAGGATTCGCCGTCGCGCAGGGTCGGCGCGCCGCCGGCCGAGGGTTTCACCAAGGTGCGGCACGCGGTGCCGATGCTGAGCCTCGCCAAGGCCTATACCGACCAGGACGTCGCCGATTTCATCGAGCGGGGCCGGCGTTTCTTCGATCGCGACAAGGACCTCGACATCGCTTTCACCGCCGAGCCGAAGATCGACGGGCTGTCGGCGTCGCTGCGCTACGAGAACGGCGTGTTCGTGCAGGGCGCGACGCGCGGCGACGGCACGGTCGGCGAGGACATCACGGCGAATCTGAAGACCATTGCCGACATTCCGAAGAAGTTGCAGGGTTCGGGCTGGCCGGAGACGATCGAAATCCGCGGCGAGGTCTACATGACCTATGCCGAATTCGAAGCTTTGAAGCAGCGCTCGGCAGCGGTCGGTGGCCAGGATTACGTCAATCCGCGCAACACGGCGGCCGGATCGCTGCGCCAGAAAGATCCATCGGTCACCGCCAGCCGCAACCTGAAATTCTTCGCCTATGCCTGGGGCTACACGACGGCGGACCCCGCGCCGACGCAGTTCGATTCGGTGCAGAAATTCAAGGAATGGGGGTTCAAGGTCAGCCCGCTGATGGTGCGGGCGAAGTCGATCGACGACCTAATAGCGCACTATCATCGCATCGAGGAGCAGCGCTCCTCGCTCGGCTATGACATCGACGGGGTCGTCTACAAGGTCGACCAGCTGGAACTGCAGCGCCGCTGGGGTTTCGTCACCGGCGAGCCGCGCTGGGCGGTTGCCCATAAATTCCCGGCCGAACAGGCAATGACGACCGTGCAGAAGATCGACATCCAGGTCGGCCGCACCGGCACGCTGGCGCCGGTCGCAAGGCTTGCGCCCGTCACCGTCGGCGGCGTCGTGGTCGAGAACGTCACGCTGCACAATGAGGATTATATCAAGGGGTTCGACAGCAACGGCCTGCCGATCCGCGACGGCATCGATGTGCGCATCGGCGACACGGTGGTGATCCAGCGGGCGGGCGACGTCATTCCGCAGATTGTCAGCGTCGTCACCGACAAGCGCCCGGCCGATGCCGTGCCTTACGAATTCCCGCATACCTGTCCGGTCTGCGGCTCGCCGGCGACGCGCGAGATCAACGAGAAGACCGGCAAGGAGGATTCCCGCCGGCGCTGCACCGGCGAGCTGATCTGCGCCGCACAGGCCGTGGAAAGACTGCGCCATTTCGTTTCGCGCGGGGCGCTCGATATAGAGGGCCTGGGCGCCGAAAACATCGACACCTTCTTCAATGCCGGACTGATCAAGACGGCCGCCGATATTTTTACGCTCAGGGACCGACGTCCCGCCGTCACCAAGGCGCTGGCCGAGCGGCGCGAGGAGCAGGCCAGGCAGCGCGAGGCGGCGTCCGGCAAGACGCGCAAGAATGTGCGCAGCGTCGAGGATCGCAACTATGAAGGCCTCGACAAGTTGTTCGCGGCCATCGATTCGCGCCGCGAGCCGGAGCTGGATCGCTTCATCTTCGCGCTCGGCATCCGCCATATCGGCGAGACGACGGCCGCCGTGCTCGCCAAGACCTTTACCACCATCGAGGAACTGATCCGCGTCGGCAAGGAAACGGCGGCAGCGGAGGATCCGCACACCGTCTTCCCGTCGGTCAACGGCATCGGTGACACGGTGATCGATGCGCTGCGCGATTTCTTCGGCAATGAACGCAATGACGATGTGCTCGACAAGCTGCTCGAGCAGGTCAGGCCCAAGCCCTATATCGTCACCGTCTCGGCCGACAGCGAGGTTGCCGGCAAGACTATCGTCTTCACCGGCACGCTGGAAAAGATGACGCGCTCGGAAGCCAAGGCGATGGCCGAACGTCTCGGCGCCAAGGTGGCCGGCTCGGTTTCGGCCAAGACCGACCTGCTGGTCGCCGGACCCGGCGCCGGCTCCAAGCTCAAGCTCGCCAGCGAACTTGGCGTCGAAGTCATCGACGAGGACACCTGGCTGCAACGGGTCGGCAAGGCGTGATGGCGTTCAAAGGCTTCGGCCCAAAGGCCATTCCATTCCTGAAGGCGCTGGATTTCCATCAGAGCCGGGAGTGGTTTTTGGAAAACCGCGACCTGTTCGAACAGGAACTGCGCGATCCGCTTGGCGATCTCGTCGACACGCTGACCCAACGCTTTGCGGAAGCGGGGCTCGGCTTGCGCGGCGACCGCAAGAAGTCGCTGTTCCGCATCAATCGTGACGTGCGCTTCGCCAAGGACAAGCGGCCGTACAACCGGCATGTCTCGGCGATCCTGTCTCCCGATGGCAGCAAGGCCGTGCAGGGCGTGTTCTACATTCATATCGGGCTTGAGGGCTGCTTTGCCGGCGTCGCCTGGTGGCAGCCGGAGACCGCGCTGCTGCTGGCGATGCGGCGCGCCATCGAGACGTGGCCCGACAGGTTTCGCGCCATGGTGAAGGCGTTGAAGAAGAACGGCCTCGAGCTTAGCGCCGAAGACGCCATGAAACGCACGCCGCGGGGTTTCGAGCACGTCACGGACAAGGATCTTGTCGCTGTGATCCGCAACCGGCATTTTGCCGTCCGCCACGTCATCGATCCGGCGGGCATCCACGGGCCGGAACTGGTCGAGGAACTCGTCGATTTCACCATGCGCGCCAAGCCGCTGCTCGACTGGGGCAGGGCGATCGAGGGCAAGATCACGAAGGACTAAGTTCCATCGCTAGCCCGGCGACGATCATTTCCGCTGATCGTTTGGCTCAAGCGAATTCGTGTGACAAGGCAGGCTGCACTACCTACATCGACGGTTTCGACCCTGGAGCGATCGATGGCGACGGACGTGATTTCCGAGAGCAGCGGCAGAAGCGACTTCTGGCAAGGCGTGCGGCTCTCCATGCCTGTCGTCGTGGCATCGGCGCCGTTCGCGGTGCTGTTCGGGGCGCTTGCCGTCGACAATGGTTTCTCGGTCCTCGAAGCCTTTATGATGAGCGCGCTGGTCTATGGCGGCGCCAGCCAGATGGTCGGCATCCAGCTGTTCGGCCAGCATGTCGCGCCGTGGCTGATCGTGCTGTCGATCTTCGCCGTCAACTTCCGCCATGTGCTCTACTCCGCCGGCATCGGCCGGCGCATCGCGCATTGGCCTGTCATCCAGCAGGCGCTCGGCTATTTCATCCTCACCGATCCGCAGTTCGCGGTGGCCGAGGCGAGGGCGGCGTCGGGCCAGACGGTCGGCTTTGCCTGGTATCTGGGGCTTGGCCTGCCGGTCTATGTGTTCTGGGTGACCGAAAGCGCGCTGGGTGCTGTGTTCGGCAAGCTCATCCCCGACACGCATGCGCTGGGCATCGATTTCCTGCTGCCGATCTATTTCCTCGGCCTGGTGATGGGCTTCCGCAAGCGGCCGCTGTGGCTGCCGGTGGTGGTCGCCAGTGCCTGCGCCTCGATCATCGCCTACAAGACGGTCGGCTCGCCCTGGCACGTCTCGATCGGCGCCATTGCCGGCGTGCTGCTCGCCGTCATCTTGCCACCGCACCATAGCGGGGTGGAGACAAGGCCATGAGCACGACTTTCTGGATCATCATCGCCGGCGCGGTCGCCACCTATCTCACGCGCGTCGGCGGGCATCTGGTCATCTCCCGCTTCGAGACCATCCATCCGCGCGTTGAGGCCGGCCTCAACGCCGTGCCTGCGGCGGTGCTGACGACGCTGGTGGCGCCGGAGCTGCTGAATGCCGGACCCGCCGAATGGGCGGCGCTGGTCGTCACCGCCGTGGTCTCGCTGCGCGGCGGGCTGATGTCGATGTTTTTGGCTGGCGCGGCGGTGCTCATCCTGGCGCGGCAATTCGTCGGGTAGTTTGGCTGCGCGATCGTTCCGAGCGTTGGCGTCGCCCCTCATTGCCCTGCCGGGCGTTCGTCACTCGAAAAGCCAAGCAATTGGCTTTTCGTCCGCTTCGCGGACCGCTTCTCAACTCCCCGTATAGTGACGGGGAGAAAGAGGCCCCCTCAAATCTTCGCGTCGTGCGGCAGCGGCGCCGTCGCCTTTTCCAGCCAGGCCAGCGTTTCGCCGTCGAGCATCGGTCCGATCTCGGCCAGCACGCGGGCATGGTAGGCGTCTAGCCAATGCAGCTCCTCGCGCGTCAAAAGCTCTGACCGCACCAGCCTGATGTCGATCGGCGCCAGCGTCAGCGTCTCGAAGCCATGCATGGCGATGTCGCCGCCCTCGATCTGTTCGGCCGGCGTCACTAGGATAAGGTTCTCGATGCGGATGCCGTAGGCGCCTTCCTTGTAATAGCCGGGTTCGTTGGACAGCATCATGCCTTCGAGCAGCTTTTCGGTGCCGGTGCGGGCAATGCGCTGCGGACCTTCATGCACGGCCAGATAAGAGCCGACGCCATGGCCGGTGCCATGGGCGAAGTCGCACCCATGCTTCCACAGCGCCATGCGGGCGACGGCGTCGATTTCCGAGCCGCGCGTGCCGGCGGGGAAGCGCAGCGTGGAAATGCCGATCATGCCTTTCAGCACCAGCGTGAAGCGTTCGCGCATTTCCTCGGTCGGCTGGCCGATCGGCACGGTGCGGGTGATGTCGGTGGTGCCGTCCTGATACTGCGCGCCGGAATCGAGCAGGAACAACTCGCCCGCCTGCAGCTTGCGGCTGGTGGCGCGCGACACGCGGTAATGCATGATGGCGCCGTTGGGGCCGGCGCCGGAAATGGTGTCGAAGGACACGTCGCGCAGCGGCATTTGCGTTTCCTCGCCGGTCTGCCGGCGGCTCTCCTCCAGCCTGGTGACGACCGCGATCTCGTCGAGCGAGCCGGGTTTTTGCCGTTCCAGCCAGCATAGAAGCTTGGCCACCGCCGCGCCGTCACGACGGTGCGCGGCGCGCGAGCCGTTGATCTCGGCCTGGTTCTTGGTGGCTCGCGGGATGCGGGCAGGATCGGGCGCGGCAACCACCGTACCGCCATTGTCCTCGACCAGCACGCGCAGCCGGTCGGCCGCCAGCACCGGGTCGAGCGCGATCTTGGCGCCGCCCTTGGCAAGCGCTGCGATCGCCGCCTCGAATTCGCCGGGCTCGTGCGGATCGGCGAGCTGGGTGAGATAGGCCGCGACCTGGCGCGAGAATTTGCGCTTGTCCATGAACAGCTGGTGCGATCCATCCGCTGCGAGGATGGCGAAGCCGAGCGCCAGCGGCGTGTGCGGTACGTCGCCGCCTCGGATGTTGAAGGCCCAGGCGATGGAGGAGGGGTCGGTCAGCACCGCATGAGTGGCGCCGTCCTTGCCGATCGCTGTTGCCAGCCGCGCCAGCTTGTCCTTGGCGAGTTCGCCGGCAAAGCCGATCGGGTGCAGCTCGACCGGCGTCACCGGCGCGGCGGGCTGGTCGTTCCAGATGATGTCGATCGGGTTTTTCTCGAGCGGCACCAGCACCGCGCCGGTCTTGTCGGCCGAGACCTGCAACGCCTTGACCTCGCCAATCGTGTGCAGCCATGGATCGAAGCCCAGCCGAGCGCCCTTGCCGATATTGTCCTTGAGCCAGACGGCGGGCGGGTTGTCGACCAGGCTTTCGACGGCAAAGATGTCGAGATCGACCTCGCTGCGCACCTGCAGCGTGTAGCGCCCGTCGACGAAGATGAAGGCGCGGTCGCGCAGCACGATGGCGACGCCGGCCGAGCCGCTGAAGCCGGTCAGCCATTTCAGCCGCGCCGAACGATCGGCGACATATTCGCCCTGGTGCTCGTCCGCGCGCGGAACGATAAAACCGTCGAGGCCATTGGCGGCCAGCCATTGGCGCAGCAGCGCCACGCGCGGCTTGCCGACCGAGGGGTCGCCCGCGGAATCGAAGGTCTGGAACATGATGGGCCTCCTGATGTCAGCGTGACCGTAGCCTATGGGTCCGGAAATCGGAATCGATTTCCGGTTGGCGCAACCTGCTACAGCGCCGGCTGGCTGACAACCAAATGGGGCTGGTCCAGCCGCGGCACGATCAGCTTTCCGGCGAAATCCATGCCACGGCGCATCAAGTTCGAGGTGTTGGGACTGTCGAGGATCGGCAGTTGCCTTGCCGGTCTCAGCGTTTGAGGTGGATCGTCACCCAGCCTTCGCGGTGCAAGGTGCGCACGTGCCGGAAATTCTGGCCGACATAGGCCGAGATGACGGCGTCGCGCTGGCGCTCGAGAATGCCTGACAGGACGATCGAGCCGCCAAGTGCGATGTGCCCGGCCATTTGCGGTGCAAGCCGCATCAACGGCCGCGCCAATATGTTGGCGACGATCAGATCGAAAGGGGCACGCTTGCCGAAGATCGGATGGTGGAAGCCCGGTGCGGTGACCGTTTCGATGAGCGCCTTGACGTGATTGAGCCGCGCATTGGCGGCGGCGACCTTCACCGCCACCAGGTCGATGTCGGTGGCGAGCACCGGAATATGCGCCAGCTTGGCGACGGCGATGGCCAGCACGGCGCTGCCGGTGCCGAGGTCGAGCGCATTGCGCGGGTGCTCGCGTCGCACCACTTTCTCCAGCATTTCCAGGCAGCCGGCGGTGGTACCGTGATGGCCGGTGCCGAAGGCAAGGCCGGCCTCGATCTCGATGGCGAGTTCGCCGCTGTGGCGCTTCCTGCGGTCATGCGCGCCGTGGACGAAGAAACGGCCGGCGCGCACCGGCTTCAGGCCCTCCAGCGAACGCGCCACCCAGTCGATGTCGGGCAGCACTTCGCGCTCGACCTGCTTCGACTGAGCAAGCCCGGCAAGAATGTCCTTCACCCGCGCTGCAATCGCATCGACGTCGCCATCGGCGTAGAGCGAAACCTCGTGGATGTCCTGGTCTTCGTCGACCTCGAGCACGGCGATCGGCAGGCCTTCATCCTCGAAGGCCAGCTCAAGCGCCGCGAAGACGCGCTCTGCCTCGATCTTGCCGGTGGTGAAATGAAGCCGCGTCTGGGTCATATGGATACTTATCAACCCTTGGCCGCGAGGCGCTTCAGCTTCTCCACGGCGGTGCTGGCGCTTTCGCCATAGGCGATCGTGCCGGCAAAGTCGCCCTTGGAGTTGAGCAGCAGCACCGAGGCGGTGTGGTCCATCGTGTAGTCGCCGTCGCCGGTGTCGACCTTCTTCCAGTAGATGCCGAACGACTTGGCCATGGCATGGACCTTGTCGGGGTCGCCGGTGATGCCGGTGATGCGGTCCGAGAAATTGCTGACATAGGCGTTCATCACCCCCGGCGTGTCACGCTCCGGATCGACCGAGACGAAATAGGCATGCAAGGTCTTGCCGTCGTCGCCGAGCGTCTTCAGCCAGCCGGAGAGTTCGAACAGCGTCGTCGGGCAGACTTCGGGGCAATGGGTGAAGCCGAAGAAGACGACGCTGGGCTGCCCCCGGAAGGCGGCTTCGGTGATTGGCGCGCCCTTCTGGTCGACGAGGGTGAAGGGCGCTCCGAACGGTTCGCCGCCATAATGGCCGCGATACCAGTCGAAGGTCAGCCAACCGATGCCGGCCGCCATCAGGACGAGAATGCCGACCAGGATAGAACGCATCATCACAAAAGTCCGCCTGCAGAAATCATCGCGCCGGCTCAATGCCGCGCCGGTGCGACAGTCTTAGCGGTTTGGCCCTGCGCAGGCAAAGTGCCGCGATGCCGCAACCGTGGTGGTGTTGACGCATCCGCTTGCAAAGCCGCACGCCGCGTCCCACCTGATACCGGCAACTCGAACCGCAGGAGGCTCCTTTGCTCGAACTGGTTGGGCGCGTACGGATTGGGCGAAAACTGATCGGCGGCGCCTTGGCCGCGTGCGTCGTGCTTGGCGCCGGCGGCGCCGTCGCCGAGGAAGTCGGCAAGGTCGGCGTCGACTGGGTCGGCAATGACATCATCGTCGAAGCGATCAAGGATCCCAAGGTGGATGGCGTGACCTGCCATGTCTCCTATTTCGACCGCAGCATCATCGACCGCCTGCACAAGGGCAACTGGTTCGAGGATCCTTCCGATTCGTCGATCTCCTGCCGTCAGACCGGCCCGATCACCATCGGCGACATCGACATGAGCGAGGGCGGCGAGGAGGTATTCAAGCAGGGCCTCAGCCTGATTTGGAAGAAGCAGGTGGTGAACCGCATCTACGACAAGACCAACGAGACGCTGATCTATCTCTCGCATTCGCGCCAGGTGCAGAACGGCTCGGCCAAAATGTCGGTCACCACGGTGCCGCTCTATGGCCAGAACGTGGTGTGGAGCAAGGGCAAGCCGAAATAGGTGGATGGGCGTCTTTTTGCGCTGATTGGCACCACAGACAATTGCTCCTGCCTTGCAGGAGCAATTGCTCGGGCGTAAAGCCGCCCGCATGGACCGCACCGAAAACCTCGTCCTGAAAGATCCCGAGCCGCGCGTCCATCCGACCGCGGAGCTGAAGGCGTGCAAGCTCGGCCGTTACGCTTCGATCGGCGAGAGGGTGGTGCTGCGCGAGGTGAGCGTCGGGGATTTCTCCTATTTCGAGCGCCATGCCGAGGCGATCTATACGAGCATCGGCAAATTCTGCTCGATTGCCGCCAACAGCCGCATCAACGCGCTCGAACATCCGATCGAGCGATTGACCCAGCACAAGGTCAGCTATCGGCCGAACGAATATTTCCGCTGGCTGGGTGTCGATGCGGCGTTCCGCGAGCGGCGGCAGGCGAAGGCCGTGACCATCGGCCACGACGTCTGGGTCGGCCACGGCGCGGTGATCATGCCCGGCGTCACGATCGGCAATGGCGCTGTCATCGGCGCCAATGCGGTGGTGACGCAGGACGTGCCGTCCTACACGATCGCCGCCGGCGTGCCGGCAAAGCCGCTCCGGCCGCGCTTTGTTCCCGACATAGCGGCGCGGATCGAAGCGCTCGCCTGGTGGGACTGGCCGGTCGAGAAACTCGCCAGGGCGGTTCCCGATATCCAGTCCATGCCGATCGAGGCCTTCCTTGATCGTTGGGAAAACGACGCCGCCTAGGCTTCCGCTGACAACGGCTTGGCCCTGGCCGTCACCGCCGCGCAGGCCATCAGCAGGCCAAGAGCGGCGCTGGCAAGCCGGCTGTTGGAAGTGGAGCGACCGTCTGGCCGAGCTTCGGTCGGCGCTTTCGGGAAACCATGCTCCGCGCTCTCCGGGCTGAAACCCCTTCCGCCATGCGGGGGTGGCGCGGCGGAAGGGGCTGGAGGTAAACCGCTGTGAAGCGGAAGGAACAGGCATTTTTGCCTGCACGGTTACTATGACATTGGACCGATAAGGTGTGTTTTCCGTCGCATACGCGCCTTGCGTGTATCCAATTGCGCTTGACGTATTTCTTGCCGGCGGGAACCCGAGACGGTCGCCGGTTGTTTCTTATCGCGGCAGTTATTGAGGGTTCTCGACAGATGGAAAGGATTTTCACCAGGATCGCCAACTGGGTCGCCCATATGGCCGGCCTGCCGGTGAGCTTTGCCGGCTGCTGCCTGATCATCGCCGCTTGGGCATTGACTGGGCCGGTCTTCGGGTTCTCGGACACCTGGCAGCTCGTGATCAACACCGGAACCACGATCATCACCTTCATGATGGTGTTCCTTATCCAGAACACCCAGAACCGTGACGGTGCGGCGATCCAGGCCAAGCTCGACGAGTTGATCCGGGTCGGCAGAGGCCACAACCATTTCATCGGTATCGAGCATTTGACTGAATCCGAGGTCGAGGAGATTCGCAAAAAATGCGAACAGGCAGCGCTACGGCATGACCGTAAGATCGCCGACATGGCCGCCAAGAAGGCGGTGGCGCAAAAGCGAGCTCCGAAAAAGCGTGCGGCATGAAGGCCTGAAAATCAGTCCTTCATGAAGGCCGCGAAGGCGTCCTTGTGGTCCGGGTGCCAGCGCGACAGGGCGGGGCGGTTTTCGATGATGTCGCCGATCGCCCAGGCCATGCGCTTTTCATCCAGCGGGCGCGCTGCTTCATTGTCCGGGCACAGGATGTAGAAGTCGCCCCTGATCAGGGATTCCAGCATGAAATCAATGACCTGTTCGCCGGTCCAGGCGCCGGCCGGCTTTTCCGTCGCCCCTTCGGTGAGGCCGGTATAGGTGAAGCCGGGGATGAGCAGATGCGCCGACAGGCGGGCGCCGGGTTCGTTGCGCAATGCGTGCGCCAGGCCCTCGGTGAATGTCTTCACGCCGGCCTTGGAGACATTGTAGGCGAGGTTGCCGGGCGGCGTGGTGATGCCTTGCTTGGAACCGGTGTTGATGATCAGGCCCGGCTTGGCCGACGCCAGCATGCGCGGTGCGAAAGCTTCGACGCCATGCACGACGCCCCAGAAATTGATGTCGAGCAGCCGTTTCCAGTCATCGCGGTTTTCCCAGGGTTTTCCCGGATTGTCGCCGACGCCGGCATTGTTCATCAGCAGCGAGACCTCGCCGAAGGCGCCGAAAGCGCGGTCGGCGAGACGATCGACCTCATCGGCCTTCGAAACATCAGTGGCGACGGCAAGCACGGCATCGTCGCCGGCAATGGCCGAGACTGCGCGGGAGGCATCGTCAAGGCGCGCGCTGCCAATGTCGGCGAGCACGATCTTCATGCCCATCAGCGCAAGCCGTTTGGCGGCTGCCAGACCTATGCCGCTGGCGGCGCCGGTGATGACGGCGGTGTTGCCGGGGCCAAGCGCGGGCAGGGCGGTCTGGATTTCAGCGTCGGTGATCATGAGCAACAGCATCGTTTTCGCGATGGCGCCGAACTTAGCGCCGGAACGGGCTTGCGCAAGCCTTCGTCGGCACGTGTTTGGGTTGACCAGTCGGGCCGCGATTGCGCATGCTGCCCCCCAAATGGAGATTTTCGATTGACGGACTGGATCGCAATTCTGAAAGAGCAGACCGCCACCGGTGACCAGATGGGGCGCGAGGTGCCGCAGATGCTGGCCAACCCTGATATCAGCGAAGCCCAGGTGAAGACACTGTTCTCCGCGCTGGAAAAACAGGCCGAGTTCGTGGAGAAGCTGCGCATGGCGCTGGAGAAATTCGGCCATGATTTCTCGATCATCAAGGCAGCCGAACGGCTGGAGGAGCGCTACGCCGATCTTGCGGCGTCGGTCGCCGAAAAGCTGAAAGCGATGCGCAAATAGAGCGGCTTTTTCGAGCTATTTTTCGAGAACGCGCGAAAAACGCGTGTCCGGTATAAGCCACACCAGGGCGACGGCAACATAGAGGCCCACACCGATCCACCGGTTGAGGAAGGCAAGCGCAACGGCCGCGATATAGACGGCAAGCGAAATCCTTCCCTTGCGGTCGGTGCCGATCGCCTTGGCGAAGGCGGTGCCCTGACCATGCAGCCGGTGCAGTGCCAGGACCAGGATGGCATAGGCGGCCGCGCACATTGCGAGATCGAAGCCGTAGACCGCGACGGGAACCGTGGCGAAATGGTTCTCGCCCATGAAGGCGGTCGTTACAGGCATCAGCGACAGCCAGAACAACAGATGCAGGTTTGCCCACAAGACCCCGCCGTCGACGCGCTGCACGGTGTGGAACATGTTGTGCAGATTGTTCCAGTAGATGCCGACATTGATGAATGAGAGCACGTAGCACAGGAAGACCGGCAATTGCGGCACCAGGGCCGCAAAGTTTTCGCCCTCCGGCACCTTCAGGTCCAGCACCATGATGGTGATGATGATGGCCACCACGCCGTCGGTGAATGCCTCGACCCTGCCTTTGCCCATGATTCTCCCTCTCGAACAGGCGAACGTTACGAGAGGATGTGGCCCCGCGCCATACTGACAATCTTGTCAGGAGCGTTGGACCGAAACGGGAACCGCCGTCGCCAGGTAGACGTTGGGCAGGAGTTTCCCAAAAAGAAGATGCCGGCATGACCATCAACGCTCAGACCATGACTCGCGACAACGAACTCGGTGGCCGTGCGGCGACGGCCGCCGTCGCCGCCATGATTGCAGCTCTTTTCGCCGGCAGCACGGCGTTGACGCCACTCTACGTCATCTACAAGCAGGCCTTCGGTTTCTCGCAGATCACGCTGACACTGGTCTACGCCGTCTACGTCATCGGCAATCTGGGCGCGCTTATCCTCTTCGGATCTCTCTCTGATGTCGTCGGCCGCCGCCCAGCCGCGCTGGCGGCGATGGCCATTGCCGTGGTCAGTGCGCTGATTTTCCTGTTTGCGGAAAACGTCGCTTGGCTCGACCTTGCGCGGATACTCAGCGGTCTTGGGATCGGAGTGGGCGCGGGAACCGGAACCGCCTGGCTGGCCGAGTTGATCGAAGGCGAGGACAAATCGCGCGCGGCCATCATCGCCACCAGCATCAATTTCGTCGGGCTGGGGCTTGGCGCACTTGTGGCGGGACTGCTGGCGCAATACGCGCCCTGGCCACTTCGGCTGACATTCGCTGTCTATCTGGTTTTGCTTGCCCTCGTCACGCTGCTGATTTGGCGCACGCGGGACACCGTGTCGCGGCCGGGGCGGCTGACCGATGTCTCGATGCGGCCACGTCTCTCGGTTCCCGTCAGCATCCGCACGCGCTTCGTTGCACCCGCGGTGACGGGCTTCGGCGCCATGGCGCTGGTCGGCTTCTACGCTGCGCTGGCGCCGAGCATCCTGGCGCAGCAGCTGCACGCGACCAACCATGCCGAAGCCGGCGCGCTGTTTTTCGAATTGTCGCTGGTGGCTGCCGCGATCATCGTGGTGACGGCGGGCCTGTCCAGCCGTTTCACCATGCTGGCGGCCCTGGTGCTGATGATCCCGACGGCGGCGCTGATCGTGGCCGCGCAATTCTTCGCGTCCATGGCCACCATGATTGTCGCCACCGCCTTCTGCGGGGTGGCGGCGGCGCTCGGCTACCGCGGCGGCCTGCAGGTAGTGAACCAGATTGCGCCGGCGGATCGCCGGGCCGAGGTGGCGTCGGCCTTCTTCATCTGCTGCTTCTGCGGCAATGCACTGCCGGTCATCGGCATCGGCATCCTGTCTAGCTGGGCGAGTGCCACGGTGGCGAGCCTGGCTTTTGCCGGCATGATCACCGTCTTCTCGCTGGTGGCGGTGGGGTTCGGCGCGAAATACACCCGCTGAGCCTCAGCCATTCGGCGTCTCGGGCGCCATGTTGGCGCGGCCGCGCGGCACGCCGAGCCCGGTGTCCGGCGGCTCGCCGGCCGCCGGCCTGTTCTCGATCATGTGCAAGCTGCGCCAGCCGCCGAAACGGTAATAGGCCGCGGCCAGCACAAGCGAAGTGATCGAACCGGCCGGGAAACTCCACCACAACGCTTCCTCGCCGATCACGCCGCGCATGAAATAGGCGAAGCCGGTGCGCACGATAAGCACCGAAATCACCAGGATGATCAGCGGCGGCATCACCGCGCCGGTGGCGCGCACGGTGGCGAACAACACGATGGTGATGCCGAACAGGATGAACGACCAGGACGCGGCGCTGTTGATGTGGGCGGCGATGTCGATCGCCGCGCTGTCGCTGCTCAGGAACAGGCCGAGGATGGGACGGTCGAAGAGCCACAGCATCGCGACCAGGGCGCCGGTCAGGACGAGGTTGAAGCCGACGCCGGAGGCGGCGACGCGGTCGATCCGGTCCCAATGGCCGGCGCCGACATTCTGCGCCGCCATCGAGGAGACCGCGGCACCGATGGCCAGCGCCGGCATCTGGATGTAGGTCCATAGCTGCGCGGCGATGCCATAGGCGGCGGCGACCTGCGAACCGTAGGAATTGACGATGCCCATCACCGTCAGGGCGGCGGCTGAAATGACGATCATCTGCAGGCCCATCGGCACGCCCTTGAAGACGACGATGCGCAGCAAGGCGGGGTCGGGCCGCAGCAGAGCGAGATTGGCGGCGGCCAGCCGCAGCGGGTGCTTGCGCGCGTAGAGCACGACGAGGATGGCGATGACGCTCACCGTCTGGCCGATCAGCGTCGCGGTGGCGGAGCCGGCGATGCCAAGCTCGGGGAAGGGGCCGATGCCGCGGATCAGCAGCGGGTTGAGCACGATGTCGAGGATGACCGCCAGCGCCATGAAGATGAAGGGCGTGCGTGAATCGCCCGCACCGCGCAGTACCGTCATGACGAAGGACAGAAGGTTCATCATCGGCACGGCGACGAAGATGATGCGCAGATAGGAACGCGCCAGCGGCAAGGCGTCGGCCGGTGTGCCAAGCGTGCCCAGGATGGCATCGACCCAGATCCAGCCGCAGACGGCAAAGACCACCGAAACGAAGAAGAAGAAGGTGGCGCTGGTGCCGACGATGCGGCGCGCCTCGGGCATGTCGCGGGCGCCGACCGACTGCGCCACCAGGATGGTCGCCGCCATGCCGATGCCGAACACGGTGCCCAGGATCAGGAACAGGACGAGGTTGGCATTGGAGGTGGCGGTCAGCGCCGATTCACCGAGAAAACGGCCGACCCAGACGGCATTGATCGACCCGTTGAGCGACTGCAGCACGTTGGAACCCAGCACCGGCAGGGCAAACAGCAGCAGCGTGCGCGGGATCGGGCCGCTGGTCAGGTCGCCGGTGCGCCGGCGCGGGGGCATTTTTTCGTCCATGGCTGGCGACTCGGCAAAGTGATTTGGATCCGTTCCACCATCATTGCCGATTCAACGGGGCAGGTCGATGCGGCGTCGGAAAAGGTTGGCCGGAGGTCTCCTGGCGCACCTTGATCTAGCCATGTTCTCAAAGCGCCCGGAACGGGATATTGATCCCTGGGGCGCGGGGCCTCAGGCGGACGCGCCATGCGCGCCCGCCTGGATCGTGCTGATTACTTCTTCGCCAGACCCGGCAGCGTGACCTGATAGACCAGGAACATGGTGTCGACATTGGCGCCATCATCGGCCTTGTAGGGGGCGCCGACCTGGAAACCGTCCTGAGCGAGGAAGTCGTTGTCATTGGCGACAAACAGGAAATAGTCGTCGGGCAGCTTTGGATCGAGCACGCTCGCCAGCGACATTGCTTCCCATTTCTCGGACAGGTTGTTGTGGTCGTTCGGCGCGCCATTGTGCAGGCCGAAGCGATTGAGCTGCGCATTGTCGTTGATGTCGATGAACGGCGTCAGCCTGGCCGGCGACACCGACGGATCGAGCACGCCCTTGGGCGCGACCGGCTTGTCGGCGGCGTCGAAAGGGCCGCCCGCGATGTCGGTTGCGGCCGAAACGTCGACGACAAAGATCTGGCGCAGAAGCGAGGTGTCGCCCTTTACGCCCTGGCCGTTGCCGCTGTCGCGCGCCAGCATCAGGAAGGACGTGTCCGACAGCGCCACGATCTCGCTTTGCGCGGCGACCTTGGTCTTGCCCTTGGCGTCCTTGAACACCGGCAGCGGCACGACATACTCATGCGCCAGCTTGAGATGGGCGAGGTCGGAAGCGTCATAGACCAGCGCCCTGGTGTTTTGCCGGGTCGAACCTGAATCGCCGCCATCCTGCCGGGTCGCCGACTGCAGCACGGCGATCAGGAACTTGCCGTCCGGCGTCATCGCCATGCCTTCGAGGCCCTGGTTGTTCTGGCGGCCGGTCTCGGGATCCTTCGGATCGGGCTCGGCAGCACCTGGACCCGGATTGTCCGAGGAAAAGTTGGGCGCGCCCTTGCGCATCGGCACCAGGGCAGCCGGCGGCTGGGTCGCCGACAGCAGGCGGCCTTGCGCCGAGAAGCGGTAGATGTTGGGGCCATATTCGTCGGAGATGAACATCGAGCCGTCCGGCAGGCGCACGATCGCCTCGTTGTCGAGGGCGAGCTTGCCATTGGTGGCGGCGGGCAGCATCGGCATGTCGCCTGCGGCGGCACGCACGTCCGACAGCGGATCTATGCCGGTGGCGTCGGCGTCCTTGTCGTCGGTGAGAAGCATGGTGTCGGTGAGCGTCGCCTTGACTTCGGTCTGTTGCTGGCCTGCGGCGCCTGCTGCTGCCGGCGTGAACTCGATGCCGACCGTGTTGAGGCGCGGCCGGTAGTCGGTGGTGCCGGTGACATTGTAGCCGCGATCCGGCAGCAGCCAGAGCGAACCCTTGTAGGTGCCCGCATCGCGCGTCCAGCTCGATGTGTCGATCGCCATGCCGGAACCCGAGCCGAACGTCTCGCCGAATTTGTCGCGCTGTGCGGCCGGGATGCGGCCGACGCCGACCAGGCCCTTGTTGACGAGGCCGCCGACTGTCGCGGTGCTGTCGGCAAGCGCCGGCGTGAGCGCGGTGAACAAGGCCAGCGCGACGCCGAGCGAGGCGGTTCGGTGCAGATGTTTCATGGATGATCCTCTTTGTGACAGATGTGCCGGAGCGGCCGAAGAGCAAAAAGCTGAAAGAGGCGGTACATCGATGATGCCGCGCGCCGCCCCCGAAAGCGATCTACGGCGCGAACATGATGCTTGCGTGACAGTGCGGCATGCCTGCCGGCCGTCATGTTCACAGGTCGAGAAAAACACGTGCTCTGGCGGAAGAATGGATCATCTCCACACATCCGTTCGGGCGTGCAAGCCTAGTACTGGACACTTGTGTCTAGTGTATATATGGTGCGCTTCTAACAGACCGGGAGGGGAGCCTTGAAGTCGCACTACCGCGCAGTCGTCATCGGAGGCGGGGTGGTCGGCGCCTCCGTGCTCTACCATCTGACGCGGTTCGGCTGGTCTGACGTGGCGCTGATCGAACGCGCGGAACTGACCGCCGGTTCGACCTGGCATGCGGCGGCCGGGTTTCATGCGCTCAACGCCGATCCCAACGTCGCGGCGCTGCAGGACTACACCATCAAGCTCTATCGCGAGATCGAGGCCGAATCCGGCCAGAACATCGGCCTGCACATGACCGGCGGCGTCAACATGGCCAGCGATCCCCAGCGCTGGGAATGGCTGAAATCTGCCTGGGCGATGTTCCAGTCGGTCGGCATCGAAACGGCTCGCCTGGTGACCCCGGACGAGATCAAAGAAATTTGTCCGATCGTCGAGGTCACCGGCGTGCTCGGCGGTCTCCACGATTCCAACGAAGGCCATCTCGACCCCTATGGAACGACGCACGCTTATGCCGGCGCCGCGAAAAAGCGTGGCGCCGACGTGATCCTGCGCAACCGTGTCGTCGAGTTGAAGTCTCGCACGGACGGCCACTGGGATGTCGTTGCCGAGCACGCCACCATCGTCGCCGAGCATGTCGTCAACGCCGGCGGTCTGTGGGCAAAGCAGCTCGGCCGCATGGCCGGCGTCAACCTGCCGGTGACGCCGATGGAGCACCATTATTTCATCACCGAGGACATTCCGGAGATCGCGGCACTCGACCGGGAGATCGGCATCGCCGTCGACCTCGACGGCTTCTCCTACTTGCGCCAGGAGCGCAAGGGCGTGCTGCTCGGCGTCTACGAGCAGAACCCGAAGCATTGGAACATGGACGGCGCGCCATGGGACTACGGCATCGAGCTCATCCCGGAAGACATAGACCGCATCAGCCCGGAACTCGCCAAGGCGCATGAGCGCTTTCCTTGCCTGGGGAGCGCCGGCATCCGCAAATGGGTCAACGGCGCCTTCACTTTTACCCCCGACGGCAATCCGATTGTCGGACCGGTGCGCGGGCTCAAAAACTACTGGGTCGCCTGCGGCGTCATGGCTGGCTTCAGCCAGGGCGGTGGCGTCGGCAAATCGCTGGCCGAATGGATGATTTACGGCGAGCCGCAGGCCGACATTTTCGGCATGGACATTGCGCGCTACGGCATCTTCGCCGCCAACCGCGAATATCTGAGACAAACGACGCGGCAATTCTATGCGCGCCGTTTCGTCATGACCTTTCCCAATGAGCGGCTGCCGGCGGGCCGGCCTTTGAAACGGCCCGGTGCCTATGACGGCATGAGTGCCGCGGGCTGCGAATGGACGGCGTCGTGGGGGCTGGAAATCCCGGCCTATTTCGCGCCGATGGGGTTTCGCGAGAACACCACACTCAAGCGCTCCAACGCCTTCGACATCGTTGGGGACGAGGCGTTGCAGGTCCGGCGGGCCGCCGGTCTCGTCGATATCTCGGCCTATGCGCGCTATGCGGTGTCCGGCGCGGGTGCCGAGGCATGGCTCGACCGGCTGCTGGCCTGCCGGCTGCCGAAGGCCGGACAGGCACGGCTGGCGCCGATGCTCGGGCCGGACGGGCGGCTGAAGGGCGACCTCACCGTGATCAACTGGGGCGGCGGCGACTATTGGCTGATGGGCTCCTACTATCTCAGGGAATTCCACATGCGCTGGTTCGAGAGCCAGGCAGGAGAGGGCGTCACGGTCACCGACATCTCCGATGCGACGGGCGGCTTCCTGCTGACCGGGCCGAATGCGCGCAAAATCCTGGAACGCACGACGCATCAGGATGTCTCCGGCGCGGCACTGCAGTTCATGGCCTGCGGCACGTTCGACATCGGCATGGTGCAGGCGAGGATTGCCCGCCTCTCCATCGCGGGCGAGCTGGGCTTCGAGATCAACTGCCCGGTAACCATGCATGCCACGCTGCGTGAGACACTGCTTGCCGCCGGCGAGGATCTCGGTCTGGCCGAGATCGGCTACTACGCGCTCAATGCGCTGAGGTTGGAGAAAAGCTTCGGCATCTGGTCGCGCGAATTCACGCAGGGCTACACGCCAGGCCAGACCGGCCTTGATCGGTTCATCGCCTTCGACAAGGGCGATTTCGTCGGCCGCGAGGCGGCGCTGACGGAGCGCAACGTTGGTGCGGCGGAACGGATCGTGACGCTGGAGGTCGACGCCGTCGATGCCGACGCCAGCGGCTTCGAGCCGGTCTGGCGTGATGGCCGGCGCGTCGGCTTCGTCACTTCGGGCGGCTTTGGCTACACGATCGGCAGAAGCGTCGCGCTGGCGTTGGTCGACGCCGATTTTACCGAGGAGGGTACGGCGCTTTCAGTGCACATTGTCGGCGTCGAACGGCCGGCTCGCGTCATCGCGGCGGCGCCCTACGATCCCTCGGGCAAGGCGATGCGGCAATGAGGAGGATTTTTCGATGATCGATGACGCGGCACGAGACAGCAGGCGCGAGCGCCGGCGTGGACGCACGGGCGAAGCCGGCAGCGAAAGCAGCCGCCGGCCCAACTACCGGTCGCTGAAGAACCCGTTCCTGCCGCAGCCGATCTTTTCGGATGACCAGGTGGCTTCCATCCACGGCACGGCGCTGCGCGTGCTGGAGGAGCTCGGCATCAAGGTGCTCTTGCCACAGGCGCGGGAGATTTTTGCCCGCGCCGGTGCGCTTGTGGACCCGGACACCGACATGGTGCGCATCGGCCGCGACATCGTGGCCGCGGCACTGGCCTCGGCGCCAAAATCAATTCCAGCACTGGCGGGCGACCGCAGCCGCGATCTTTTGCTCGAACTCGGCTCGATGACGTTCCTCGCCGGCGCGGGCGCGCCCAACGTCACCGATCTCGAGCGCGGCCGCCGGCCGGGAACGCTCGGCGCCTTCGAGGAATTGACCAAGCTCATCCAGCATTTCGACGTACTGCACATGCTTTGCCCCTGCATCGAGCCGCAGGATGTCGACAACCGTTTTCGCCACTATGCCGTCAACCGCGCGCAGTTGACGCTGTCCGACAAGTTCCCCTTTGTCTTCGCGCGCGGCACGCCGCAGGTCCAGGATGGGTTCGAGATGATCCGGCTGGCGCGCGGACTGTCGGAGCATGAATTCCGCGCTGGCGCCCATTGCTACACCATCATCAACACCAATTCACCGCGCCAGCTCGACATTCCGATGGCGCAAGGCATCATCGACTTCGCCCGCGCCGGGCAGGTCCTGGTCATCACGCCGTTCTGCCTAGCAGGCGCGATGGCGCCGATCACGGTCGCCGGCGCGCTGACGCTGCAGCATGCCGAGGCGCTGGCCGGTCTGGCACTGGCGCAGATCGTGCACCCGGGCGCACCCGTGCTTTACGGTTCCTTCTCCTCCAATGTCGACATGAAGTCGGGCGCTCCGGCATTCGGCACGCCCGAGCACGTCAAGGCGACACTGGGGGCCGGCCAATTGGCGCGCTTCATCGGCCTTCCCTGGCGTTCGGGCGCCGGCAGTGCCGCCAACATTTCCGATGCGCAGGCCGCCCATGAGTCGCAGTTCGCCCTTTGGGGCTCGGTGCTTGCCGGCGCCACCGTCTGTGTCCACGCCGCGGGCTGGCTGGAGGGCGGCCTGAGTGTCTCCTTCGAGAAGCTGATCACCGACATCGAGGCTGTGCAGTCGATTGCCGAGCTTTGCGCGGCAACGCCTGGCGACGACGACGCGATCGGTTTCGACGCCATCGCCGAAGTGCAGCCTGGCGGGCATTTCTTCTCGGCCGGCCACACGATGGCGCGCTACCGCACCGCATTCTATGAGCCACTGGTGGCCGACTGGTCGAATTTCGGCAACTGGACGCAAAGCGGATCAAGGACCGCCAGCGAGCGCGCCACCGGTATCTGGAAACGCATCCTCGCCGATTTCGAGCCGCCCGCTTCGGCTGCGGCGACCGCCGGAGTGCTCGACGAATTCATCGCGCGCCGCACCGAAGAGGGCGGCGCGGCGCCGGTTTCGTGAGCGGCGAGCTTTCGCGCGAGACACCCGGCCTTTGCCGCGACGTTCGCGGCGTGATCGGTGCCGGGGTCATTGGCAAGCGGTGCACTGCCGTGCGGAAATGTGCTTCATGCGTGGCTGGCGCTGATCTTCGCCAGTTTCGGGTTCAGGGCGCCGAAAAATGCCATCACGCTCGCAACCTACGTCGTCTCGGCCGCGCTGATCGCCGGGGCGATCTACCTGATCCTCGACATGGACGTGCCGTTCCCCGGAACGATCCAGATTTCGCCGGCACCGCTGGAGCGGGCGCTGGCGGAATTGCAGCGGTGATGCGGAACCGGCGGCATTCCCGGGCATTCATGGGAATGAACCACGGAGGACGACATGGGTTTCGACCAGTATCACGAACCGCCTGAAGAACTGTCACAGAAGGTGCGGACGTTTGCCCGCATGATCACCTCGCTGATCGAGGAGGCGGAAGCGATCGGCTGGTACGAACAGCGCATCTCGGTGGAGAAGGATGCGCAAGCGCGGGCCATCATGCAGAACGCGCAAGGCGAGGAGTTCAAGCATTTCGGCATGGACCTGGAATTCCTGCTGCGCCAGAAGAAGGACTGGCGGGCGGAGTTGAAGGAAATCCTGTTCACCACTGGCGACATCGTCAAGGCCGGCGAGCGGGGCGAGAAGAAGGTGGATTGATAGCCCTCACGAGCGCCATCAATCGCTGTCGCGCGCGACCAATTCCAGCGGCCAGACTTCGTGGATGATACGCGGGCCTTCCGGGCCGGCGAAGGCGGGAAGCGAGGCCAGCAGCATTTCGGCCAGGCGCCGGCCCATCGGCTCCAGCGCCGGACGGAAAGCGGTCAGCGCCGGGGAAAAATAGCGGCAGAGCGGCGTGTCGACGATGACGGTCACCGCGATGTCGTGGCCCGGCCGGATGCCCATCTCGGCCAGCGCCTTGCAGCCGCCGAGGGCCATGGCGTCGTTGTTGAAGATGATGGCCGTCGGCCGGTCCTTTGCCAGCATCACGCGCGGCGTCACCTGGTAGCCGCCGGCCTCGTTGATGAAACCGTCGGCGATCAGCGCGGGGTCGGCCTCGATGCCGTGCCGTTTCAGGGCTTTGCGGTAGCCGTTCAGAAACAGATGGCCGAAATTGAGATTGAGGGAAGGGCGGATGGCGGCGATACGGCGGTGGCCGCGCGCCACCAAGCGGTCGACCGCATCGCTGCCTGCCTTCTCGAAATCGAGGTCGAGCGACGGATAGGCCTTGCCGCCGCTGCGGCTGCGGCCGAGCGTGGCGAAGGGGAAACCGACCTGTGTGAGATAATCGATGCGCTCGTCCTCGCGCCGCGTCCAGGCCAGCAGCACGGCATCGGCGCGGCGCGTCTCGACGACGCGGCGCAGGCGCTCCTGCTGATAGTCGCCCGGCGCGCCCATCACCACGGTCAGGTCGAGCCCGCTTTCGGCAAGGCGGCCTTGCAGCCCGATCAGGAAGGGAATGAAGAACGGTTCGCCATATTGCTGGTCGCCAGGATGCGGCTGCAGCATGAAGGCGATCGAGTGGGTCGCGCCTTGCCTGAGACTGCGGCCGGACTGGTTGGGTGAATAGTTCAGCTTCTTGGCGGCGTCGAGCACGCGCTGGCGCGTGTCGGCATTGACGTCGGCGCGGCCGTTCAGCGCCCGCGACACGGTGCCGATCGAAATGTTCAGGTGACGCGCTAGGTCGTGAATGCTGGACGCCAAGGACTTTCTCCCCCTGCCTTCGCTATCATTGGCTGCCGCTCAGGCCAAGGCTTCGAGACGATTTTCGCGAGCGGCCAATTGACATTCTACGCTATCGGGTGTGTTCTCGTAAACGTTTACGGAAAAACGTTTACGGTGATGCCGTGGATGTCGTGACGATCGGTCTGGAGGGACCGAGCGGAGGAGGAACGCCGGATGATGAATGTCGTCCTCGTCGGCTGCGGCGCGATGAGCAGGCAATGGCTCGATGCCGCGAGGCAGATCGATGGACTTGCCATTGTCGGCCTTGTCGACCTCGACGCCGAGCGGGCGAAGGCGAGGGCGCACGAATACGACCTCATAGGCATTGTCATCGGCACCAGTCTCGACGCGGTGCTCGACCAGACCAGGCCCGACGCGGTGTTCGATGTCGTGGTTCCCGCCGCCCGGCGCGAGGTCGCGCTTTCGGCCTTCGCCCACAATTGCCATCTCCTGACCGAAAAGCCGCTGGCCGACAGTCCTGAAAACGCGCGCGCCATCGTCGAGGCGGCCCGCCGGGCCGGGCGCATCCATGCCGTCGTGCAGAATCGCCGCTACGTCGCCAATGTCAGGCGCATCCGCCGCTTCCTGGACTCCGGTGCCATTGGCGCGGCGACCAGCATCCATGCCGATTTCTTCGTCGCGCCGCATTTCGGCGGCTTTCGCGAGGAGATGGCGCATGTCTTGCTGCTCGACATGGCCATCCACACTTTCGACGCCGCCCGCTATATGGCCGGCGGCGAGCCGGCCGGCGTCTACTGCCAGGAATGGGAGCCGGCCAATTCCTGGTACCGGCAGGGCTCGTCGGCAAGTGCGGTCTTCGATCTCGGCGGCGGCAAGGTCTTCACCTATGCCGGGTCCTGGTGCGCCGACGGCCTCCGCACCAGTTGGGAAGGCAGCTGGCGCATCGTCGCCGAGCGCGGCAGCCTCATATGGGACGGCCATGACCTCTTGACGGCGGAGGTGGTCGCGACGGGCCGCGATGGGCTGTTCGCCAAGACCCAGCCGATCGACGTGCCGCCGCTCGATCCAGCCGACCGCGTCGGCGGCCATCTCGGCATCATCAGGGATTTCATGCACGCCATCGAGACCGGCACCGAGCCGGAGACGCGCGGCACCGACAACATCAAAAGCCTGGCCATGGTTTTCGGCGCCATCGAGAGCGCCGAAACCGGACGCCGCGTGGCGATTTCATAGGAAACGCGATGATGCCAAACCCGCTTCTCGACATCAGGATCGGCACCATGGTGCGGGCCAACCTCGACGACCCGGCGGCGTATATCAAGCAGATCCTGCCGCTCGGCTTCGAGAGCATCCAGCCCTTCTTCTGGCAGACGCTGGGCGGCAAGGACCTTCCACGCCTTGCCGGCGAAATCCGCGACGCGATCGGCGATGCCGATGTCGCGGTTTCGTCCATCGGCGTCTTCGGCAATCCGCTGGAGAGCGGCGAGGTCGATCGCGGCGTGCTCGCGGCCTGGGAGACGGTCATCGACAATGCGCATCTGTTCGGCGCTTCGATGGTCAGCGGCTTCACCGGGCGCATCCGCGGCAAGAAGCTGACGGACAGCCTGCCGCGCTTTCGCGAAGTGTGGGGGCCGCTGGCCAAGCGCGCCGCCGACAAGGGCGTGCGCATCGCCTTCGAGAACTGTGCCATGGACGGCAATTGGGCGGCCGGCGACTGGAACATCGCCCACAATCCGGACGCCTGGGAGCTAATGTTCAACGAAGTGCCGGACGACGCTCTCGGGCTCGAATGGGAGCCCTGCCACCAGCTCGTCTATCTGATCGATCCGATCCCGCAGATCCGCAAATGGGCGCCGCGCATCTTCCATGTCCATGGCAAGGACGCCACCGTGCGCTGGGACGTCATCCGCGAGCACGGCGTGTTCGGCCGGCTGCCCTTTGTACAGATGCGCACGCCCGGCTTCGGCGACAGTGACTGGACGCGGGTGATCAGCGAATTGCGGCTGGCCGGCTACAAGGGCGCCATCGACATAGAGGGCTGGCACGATCCGGTCTATCGCGGCGATCTCGAGATCACCGGCCAGGTCCGGGCGCTGGAGTATCTCAAGCAATGCCGGGGAGGCGCCAGCTACCTGCAAAATCCAACGTGAGGACCCGCCCGGCGGGAGGAGCCGGTTCGTAAGTGGCGAAACAATCGTCAACAACCCCTCGGCTGACGAGGGAAACAATGGGAGGACAAGTGCATGAGCATCGCGATCAGAACGACACTTCTGCGCACGACCGTCGTGGCCGCCGCCACGGCGCTTTGCGCAGCCATCTCGACCTTGCCGGCACGGGCGCTCGACGCCCAGTGGTGCAAGGATGTCCATATCCGCTTCTTCGTCGGCGGCGCCGAGGGCGACGCTTTCGGCACAATCGTCTATAATGGCGCCAAGCAGGCAGCGGCCGATCTCGGGCCAAAGGTCGACTACATCTTCTCCGGCTGGGACGTCGAAAAGATGGTGCAGCAATTGCGCGAGGCGGTTGCGGTCAAGCCCAACGGCATCGCCATGATGGGCCATCCAGGCGAAGACGCGATCATGCCGCTGGCCGAGCAGGCGCATAAGGACGGCATCAAGATGATGTACCAGAACGTGCCGGTGCCGAAGGTGACGGCGGCGTTCGGTGGCGGCTATGTCGGCGCGCAGCAGGAGCAGCAGGGCCGCGCGCTCGGCGCCGAGGCGTTCAAGCTGGCCGGGCTGAAATCCGGTGACAAGGCGATCATGATCGGGCCCTTCGACAATGAGAGCCGGGGCGCACGCGAGCGTGGGACGGTCGCCGCATTGAAGGAGGCCGGCGTCGACGTCGTGCAAATCAATTCCGCAACCGAGTGGGCCGCCGATCCGAACCTCGCCATACCGGTGATCACCGCGGCGTTGCTCAACAATCCGGGTGTCAAGGCAGTTGGCTATCCAGGCGGCCAGATGCTCGGCAATGTGCCGACCTACATGCAGGCCGCGGGCCGGAAGCCCGGCGACATCTTCAATTTCGGCTTCGACACCAGCCCGCAGATCGTCGAGGGCTTCAAGGGTGGCTGGGTGCAGCTGACGGCCGACCAGCAGCCATTCATGCAGGGCTATCTGCCGATCCTCAGCCTCTGCCAGCAAGTGGTGCTGGGGCTGGCGCCGATGAATGTCGACACCGGTGCCGGCTTCGTCACGCCGCAGAACTACGAGATCGTCTCAGAGCTCGCCAAGCAGGCGCTGCGCTGACCTCCCAAGGCTGCCGGCCGGTTCAACCCGGCCGGCAGGACCGCCGGCAAAGGGCCGGCATGCGACAATGAAAGCGAGGATCCGATGGCCGAACGCATCATCGAACTGCGCGATATCACGAAATCCTACGGTCAGGTCTATGCGCTGGGCGGCGTCAATCTCAGCGTCGACCGCGGCGAGGTGGTCGGCCTCATCGGCGACAATGGCGCCGGCAAGTCGACGCTGATCAAGATCCTGTCCGGCGTGGTCAGGCCGACCAGCGGCGACATCCTCGTGCGTGACAAGCCGGTGAGCGGCTGGAGCGCGGCGCGCTCGCGCGACGCCGGCATCGAGACGGTGTTCCAGGACCGGGCGCTGGCCGTGCAGCAGACCATCGTGCGCAACATCTTCATGGGCCGCGAACTGACCGGCTTCATGGGCTGGCTGAAGGTCAACAAGGAGATCGAGGAGGCGAGCCGGCTGATGCGCGAGATCGGTTTCACCTCGAAAGTGTTCACGCCGCACTCGATCGTCGGCCAGCTGTCGGGCGGCGAACGCCAGGGCGTGGCGATCGCGCGCGCCATCTACAAGCAGGCCGAGCTGATCATCCTCGACGAGCCGACGACGGCGCTGTCGCTGACCGAGACCGCCAAGGTGTTCCATTTCGTGCGCCAGGTGCGGGCGAGCGGACGCTCGATCCTGTTCATCGGCCACAACATCCATCATGTCTTCGACATCGCCGACCGCTTCGTGGTGCTCGATCGCGGCAAGGTGGCGCTGACCGCCGACCGCAGCGCGGTCAAGTCGGCGGAAGAGTTGATCAATTTCATGGAGGACGTCGCGCATCCCGGCGGATTGCCCGGGCTGCGCGAGGCCAGCGAAGCGGAGCAGCAAGCGCGATGAGCAAGACCATGGAACCCGATCTCGAAAGCCCTCTGCGCGCTCATGCCGGGTCCGCCCGCCAAGAGTGGAAACATCCATCCGACCACTGGCTGCGCGGCTTCGTCCTCGACAACCGCGCCTCGCTCGGCACGCTCGCCGTGTTCATCGTCATGATGGCGGTGTTCATGGTCGCCAACCCGACCGTGTTCACCACCTGGTATCTCTACAGCTCCGTGCTGACGACGCTGCCCGTGGCGCTGTTCGTGGTGGTGCCGCTGGTCTTCGTCGTCACCTGCGGCGAGATCGACCTGTCGTTTCCGGCGACGATGGGCTTTGCCTCCTGGGTCTTCGCCCTGGTGGTGCAGGCTGGCTACGACCCGTTCCTCGGCATTGCCGCGGCACTCGTCACCGGCATGCTGCTCGGTTTCCTCGTCGGGTCGCTGGTCGTCTATGGCGGGCTGTCCTCGCTGATCGCCACGCTCGGCATGAATTTCCTGCTGCGCGGCCTGATCCAGATCATCAACGAAGGCAAGTCGATGTCGCTGACCAGCCTCGGCAACAGCTGGGCCTACAAGATATTCTCCAGCCAGATCTACGGCGTTCCGGTGCAGATCTTCTGGGCCATCGCCTTCGTCGTGCTGTCGGCGATGCTCTACAACAGGCATCGTTTCGGCGCGCAGGTGAGGGTGGTCGGTGACAATCCCGATAGCGCCCAGCAGATGGGCATCGACGTCAAGCGCGTGCGGGTGAAGGTGTTCGTCTTCGTCGGCATAGGGGCTGCGATCGCCGGCACGTTTTCGGTGATGATCAACTTCACCTGGTGGCCGACGGCCGGCGACGGCTATCTCCTGCCGGTGCTGGCCTCGGTGTTCGTCGGCGGCACGCCAACCTGGGGCGGCATCGGCACGGTCGTTGGCGGCGCCATCGGCGCGGTCACCGTGTCGTTCATCCAGACCGGCGTCGTGGCGGCAGGCCTGAGCGGCTTCTACGTGCAGTTCTTCAACGGGCTGATCATTATCCTGTCGCTGCTCGGGCACAAGTGGAACCAGGCACGGTACCGGTGAGGGAGGCACTGCCGTTGTTGGAACGGCGCCGAGAGCTGCTCGGAAGGGCAGCTCACACCGCGGCCACAAACCCGTCGAGCACGCGTTTCTGGCCAGCCTTGTCGAAGTCGATGGTCAGCTTGTTGCCTTCTATGGCCGAGATGTTGCCGTTGCCGAATTTCTGGTGGAAGACCCGGTCGCCGACGCTGAAGGGCGACGGCTTGTCGGCGACGGATTTGGCGACCAGTTCGCCGTCGATGGTGCGGCCCTTTACGCTCGTGCGGCCGGCGCCGTAGCCCGAATCGGTCTCACCATAGCCGATGCGCTCGACCTGGTGGCCGGAGCGCGTGCCCCAGTTGCGGTCGGTGGCTTCGGTGCGGTTGGCCTGCGCGCGCTGCCAGCCGGGCGTCGAATAGGTGTTGGAGAAAGCGCCGGATTTTTCGGTGTTGGCGCCGACATTGTCGAAACGCGAGGCGCCGTAGGGGTTCTGTCGCCCGCCGCCACGGCCGGAGGCGAAGGAGCCGCCGCCATAGGGATTGCCGTAGCCGCCATAGGAATTGCCGCTTTCGGCGATCTCGACATGGGATTCCGGCAGCTCCTCGAGGAAGCGCGACGGGATGGTCGATTGCCAGAGCCCGTGGATCAGGCGGTTGGAGACGAACCAGATATGCAGGTTCTTCTTGGCCCGGGTGAGACCGACATAGGCCAGCCGGCGCTCTTCCTCCAGCCCGGAGCGGCCGCCTTCATCGAGCGCGCGCTGGTGCGGGAACAAGCCTTCTTCCCAACCCGGCAGGAAGACCGTCTCGAATTCGAGGCCCTTGGCAGAATGCAGCGTCATGATGGAGACGGCGTCCTGCCCGGCATTCTGCTCGGCATCCATGACCAGCGCGACATGCTCGAGGAAGGAGCGCAGCGATTCGTACTCCTCCATCGAGCGGATCAGTTCCTTGAGGTTCTCCAGCCGGCCCGGCGCTTCGGCCGAGCGGTCGTTCTTCCACATATCGGTGTAGCCGCTCTCCTCGAGAATGGTCTCGGCGAGCTCGGTGTGCGGCTTGGTTTCCAGCGCCTTCTGCCAGCGCTCGAAATTGGCGGCCACTTCGCGCAACGCGGCGCGCGGTTTCGGCTTCAACTCGTCGCTCTCGGCGAGATTGCCCGCGGCCTCCAGCATTGGAATGCGCAGCGCACGCGCCGTGTCGTGAATCTGGCGGATGGTGGCTTCGCCCAGCCCGCGCTTGGGCACATTCACGATGCGTTCGAAGGCGAGGTCGTCGCCGCTGTTGGCGACGACGCGGAAGAAGGCCAGCGCGTCGCGGATTTCCATGCGCTCGTAGAAGCGCGGGCCGCCGATGACGCGGTAGTTGAGGCCGAGCGTGATGAAGCGGTCCTCGAAGGCGCGCATCTGGAAGGACGCGCGCACCAGGATCGCCATGTCGTTGAGATTGTGCTTCTGGCGCTGATAGGCCTCGATGGTCTCGCCGATGGCGCGGGCTTCCTCCTCGGAATCCCAGGCGGCGTGGACATTGACCTTGCCATCCTCGGGGTCGTTGCGTTCGGTGAACAGCGTCTTGCCGAAGCGCCCTTCATTGTGGGCGATGAGATGCGAAGCCGCGCCAAGGATGTGCGCGGTCGAGCGGTAGTTGCGCTCCAGCCTGATGATGGTGGCGCCCGGGAAATCCTTGTCGAAGCGCAGGATGTTGTCGACCTCGGCGCCGCGCCAGCCATAGATGGACTGGTCGTCGTCGCCGACGCAGCAGATGTTTATGGTGGCGCGAGCCTCGACCGAAGCGCGCCCAATCTCCCCCCTTGAGGGGGAGATGTCGGCGGAGCCGACAGAGGGGGGCGGTGCCCCACCGGCCTGTCGGCGCGAGGCGCCCCCCTCTGTCCTGCCGGACATCTCTCCCTCAAGGGGGGAGATCGGCTTGCCGTCCGGCCGCTGCGCCAGCAGGCGCAGCCACATGTACTGGGCGGTGTTGGTGTCCTGATACTCGTCGACGAGGATGTATTTGAAGCGTCGGTGGTAGTCCTTCAGCACGTCCGGATTGGCGCGGAAGATGCGGATGGGGTGGCAGAGCAGGTCGCCGAAGTCGCAGGCGTTCAGCGTCTGCAGCCGCTCCTGATAGGCCTTGTAGAGCTCGCGGCCCTTGCCGTTGGCGAAGCTGCGCGCGTCGCCCTCGGCGATATCGGCCGGACCTTGCCCCTTGTTTTTCCAGCCGTCGATCATCTGGGCGAACTGCTTGGCCGGCCAGCGCTTGTCGTCGAGGCCCTCGGCCTGGATCAGCTGCTTGATCAGCCGCACGACGTCGTCGGTGTCGAGGATGGTGAAGTCGGAACGCAAACCGGCAAGCTCGGCATGGCGGCGCAACAGCTTCACGCCGATCGAGTGGAAGGTGCCGAGCCAGGGCATGCCCTCGACATTGCCTTCGCCGATCAGGATGCCGATGCGCTGCTTCATCTCGCGCGCGGCCTTGTTGGTGAAGGTCACGGCGAGGATCTGCGACGGGAAGGCCTTGCCAGTGGCAAGGATGTGGGCGATGCGGGTGGTGAGCACACGCGTCTTGCCGGTGCCGGCGCCGGCCAGCACCAGAACCGGGCCTTCGGTGGTTTCCACCGCCAGCCTTTGTTCCGGATTCAGCCCCTTGAGATAATCGGGCGCGCTGTTCTGGCCGCCGCGGGCAGCCATGGCGCGCGCGGCAATGCCCGACGGGGCCGTGGGCCGCGCATTGGGTTCATCGAAAAAGGGCATGTCTTCGGAAAAGCCGGACATCTTCCCCCGAATGTAGTGATTCGGCAGGGAAAGACCAGAACTGTCTACGTTTTGTTCCGGGTAAAAGTGGCTTATCCGAGCGGCTCAAGCCTTGCGGTAGCCGAGGGCGACGAAGAATCGATGGCCGAAGGCGCGCGCCTCGTCCGTCATTACCGCGCCCAGGGCGACCTGCATCTGGTCGTAGTAGCGGCTGCCGGCGGGTGAGGCCAGGAAGGCACCATAGAGCTTCAGGTCGGCCAAGGACATATCACGGTAGACATAGGCTGCAGATTCCATGGCCTCGCTGTCGATGTCACGGCGAAGCCCTTCGGTTTGCTTGCGCAGAAGGGCCATTACCTGGTCGTCGGGCAGGGGCTTTCCGGCCGCGCCCAGCATTTCGGAAAGCATCGCATAGCCCATGTTCAAGGCGACGGCTTCTCCGGTGTCGACGGCGCTGATATCGTCCATCATCTTCCTGTACAATGCGAACCTGGCCGGATCCCTGGATGGAAGCTCGCCGAGGATTTTGGCGCCCTCGATCTTCTTGGCCTCCCTTGCCTGCGGCGACGAAGCTTGGATCTCGAGCGCGGTGACCTGTTTGCCCAGGGGTGAAGCGTAAAACGAGGCCAGTTCGGACAGGTCCTTGGCACTGAGCCTGTCCGCCATCCGGGCTTCGATGGCCGCTTCCATCTTCTCCGGGTCAAACGCACCTTCCATGGCGGCGGCAAGGGCGTCCTGGACCTTTTGTGGCGGCGTTCCCGGCGCCGATTTCACGGCCGCGGTGAAATCCGGGCCAATGCCCATCAGCATCTCGTGAAAGCCGTTCGCCTTGTTGATCTCGCTGATTGTCTGCGCCGGCGCGGCCACAGTGCCAGCAATGAGCGGGACGAGGCAGTAGAACACAAGCGCCATGCGCATCAGTGGCGGAACGAGTGACGGCATTTTGCTTGCTCCACGGGAAAGATGATCCATGGAGACTGCGGGAAAAACCCTGACGCAGGCAAGATGGATTGCCACCTTGGCGTGTGGGCAGCTTGACAGGCGGAGCAGGCGGGAGAAAGCTGTGCGCAGGGCAGGAGCGGTGCACCGGTTTGCCATGGCCGCGCGAGCGCGCAACAGTCGAAGGAGTATCATCTTGGCTGTCACCATCACCTCTCTCGTTCTCTTTCTGCTCGGTCTGGCGCTTGGTGGCGGTGGCATCTGGCTGGCGTGGCTGGGGGGCAGTTGGTACTACATAGTCGTCGGCCTCGCCTTCCTGATCGCCGCCTGGCTGCTTTACCGGCGCCGGTCCACGGCGCTCTGGCTCTATGCGGCGATCGTGATCGGCACGCTGGCCTGGGCGGTCTGGGAAATCGGTTTCGACTGGTGGGAGCTCGGCCCGCGCGGCGGCATCATCGTGCTGGTGGCGCTATGGCTGCTGACGCCGTGGGCAAGGCGGGGCCTTGCCGGGCCTGACGGGCGCGCGCCGCTGATCCTTGCCGTGCTCGCATCGCTGGCGGTGGCCGGCTATTCGATGACGACGGACCCGAAGGACATTGCCGGGGCGCTCGATACCGACAAGGTGATTCCCAACGCCAATCTGGGCAATGATGTGCCGGCGGGCGAATGGCACTTCTATGGGCGCACGCAGTTCGGCCAGCGCTATTCGCCGCTCGACCAGATCACGCCGGACAATGTCGCCAGTCTGCAGCCGGCCTGGACCTACCGCACCGGCGACGTGAAGGGGCCTGACGACATCGGCGAGACCACCTATCAGGTGACGCCACTCAAGATCGGCGACACGCTCTACATCTGCACGCCGCACAATTTCGCCATCGCGGTGGACGCCGCGACCGGCAAGGAAAAATGGCGCTACGATCCCAAGATCAAGCTCGACAAGGACCGCCAGCACCAGACCTGCCGCGGCGTATCCTACTATGCCGATGCCACCGGCGCCGCCGGCCAGCCTTGTGCTGCCCGCGTCTATCTGCCGACTTCGGATGCGCGGCTGATCGCGCTCGATGCCGCCAGCGGGCAGGTCTGTCCCGCCTTCGCTGAGGGCGGCACACTCAACCTGTTGTCCGGAATGCCATACCCGAAGTCGGGCTATTACTACTCGACCTCGGCGCCGCTGATATCAGGCGGCAAGATCATCGTCGGCGGCGCGGTCAACGACAATTATTCGACGCAGGAACCGTCCGGCGTCATCCGTGCCTATGATGCGAGCACCGGCAAACTGATCTGGAACTGGGATTCCGGCAATCCGGACCAGACGACGCCACTGCCCGCCGGCCAGACCTACACCGCCAACTCGCCCAACATGTGGTCGACGCCGAGCGCCGACGAGAAGCTCGGCCTGCTCTACGTGCCGCTCGGCAACCAGACGCCGGACCAGCTCGGCGCCGGACGCAGCGCCAATGTCGAGAAATTCTCCTCCTCGATCACCGCGCTCGACCTCAACACCGGGCAGTTGAAATGGGTGCGGCAGACCGTGCACCACGATCTCTGGGACATGGACGTGCCGGCGCAGCCGAGCCTGATCGACATCACCAAAGCCGACGGCTCGGTCGTGCCGGCGCTGGTCGGGCCGACCAAGCAGGGCGACCTCTATGTGCTTGACCGGCGCACCGGCGAACCGGTGATCGCGGTCAAGGAAGTGCCGGCGCCCGGCGGTGCCATCGAGGGCGACCACACGTCGCCGACGCAGCCGGTCTCCGATCTTACCTTCATGCCGAAGCCGCTCACCGGCGCCGATATGTGGGGCATCACCATGTTCGACCAGTTGGCCTGCCGGATCGAATTCCAGGGCTTGCGCTACGAAGGCCGCTACACGCCGCCTTCCGTACAGGGTTCGCTGGTCTATCCCGGCAATTTCGGCACCTTCAACTGGGGCGGGGTGGCGGTCGATCCGGTGCGGCAGGTGATGTTCGGCATGCCGACCTATCTGGCGTTCAAGTCGCAGCTCATCCCGCGCGACCAGGTGCCGCCGCCGGATGAAGGACGGGGCAGCGAGCAGGGGCTGAACCGCAATGAGGGCGCGCCCTATGCGGTGGTGATGGGACCGTTCCTGTCGCCGCTCGGCATCCCTTGCCAGGCGCCGCCCTGGGGTTACGTCGCCGGCGTCGACCTCAGGAGCGGCACGATCAACTACAAGCATCGCAACGGCACCGTCTACGACATGACGCCGCTGCCGCTGCCGCTGAAGGTCGGCGTGCCCGGCATTGGCGGGCCGATGATCACCGCCGGCGGTGTCGCCTTCCTGGGCGCGGCGGTCGATGACTATCTGCGCGCTTATGACCTCACGTCAGGCAAGCAGCTCTGGCGGGCCCGATTGCCGGCAGGCGGCCAGTCGACGCCGATGACCTATACGGTCGCCGACGGGCGCCAGTTCGTGGTCATCGTCGCCGGCGGCCACGGCTCGGTCGGCACCAAGCCCGGGGATTATGTGATGGCGTACGCGTTGCCGAAGTAGCTGGGCCGCGCCAGCCTAAAGCGGTCTCGGCGCTAGGTCAGTTCACCGTTTCGTGGAAACGGCGAACTGCGCTAACCCTTTGTTTTGACGTAACTCGCAAGGGAAAGCGCTACGCGCTTTTCCCGGGAAACAGCACACTTTTCCTGGAATGCTCTAGCCGAGCCCGAGATGGCTCTTGAGGCTGGGCACCGAGCCCAGCACCTGGTTGGTCAAATCGGGGCCGGCGGCGGCTTCGGCCTCCTGGACCAGCGTCTCGCCGGCCTTCTGGATCTGCGCCAGATCGAGGCCGGATGCCTTGAGGGCGGCGAGGCCGTTGACCAGCGCGCCCGCCTTTTCGCCGAGAACGCCGCCAAGCGCGCCTTGCAGCGAGGACAGGAAGCCGCCACCACCGCCGGCAGGAGCCGCGGCCATGACGTCATATTTCTGCGCAAGCGCATCGGCGCCGGGAATCTTGGCGAAGAAGGATGAAGCGCTGGTGCCTTCCGCCTCGTGCTCGAGCACCGAGAAAATGGTGCCGACGACTTTTTCGGTCGTTGCCTGGTCAAGGCCGGCCTTCTGCGAGACGGTGTTCACGATATCCTGTACGTCCATGACTTCACCTCAACCCTGGGTTTTCTTGTTTGCCGGATGGCGCTGGCGGCTGCGGACCTTGACCATGGACTTCCGGTTCGCCGCCACAATGGTTGCGCGCATCGCCAGAATGGCGGCTGCGGCAAGCATGAAGGCGGTTGCCAGGATCGGCGAGGTCACGGTCATCAGTTTTCCTTTCACTTCAGGCCCTTCAGGCCAGCGGCCATGTCATGGACCGGCCGGATAGTCAGCTTCCCCCACTATTGTGGCAGCGCCATCAAGATTTGTCGCCGATAACAAAATTGTGATGATGGTTGCCGCCGCTTGCCAGGAACGGGAGCGTCACCGAGCCGTGACTGGACGGTGCGGGCCTCGCCCCTATCTTGCCAACGCAAGGACACCAAAGTCGAGGAGCGCCCCCGTGACCAGATCCACCATCGCCGACAAACCTGTCATCACGCAGGCAATGATCGATGCCTACGACGAATACACGCATCTGACGCTCGATCGCCGCCGCTTCATGGAACAGCTGACCAGGCTTGCCGGATCTGGTGCCGCGGCGGCCGCGATCGCGCCGATGCTGGCGGCGAATTCCGCCCAGGCGGCGATCGTTGCCGAGAACGATGCCAGGGTGAAGGGCGAGGACATCAGCTATCCCGGCAGCGGCGGCGAGATGAAGGGCTATCTGGTGAAGCCGGCAAACCAGGCCGGCAAGCTCGGCGCCGTCATCGTCATCCACGAAAACCGGGGGCTCAACCCGCATATACGCGACGTCGCCCGGCGCGTGGCGCTGGAGGGATTCGTGGCGCTGGCGCCGGATTTCCTGTCGCCGCTTGGCGGCACGCCTGATGACGAGGACAAGGCGCGCGACATGTTCACCAAACTCGATCCGACGCAGACCGTCGCCAACGCCGTAGCGACCGTCGCCTTCCTCAAGGCCGACAAGGATGGCAACGGCAAGGTCGGCGCCATCGGCTTCTGCTGGGGCGGCGGCACGGCCAACATGCTGGCCGTCAACGCGCCCGACCTCGCCGCCAGCGTCGCTTATTACGGCATGCAGCCGAATGCCGCCGATGCCTCGAAGATCAAGGCCGCACTGCTGCTGCACTATGCCGGGCTGGACGATCGCACCAATGCCGGCATCGATGCCTTCAAGAAAGCGCTCGACGCCGCGCACGTCGAATACACGGTCTATGTCTATGAAGGCGCCAACCATGCCTTCAACAACGATACGTCGGCGGCGCGTTACGACAAGAAAGCAGCCGATCTCGCCTGGGGCAGGACGATCGCTTTCCTGAAGCAGAAACTGGCGTAGCGACGTCAGGCCGCGGGTGCCCAGACGGCCTCGAATGCCGGCGATAGGGTGAAGCCGGCCGGCCAGGTGGAGACCGGCGGCGGGCGGCGCAAGCCTTCCTGCAGGTTCCGCAACGCCGACGTCAGACCGTTCTACGCCCGTCGGGCAGTCGGTGAGGTGGATGTCGACGTGGCGGGTCAACGGCTCGATGGCGCAATTGGTTCAATAATGGACGTCTTCTCGCAGTCAGGCGAGATCGGGAACCGACGCGGCGCTTGTGCAAACAATTGGCGATAAACGGTTTTCCCGGTGTCTAGTCGCTGGATGGAGGCTTGTGGAAGGCAACGCCGGCGACGACCAATGCGATCCCGAGGCAATCGCCGAGGCTTGGAATCTGGCGCAGCACGATGACGCCGATCAGCGTCGCGGTGACCGGCAGCAGCGACAGCATCAGTGCGAAACTCGAGCGCGGTAATCGCGACATGGCAAGCTGGTCGCAGATATAGGGAATGACCGAGGAGCAGATGCCGACGCCGATGGCGGCGATGAGCAGAGGCGGGGAGAAAAAGGCTGGCAGCGCGTCGCGGAAGCCGATCGGCAGCACGACGACGAAGGCGACCGCCATGGCGGCACCCAGGCCGGCAATGCCGCCGCCGGCGCCGGAACGGGCAACACGGTGGCCGAGCACGATGTAGCCGACGAAGAGCGCGCCGTTGAGGAAGGCCCAGAACAGGCCGATGGGATCGCTGGACCATCTGACGTCGATGAGGAGCAAGGTGCCGGTGACGGCTATGGCAAGGGCGGCGAGATTGCGCAGGCTCCTGAGGCCGATCAGCGCGACGCCGATGGTGCCGACGAATTCGATTGCCGCAACCAGCGAGATCGGCAAGCGGTCGAGGGCCAGGTAGAACGAGCAGTTCATCACCGCCAGGCAGGCGCCGAAGACCAGCAGCAGCAGGCGCGTCGGAGGATCGGCGCGGGCGAGGCTTCGCCAGGGGCGCGTCAGCGGCGCGAAGATCAGCGCGGCGGTGGCGATGCGCAGCCAAGCCATGCCGAGCACGCCGACATGCGGGAAGAGCAGCACGGCGAAGGCCGGGCCGAGATAGTGGAAGACGGCGCTGACGCCGAACCAGACATGCGGCGGCAATTTTGTTGCCAGGCCGCCAAGGCCAGAGCCGGTGGAGGCGGGGGCAAGCGCAGGGCCTGCCGTGGGAGCTTGCGCTGGATCATCCATCGGATCAGTATCGCAGGCCTTATCCGCAGTCTACATGGATGACGATCAATCCATCTGGTCACATCTCTGTCGAAAGCAAGGATTTATCCGTGAAACGCCTTCGAACTGAAAATGGCGATCTCGACGCGGCCGACATGAAGATCCTGCGGCTGCTGGAAAAGGACGCGCGCGCCAGCACGGCGGAGCTGGCGCGTTCGGTCGGCCTGTCGGCGCCGAGTGTCGCCGAGCGCATCAAGCGGCTGCAGGAAAACGGCGTGATCGAGGCCTACTGCGTCAAGATCAATCCCGCCGCCCTTGGCCTGAAGCTGTCGGCATGGCTGCGCATCCGGCCGGTGCCGGGGCAATTGTCCGTCGTGGCCGAGATCATCCGTGAAACGCCGGAGATCGCGCAATGCGACCGCGTGACCGGCGAGGATTGCTTCATCGCGCTCGCGCATGTCGGCTCGGTGGCCGAACTCGAACGGGTGATCGACCGCATCATTCCCTATGCGATGACGAATACGGCCATCATCCAGTCGTCACCGGTGGTGGCGCGCTCGCCGCTGGCGGCGGTGAAGCGGTCGCCGTAAACGGCGCGGTTTGATTGGTTGCCCGGTGTTTTCGCGAGTCGTCTCGCCGGCCTATGCGTGGCCGCGCTTCAGGCGAGCGCGCTTCAAGATGCTGCGCCAGCGGATCATGTCGAACGGGATCGGCTCGTTGTTGTTGGCGATGTGGAAGATCTCGTTGTCGACGTTCTTGAGCGAACGCCAGAAATCGTAGTCCGTGATGCGCGGATCGGCGGCCAGCCTGTCCACCTCGATCTTGATGTCGGTTTTCATGCACGTCCCTCGAACCGGCTTCGCCCCGCCGTCCGTATCGCAACTCGATGCGGATCGTTTTCGACCGCTCCGCTGAGTCGTTCAACGGCTCAATTGGCTTGTTCCCGTTAAAACCTCGGTAAGGTTAATGCGGGTGCCGGGCGGCTTCAAGCACTGGGGCCGGCCGATTTGGGGGTTCCGCGATTTTGGATTGCCGGTGTGGCTTTGAGGTCCCGTCACTCTGTTCGGAGCGGTGTCGGCTTCGCCCTATTTGCGTTTGATGCCGATCGAGCGGCCGGCACGCTCCGGCATCGGCAGCACGGAATGGGCGGCGCGCATGGCTTCGACCTTGGCCAGCACATCGGCGGGAAACGGCGCGACCTTCGGCCCCGACATGTCGACGTGCAGCGACAGCGTCTCGGAGGTGGCGGCGAGCCAACCATCGACATGGCGGATTTCCTGGTAGGCCCTGAGCCGTTTCTCGTCATGGTCGATGAGCTGGAAGGACACCCGGACCTTGTGGTCCAGATGCAATTCCTGGACATAGCAGACATGGACTTCGGCGGTGTAGATGGTGAGACGGCGCCCCTTCACATAGTCCAGCCCCATGCCCATCGCCTCGAAGGCCTCGTCCGAGCAGCGGTCGAACAGCACGTTGTAATAGGCCATGTTGAGATGGCCGTTGTAGTCGATCCAGTCCTTCTCGATGTCCATGGGCTTGGAGACGAAGGGGGCAGGGATGGACATCGAAACTTCCTTGTTCTGGTGCTGGACAAATTGTGACTGCGAAGACTTTTTTGTTCTGACGCAATTCCCAAGGGAAAGCGCTACACGCTTTTCCCGGGAAAACCGCTTCACACTTTTCCTGGAATTGCTTTAGGCATCCATAGCTGCATAACAAGCGTGGGCGCTGGTCCATTCGCGGAGGAATTCATGGCTCTGAGCGACCTCAATCCGGTCGAACGCAACGAGGAAGGCATCGCGGCGGTGCTCGGCATCCTCAAGCAACAACTGGGCGAGCGTTTTCAGACCGGCCAGGCCATCCGCTCGCAGCATGCGCATACCACCACCTATATTCCGACCCAGGCACCAGATGGTGTCGCTTTTCCGGAGACGGCCGCCGAGGTGCAGGAAATCGTGCGCGCCTGTGCCGCGCATCGTGTGCCGGTCATCGCCTTTGGCGTCGGCTCCTCGCTGGAAGGCCACACCAACGCACCGGGCGGCGGCATCTCGGTCGACACATCGCGGATGAACCGCATCCTCGCGGTCAATCCGCAGGATCTCGACTGCACGGTCGAACCCGGCGTGACGCGCGAGGATTTGAACCGGCATCTGCGCGACACCGGCCTGTTCTTCCCGATCGATCCCGGCGCCAATGCCTCGCTCGGCGGCATGGCGGCGACGCGCGCGTCCGGCACCAATGCGGTGCGCTACGGCACGATGCGCGAGAACGTGCTGTCGCTGACCGCCGTCATGGCCGACGGCGAGACGGTGACGACCGGCAAGCGGGCGAAAAAGAGCTCGGCCGGCTACGATCTGACGCGGCTGCTTGTCGGCTCGGAAGGCACGCTCGGCATCATCACCTCGCTGACGCTGAAGCTGCAAGGAATTCCGCAGGCGATCTCCGGCGGCGTCTGCCCGTTCCCGAGCGTCGAGGCGGCCTGCAACGCCGTCATCGCGACGATCCAGATGGGCATTCCGGTGGCGCGCATCGAACTGGTCAACGCGCTGCAGATGCGGGCGATGAAGAACTATTCCAAGCTCGACTATCCCGAAAGCCCGTGCCTGTTCGTCGAGTTCCATGGCAGCGACGCCGGCGTTGCCGAACAGGCCGAGACCTTTGGCATGATCGCCGAGGAAAATGGCGGCGGGCCGTTCCTGTGGACCAGCGTCGCCGAGGAACGGACGAAGCTGTGGAAGGCCAGGCACGATGCCTACTGGGCCTCGCTGACGCTGCGGCCTGGTGCCAAGGGCCTGTCGACCGATGTCTGCGTGCCGATCTCGCGCTTTGCCGAATGCGTCACCGAGACCGAGGCCGATATCGCCGAGATGGGCCTGATCGCGCCGATCGTCGGCCATGCCGGCGACGGCAATTTCCACGTGCTGGTGCTGATGGATGTGAACGATCCCAAGGAGATCGCGCTGTCGGAGAAATTCGTCGCGCGGCTCAACCTGCGGGCGATCGCCATGGACGGCACCTGCACCGGCGAGCATGGCATCGGCCAGGGCAAGATCGGTTTCATGCGCAGCGAGCTCGGCCATGGCGTCGACATCATGCGGACCATCAAGCAGGCGCTCGACCCGCAAAACATCATGAATCCTGGCAAGATATTGCCGGCTGTGGGGGTAGGGCTTCCCGAAAAACGCTCGTCTTGACCGCGCCGCCATTCGGGTCGAGGCTCCTTGCTCGGCAAGCCTGACAAGGCAGGCGTTGCCAGCGGAGGAGAACTGTCATGGCGATTTCACGCAAGGAAGAAGCGCGCGCACTGAGTGCCGATGAGAAGGAACTGGTGGAGAAGTCGCACCATCCGGGGGTGCAGGAGCTTTCCGACGCCGACCTTTCCGGTCTGGTCAAGCTGCTGCGCGAGCGGCGCGACAAGGCGCAGACCGAGGCGCATCGGCGCCGCCGTGAATTACGCGGCAAGGGCGCGCCCAAGAGCGCTGCCGCTTCAAAGGCCGATGGCGGCTCGCAGGTGAAGCTCGCGGTGCTGGCCACGGCGATGCGGCGGCTGAATGGCGAGGCCGAACGGCGGCGCCAACTGGCGGCTCGCGTTTCGCTCGTCGGGAATGCACGCAAGGCCCTGGCGATGAAGCAAAATGCGCCGGCGGATGGTCCCGCGCACAATTCACGCACGGCTCACAAGGGCATGCGGGCCGTGGCGAACCAGAAGGCACCGAAGCTGGTCCGGCCGGCGGAACTCGGCCGGCAGCGCAAGGCCGGCAAGGTGGCGCAAGCCAAGCGCGACGCACGCTGATCCCCGCGACAAGGGCTGTCGACAGCCGCTTTACCGTGCTGCGGGAGGCTGCTGCCGCACGCCCTCGACAAGGGCCTGCAGCATCGGGCGGGTTGGCGCGAAGAATGTCGTGCCGGTCTGCGGTGTCGAGACATCGAGCAGGCGGTCGTAGGCGCCCGGCGGATCGCCGACATACATGCGCTGCAGCATCTTTTCGGTGACCCAAAGATACCTGGAATAGCCGATGAAGTAGGTGCCGAACTCATTCTGCCCGGGCCGGCCGAACGGCATGTTGTCGCGCAATATGTCGTATTCGTTGCCGTCGGCATCCTCGATGGTGGCCAGCGATTTGTGCGATTTGCGCGGCGCGTCGTCATCGTCGATCTCGATGTTGTCGATCTTGGTGCGGCCGATGATCGCCTCCTGCTCGGGCGTCGGAATGCGCGCCCAGGCCTGCATGTCGTGAAGGTATTTCTGGACGACCACATAGGAGCCGCCGGCAAAGTCGCCATCCTCGTCGCCGATCAGCGCCGAGGCCGGCAGGTCGAGGCCGGTCGGGTTGGCGGTGCCGTCGATGAAGCCGAGCAGGTCGCGGGCATCGAAATAGCGAAAGCCGGTCACTTCATCGACGACGGTGACATCGGGGCCAAGCCGGTCGAGCAGGATACGCTCGAACTCGAAGCACATGTCGGGCCGTTCGGCCCGGATATGGAACAGAAGGTCGCCCGGTGTCGATGGCGCCGAATGGACCGCGCCCTTGATCGGCGCGAACGGTCTCAGTTCCTGCGGCCGCCGGCCGGGGCTGAGCCGATCCCAGAGGTCGCGGCCGATGCCGGCAATGCACGACAGGCGGCCGCCGAGATCGCGGAAACCGACAGTCTTGACCAGATCGTCAAGCTCGCCCAGCACGGAACAGACCTTGGCCAGGGCGGGCTGTTCGCCGGCGACGGTGACGACAAGAAAAATCGCCGACTGCGAGAGCGGCGCATCGACGCTCTGCGCGTCGATCGGCACGCGGTCCCAGTTCTTGCCTGACATCTGAAAAATCTCCGCTTTTGCCGGATTTGTTTCAGATCGCCTGGGATGACGCAATACCGGATGAATTGCCTCTTTATCGACACGCGGATGCGGGTAGAGTGCGGCAGAATTTCAATCAACCTGTTCGGAGCTGATGCTCGCACGCCTGTTCGTGATCTTCGGTGGCCTGTTCGTGCTGGTGCTGTGCGCGGCGCTGGTGGTCCCGTACTTTGTCGACTGGACCGGCTACCGCGCCCAGTTCGAGCGTGAGGCGAGCGCCATCCTTGGCCGCAAGGTGACCGTGCACGGCGACGCCACGGCTAGGCTGTTGCCGTTCCCGTCGGTGACCTTCTCCAACGTTGCCGTCGCCGGCGGCCCCAATGGCCAGCCGGCCATGACCGTCGAGACGTTTTCGATGGATGCCGAACTGGCGCCATTTCTGCGCGGCGAGGTGCTGATCTTCGACATGCGGCTGGTGCACCCGAAGGCGACCATCGATATTGCCAATGACGGCACCGTCGACTGGGCGATGCGGCCGTCCTCGCCCTTCGACCTCAACCAGATCTCGATCGAGAAGCTGACGGTGACGGAAGGGCAGATCGAACTGCGCCATGCCGCCGGTGGACGCAGCCATATTTTTTCCGAGATCAATTCGACCATTTCGGCCAAGTCTCTGGCCGGCCCGTGGCGCATGGACGGCACGTTGCGGCTCGACGGATTGCGCACCACGATCGCGGCATCGACCGGCAAGGCCGAAGGCAACGGCCAGATGCGGCTGCGGCTGAAGGCCGATCCCGACGCCTATCCGCTGGTCATCGAAACCGACGGCAATGCCGGCATCGTCAATGGTGCCGCCGTTTATTCCGGCCAGTTCAAGATCTCCGGCGCCGATAAGAATTCAGCCCAATTGCGCGGCACCGATGGCGAGACGGTGAAGGTCAGCGCCGGCAAGCCCGATCCGGGCTTTCGCCTGAACGGCAAGTTCTCGCTCGACCACCAGAAGCTTGGCGTCGATGAATTCCGTTTCGAAACCGGGCCGCTGGACAATCCCTACACGGCCGACGGCAAGGCTTCTGTCGATCTCGGCCAGAAGCCGAACTTCGCCATCGAGGCCAAAGGCGCGCAGGTGCAGTTCGACAAGGCGGTGGGCGCAGAAGCCGGCGCCGGCTTGACGCTCGACCAGCGCATCGCCGGGCTCGAGCAGGCGCTGGTCGCTCTGCCGAAGCCGACCATCCCCGGCACGGTGGAGGTGAAACTGCCGGCTGTGGTGGCCGGCGACACCACCGTGCGTGACGTGCATCTGTCCGCCGAGCCGGCCGAGGGCGGCTGGTCGGTCAAATCGCTGGCAGCGACCTTGCCCGGACGCACAACGCTGGAAGCCGACGGCATGCTCAGCGTCGAGGGCCATTTCGGCTTCAACGGCTCGCTGCTGCTGGCCGTGGCGCAGCCATCCGGTTTTGCCGCCTGGCTGTCGAAAGATGTCGACGAGGCGATCCGCCGTCTGCCGGCGGCCGGCTTCAAGGCCAAGGTCGACCTGACGGAAAAGCGCCAGGCCTTCAGCGATCTCGAGCTGATCCTGGGCAAGGCGAAATTCTCCGGCCGCATTGATTCCAGCCAGCCTGACGAAGCCAGGCCATCGGTGCTGATGCGGCTCGAAGGCGGTGAGCTTGACGTCGACGGGCTGACGGCCTTCGCCTCGATCTTCGTCAGCGACAAGGGCGCCAACCGCTTTGCCGACCGCGATCTCGATTTCCAGATCAAGGCCGGCCCCGTCAGCGCCGGCGGGCTGACCGCCGATACGGTGGACACCGCGCTCAGGCTGCGTGACGGCTTGCTCGAAGTCGACCGGCTGTCGGTCGGCGGATTGGCCGGCGCCTCGATAAGCGCCACCGGCCGCATCAAGGATTTCCCGGCGAGCCCGACAGGCAAGCTCGACGCATCGGTTGTCGCTGTGGACCTCAAGCCGCTGATCGACGTCGCCGTGCAGCATTATCCCGACAATGCGGTGCTGAAGGGGCTGGCGAGCCGCGCTGCCGCCTATCCCGACCTGTTCCAGGATGCACGCGTCGACCTGGTGGCAAGTGCCGCCGACAATGGCGATGGCACGACGGGCCTGGCGGTGAGCGGACAGGGCAAGGCCGGCGGCTCGGCCTTTTCGGCTTCGCTGTCGGGGAAGGGCGCGCCGGACAAGCTTCTCGAGGCGCCGGTGACGTTGACCTTCAACGCCAAGAACCCCGACGCGACCGCGCTGCTGGCGCTTTACGGCCTGCCGGCGCTGCCGCTCGGCATGCTGGGCGAGGCAACGACCGACATCCAGGCCAAAGGCACATTGGGCGGCGGGCTGGCGACAACTTTCAGTCTCGCCGGCAATGACTTCAAGGCCAGCTTCGAGGGAACCATCGCCGACACGCCGCAAGGGCCTGCCGCCAAGGGCAAGATCAATCTCGATGCGGCCGACATCGAACCGTGGCTGATGACGTCGGGCATCGGCCTGCCGGGCATGGGGGCTGGCATGTCGACATCGCTGTCGGCGCAGGGCGACTACGGCAATGGGCTGCTCGTGCTGGACAATGTCAGCGGCGCGATCAACGAGGCGGCGGTGTCCGGCGACGTCAACATCGACGCCAAGGACGGCGTGCCACATCTGGCGGGCGCGCTGGCACTCGACGAACTCGATCTCGATCCGATGGCCGTGGCGCTGTTCGGCGATTCCGCTTTCCTTGTCGATAAAAATAGCGCCGACAAAAATGCGGCTGACAAGAGCGCGGGCGACAAGAGCGGCTCCTGGCCGGCAGCACCGTTCAGCCAGAAGTCCAGCCTGCCGTTTACCGCCGCTCTCGACCTGACGACGGCGGCGCTTGCCGCCGGACCGTTCGCCACCGCCTATGACGCCGCTTTTTCGCTGAAGCTCGACCAGGAAGGCATCCGCGTTTCGGACCTGAAGGCGAAATTTCTTGGCGGGGCGCTGACCGGCCTTTTCGAGTTGAAGAACAATGAGGGCACCGGGCTTTTCACCGGCCAGATGAAGCTGGCGGGCGCCGATCTGGCAAACGTATTGCCGGATACCGGCATTGGCGGCGTCGGCGATTTCTCGACGACGCTGTCGACCAGCGGCAAGTCGGTCGATGCGATGATCGCCGCCCTCTCGGGTTCCGGCACGGCGACGCTCAGGGGTTTGCAGGTGGCGGGCGTCAATCCCGATGCGTTCAACGCTTTGCTGGCCAAGGCGGACGCGATCGGGCGCGACATCGATGCGGCCAAGACCGCTGATTTCGCGCCCGGGATCGCCGCCGATGGCAACTTCGCCGCAGGGAATGCCGACTTCGCCTTCACGATCGCCGGCGGCACGCTGAGGGCACCGCCGATCAGCCTCGAAAACCCGGCGGCGACCTTGTCCGCCGATATCACGGCCGATCTCAACACCAGCACGGTTTCCGCCAAGGGCGCCATTACCTATCGGCCCGGTGACGAGGCGCTGGTCGGCTCCGAGCCGGTCGTCAATTTCACCGCCGAGGGGCCGTTCGGCGCCGTCAAACGGCGGTTCGACAGCGAGCCTTTGGCGCAGTTCCTGACCCAGCGCGCGCTGGAGAAGGAGCAGCAGCGCGTCGAGGCGATGCAGGCGGTGTTGCTGGAGAAGCAGCGCCTGCGGCGCGAAGTGCGCTACTACGCGGCACTGCAGGACGCGCGCGACAAGGCCGCCGAGGAACTTCGCCAGCAGGAAGAGGCCGCGCGGCTGAAAGCCGAGGCCGACGCCAGGGCGAAAGCGGAGGCTGACGCCCAGGCGCAGGCTGAAGCGGATGCCAAGGCGAAGGCCGACGCGGAAGCGAAAGCCAAGGCTGATGCCGAAGCCAAGGCGAAAGCCGATGCCGACGCGAAGGCCAAAGCCGATGCCGATGCCGACGCCAAGGCCGCGGCCGAGCAGCAAGCCGCCGACGAAGCGGCCAAGGCGCAGGCCGAGCAGGAGCGCCAGAAGGCGGAAGAAGCGATGCGCATCGCCACGCAGGAAAAGGCCAGGCTGGAAGCCGAACGCAAGGCCGCCGAACAGGCGCCCAAGGTCGAGCCTGCGCCGTTGCCGGAAGCCAACGACAACCCGCCGCCAGCCAAGCCGAAGTCCAATCCGTTCACGATCGATAATTTGTTGAAGTCGTTGCAGTAGCGGTAGGGCAGTAGGGCGGTTGCGCGAAGCCTTCCCGTCCCGAAATCGTGTCAGAGAACGAGCATCTCAGCACTGTCAGCGACATAGCGGGCGTGGCGGAAATCGCGGATGGCGGCAAGCCTGCCGCCCTGCCAGGCCAGCAGGATGAAATAGGCAGGTCGCGCCGTCGGGTCGTTGGGATCGCGGACGAGGATTGCCTGCCTGTCTTCAACGAAGCCGGGTACGAGATGCCAATCCTGCACTTTGGAGTAGTTGCCGAAATAGGTGCCGACTTCCTTGCTGCCGTTGAGCCGTGTCCTGGCCACCAGTTCGAGCCGCACCTCTTCAGCCAGCATGTCGCGCACCGCGTCGAAATCACGGGCATTGAAGCGATCGATATAGGCGTTGAGCAACTGACGTTCCGCGGCGCTCAGTCTCGGGAGAGGGCGGTCATCGGGCTCGTGCGCAATCTGGCGCAGCCGGTCGCGGCCGCGATGCAGCGCGGCCTTGACCGCGGGGATGCTGATATCGAGCGTGGCGCTGATCTCTTGCAGGGAGTAGCCCAGAACGTCCATCATGATGACGCTGCTTCGCTGCGTGACGGGAAGGCGCATGAAGGTATGCAGCCCCGCGGAAGCGGCCTGGCGATCGATGGTGGGATTCGCCGGGTCGACGATCATGTCCAAATCCTCGTCGGAATAGGCCTGTTCGCGGGTGCGGCGGCGCAGGAAATCGAGCGCCGTATTGTGGGCGATGCGAAACAGCCAGCCTTCCGGATTGGCGATCGGGCCGGCACCGGGCAAGGCCTCGATCGCCTTGGCCAGCGCCTCCTGCAACACATCCTCGCCATCGAAGACCGAGCCCGTCATGCGGGCGCAGTAGCGGTGCAGCTTGGGGCGCAATTCCCCAAATAGGCGCTCGAAGAACCCATGCTGCCCGCCGGAAATGGGAATGTTCATGAGCCTCCGTTCTGCGCCTCGTCTGCCTTGATCAGGCATCCAGCATCCGGTAGCTGCCTATCACGGCCATCTCGTCGCGTTGCGGAGGTTCGCTGCAGCGATCCCCGAAGCCGCTTTGAAAAGCCTTGAATGTGGCCAGGCCGGTGATGCTATCAGAATGCGCATCGGTTTGCGTTTCGACCAGATGGATGAATGTCCCATCGGCGGCGCGCAACGTCAGGTAACGGACGCCGTCCGGCAATTTGTCGCGCAATTCCTGGAAAACGGCCTGGATCAGCCGCTCGTTCTCATCGGCTCGTTCGGGCTTCATCTTGTAGCGTATCAGATGGCGTTTCATCGCTGGTCTTCCTCTCGATTGCCTTGCGCCCTTTGGGCCTCTCATCGCCTAGACGATGCCGGGAAGCCAAAAGATGCGGGCGCCTGAAAAGAAAGGTGCCATCCCGCGCAAGACGCCTGGGCGTCACTCGCGGCCCTGATCGAGCAAGCGCCTCAGCATGGGCTCGATGCGCGAAAGCTCGTCGAGATGCGCTGCCGACAGTTCGGCCAGGCAATCGTCGGCGCGTTCGGTCAGCCGCAGCAGCACGCGGCGATGGTCGTCCTTGTCCTGATCGCGCACGACCAGGCCGGCTTCACTCAGGCGGTTGACCAGCTCGACGGCGCTGTGATGGCGGATGCGCAGGCGCTCCGCCAGATCGCCGACCGTCACCGGTCCGCCGCCCGGATAGCCCTTGATCGCCAGCAAGGCCTGATGCTGGCGCGGCGTCAGGCCGGCGTCTTCCGCCTGCAACTGACTGAATTCGAGGAAGCGGCGGATCAGGTAGCGGAACTCCGACAGCCGCTGGTAGTCGGCCAGTTCGATGGTGGGGCGAGATTTGCTGGGCTGCGTCATTCCAGACATTTGTTCCATTCCGGCCAAAGGCTCAAACGGTTTTGATGCGAAACCAGCTTGAATTTATATCGTGTTACGATACATAGCGAGCCGACAGAGCCGGCCGGCGTCTTCGCCGTGCCGCGTATTCGAGATCCGGCCGCCGCCAGAAAGCCCACCATGAAGCCCTCCGAAAACAACCATCTCAGGGATTTCACCACCGACGCGCGGGTGCTGACCATCGCGACCATCGCCGTGGTGGTCGCCACGGCTGGGCTGTTCGCCGGCATCGTGCTTTTGAAACTGATCCGGCTTGCCACCAACATCGCTTATTTCGGCCAGTTCACGTTTGCCGAGCTGAAATTGCAGGATACGCCGCTTGGGCTTGCTGCGGTGGTGGTGCCGGTCATCGGCGCGCTGATCATCGGGCTGATGGCGCGCTACGGCAGCGAGAAGATTCGTGGCCATGGCATTCCCGAAGCGATCGAGGCGATCCTGCTCGGGCGTTCAAAACTCGATGCCAAGGTTGCGATCCTGAAGCCGTTGTCGTCGGCGATCTCGATCGGCTCAGGCGGGCCGTTCGGCGCCGAGGGTCCGATCATCATGACCGGCGGCGCGATCGGCTCGCTGATCGCGCAGATGCTGCCGGTCACCGACAATGAACGCAAGACGCTGCTGGTGGCAGGCGCGGCAGCGGGCATGACCACCGTGTTCGGCACGCCGATCGCGGCCATCATGCTGGCGGTGGAACTGCTGCTGTTCGAATGGACGCCGCGTTCCTTCATTCCCGTGGCGGTTGCCGCGATCATTGCCGAGGTCGAGCGCACCGTGCTGCATCTGCCTGGGCCGATCTTTCCGTTTCAGGGTGGCATGGCGGTCTCGTTCACCGGGCTTGGCGGCTGGGTTCTGGTCGGCATCTGCGCCGGCCTGCTGTCGGGGCTGCTCACCCAGATGGTCTATGCCTGCGAGGACGCCTTCCAGAAACTGCCCATCCACTGGATGTGGTGGCCGATGATCGGCGGCCTGGCGGTCGGCATTGGCGGGCTGATCGAGCCGCGGGCGCTCGGCGTCGGCTATGACAACATCGCCGACATGCTGGATGGCCGCACGCTCGCGGCCGCCGCGCTGCTGCTGCTGGTGGTCAAGGCCATCATCTGGTCGGTGGCGCTCGGTTCGGGAACATCAGGGGGCGTGCTGGCGCCGCTGCTGATCATGGGTGGCGCAATGGGGGCGGTGCTCGCCGGCATCCTGCCCGCGGCGGATCCGGGCTTCTGGGCCCTGCTTGCGATGTCGGCGACCATGGGCGGCACGATGCGGGCGCCGCTGACGGCGACGTTCTTTGCCGTGGAACTGACCGGCAACACGCATGTGCTGGTGCCGCTGATCGCGGCTTGTGCCGCGGCGCACGCCGTCACCGTGCTGTTGATGAAGCGGTCGATCCTGACCGAGAAGATCGCCAGGCGCGGGCACCACCTCGTGCGCGAATACCGCGTCGACCCGTTCGCGCTGACCAGGGTGCGCGAGGTGATGACGGCGCAGGTCGAGAGCGTGCCGGCGACGATGACGTTGCATGGGGCGGCGGCGTTCTTGACCGCGCCGGAGACCCGGCATCCGAGCTTCCCGGTCATCGACGAGAACAGGCGGGTGCTCGGCCTTATCGATCCGCCGGCGATCCTGCGCTGGCGCCGTGCCGGCAAGCACAGGACGACGACGCTCGGCGACCTGCTTGCTGGAAGCAAGGTGACGCTTGCCTATCCCGACGAATATCTGGAAGGCCTCTCCGACAAGCTGTTGATGGCCAATGTCTCGCATCTGCCGGTCGTGACCCGCGAAAGCCTGCAACTGATCGGCTATGTCGGCTGGAAGGATCTGATGCGCGTGCGGTCGAGGAAACAGGCCGAGGAGCGCGACCGCTCGACCTTGCTTGGCTTCGGCACCAGGCGCGGGAAAAAGGCGGACGCGGTCGAAGGCGTCTAGCCCAAGCCAGCTCCGCGCTTCGCCCATTCCAGGACATGCAGCCGCAGCGCCGAGGACAGGTTGGTGTCGCGGGGCCGCGTCTCATCGACTTCGGCGACGAGTGCTGCCAGCGTCAGCTTTCTCGCCGCCGCGATGGCGACGAGGTCGTCATAGAAGGGCTTTTCGAGGGAATAGCTGGTGCGATGGCCGCGAATGGTCACCGAGCGCTTTTCGACGACGCTCACGGCCGGAGACTCACTGCCGGAGACTCACTGCTTGTCCTTGCCGGACGGGTCGAGGCGATGGCCGGCGACAAATTTTTCGGCCTTGTCGGCATTCAGCCGGTCGCGTTGCTTGTCCGCCTTGGAACGGCCATGCAGGGCCCGGTTCTGTTCGGCGACGCGCGTCTTCTCGTCCCGCGCCTTCTGCTTGCGAGCCTGGCGGAGATTGACGATGTCGGCCATGGCGCGGACCGCGAAGCTATTTCTTGCGGAAGGCGTCGAGCGAAACCACTTCGGCGCCCTTGGCGCCGGCCTCGGTTGCGGCGGGCTTCTTCTCCGGCTCGGCTGCAGCCTTCTTCTCGGCCTTCGGCTTTTTCTCGGAAACGATGGTCAGCGGCTCGGGCGCCGGCTGGGCCGGTTCCTCTTCAGGCTGCGCATCGGTCTTGACGTCGAACTCGAGCTCGAAATTCACCGAGGGATCATAGAAGCCACGCACGGCCGAGAACGGGATTTCAAGTTTCTCCGGCACGTCGGAGAAGGACAGGCCAACCTCGAAGCCGGTGTCGGTCACCTTGAGGTCCCAGTACTGGAACTGGATGACGATGGTCATCTGCTCGGGATAGCGCTCGCGCAGGCGCGACGACACGCGCACGCCGGGCGCGCCGGTCAGGAAGGTAATGAAGAAATGATGGTTGCCGGGGAGGCCGGTGCGTGCGACCTCGGCCAGAACCTTGCGCATGACGCCGCGCAACGCCTCCTGGGCCAGAATGTCGTAGCGGATGTGGTCGTCGGCCATGTGGTGGTCGGGTTCCGTTGAATCGTCCGCATAGCTGTAATCAAGCTTGAGCGCGGCGTAAACCTGATATAGCCCACCGTCGCGTCGAAGCGAGGACTATTGCCAACGATTTGATCGGCAAGGCGGCTTTGCGGCAACCGCAAATGTTATGCGTTAGCCAGCGCAGTGTGCTTTTTGACGCTGCCCGGGGAAAGGCGCCTGCCGAAAGCGCGCAGGAAGGTGCGCACGCCATTCGTCGCCGATTGCACCACTTCGTCCTCACGCGGCGTGCCGCCGAGCATGAAGGTGGTCTGCAGTTCGGCATTGACCAGGCCGAAGAACTGGCGCGCCGCGACGTCAGGGTCGTCGATGGTGAGGTAACCGCCATAGGCGAGGCGGGCGAAGCGGGCGGCGATTGCCGGCCACGTCGTGCCCGGACCCTGTTCGCGCCATTCGGCAAACAGTTCGGGGTAGCGTTCGCCTTCGGTCTGGATCAGCTTGCGCAGGAATTTTCCGTCGCGGTTGCAGATGCAGTTCCGGTTCAGGCGCACGGCAAATCCGATCAAATCCGCTTCGAGATCGCCGGGCTGGTCAGGGAAGGTGGCAATGGTGGCGAAGATGCCGACATTGCAGCGATCTGTGAGGTCGCGCACCACGGCCATGAAGAGCTTTTCCTTGTCGCCATGGTGGTTGTAGACGGTCTGGCGCGAGACGCCGGCCCCCGCGGCGATCAGGTCGATATTGGCGCCGGCAAAGCCTTCGCGGCAGAACACGCTGGCGGCGGCGTCGACGATCGACAGGCGCTTGGCCTCGTGGCCGCGTGGCGGGAAAGTGTCAGGAGAAACGCTCGCTCTCATGAAAATCTATATAGAGGTGATTGACGATTTAGACAAGGCTGTCTAAATTTGTGGACATGCGATAAAGAGATTTCGCGCCGGGAGACGACAAGATTCGCTGCTGGAGTGTCGGAACCTCACGGGATGGAACGTCCTAGGTCAGACGTCGCCTGGCGGCGGTAACCAGATTTCGAAAGAAGCCAATATCATGAGTCCCAAATTCCTCCGCATCGCGGTCGTGCTCGGCCTGTTGTCCGCCATCGGCCCCTTCGCGATCGACATGTATCTTCCCGCTTTGCCGTCGATCGGCGCGGATCTGCACGCCGGCACCGCCGCGGTACAGATGAGCCTGCTGATCTTCTTCCTGTCGATGGGCTTCGGCCAGATCGTCGTCGGGCCGATCTCCGACATGGTCGGCCGCAAGCTGCCGCTCTATGGCGGTCTTGCGCTGTTCATGGTCGGCGGCATCGGTTCGGCAATGGCGCCGACCATCGAGTGGCTGATCGCCTTCCGCTTCTTGCAGGGCCTTGGCGCCAGCGCCGGCATGGCTGTGCCGCGCGCCATCGTGCGCGACCTGCACACCGGCAATGAGGCGGCCAAGCTGATGTCGTTGCTGATGCTGGTGTTTTCGGTGTCGCCGATCCTGGCGCCGCTGACCGGCAGCCAGATCATCGAGAATTTCGGCTGGCGCGCCGTGTTCTGGACGGTGACCGGTGCGGCAGCCCTTGCCACCATCCTGCTCGCGACCTCGCTCAAGGAAACGCGGCCGGTGGCAGAGCGCGTCGGTTCTTCCTTCGGCACCGCGCTTGCCGGCTATCGCTTCCTGATGGGTGACCGCAACTTCCTTGGCCTGGTGGCAATTGCCGGCTTCGGCATTGCGAGCTTCTTCGTCTATCTGTCGAGCTCGTCCTTCATCCTGATCGACCATTACGGGCTGTCGCCTTCGGTCTACAGCATGTTCTTCTCGATCAACGCGGTGGCCTTCATCGGCATGTCGCAGCTGACGGGCCTGCTGGCCGAGCGTTTCGGGCTGCGGCGCGTGGTGCGCGTCGCAGTCACCGGCTATGCCTCGACGATGGTGGTGCTGCTGGCGATCATGGCGACGGGTGTCGACCGGCTCGACGTGATGGCGGCCCTGCTGTTCGTCGGCTACGGCTTCCTCGGCCTGGTCATCCCGACCACCTCGGTGCTGGCCATGGAAGAACATGGCGAGATCGCCGGCACGGCCTCGGCGCTGATGGGCACGCTGCACTTCGCCATCGGCGCGCTCGCCATGGGCGTCGCCGGCGTGTTCTTCGACGGCACGCCGCTGCCGATGGTCGCCGGCATCACGCTCTGCGCGGTGATTTCCTTCACGCTGGCCAAGCTCACGCTCGGCCGTTCGCGCGAGGCGGTCGAAGCGCCGGCGGAATAGGCATTGCTCGCAAGCGCATGAAAGGCCGGGTTTCCCGGCCTTTCATTTCAGCCCTGCCTCGGCCAGCACGAAACGCAGCCTTGTCTCGACCGGCGCCAGGGGCAGCGGAACCAACTCATAACCCAGCTCCATATAGACGCCGGCCAGCGCATGGTAAGTGCGCTCGGCCTCGTCGAGTGTCTGCCTGCGCTCTTGATCCTGCGTGAAAATGCCAGGCCAGGGCGGGGCGATGAACACGCGCGGATTGTAGCGGAAGCGCTCGACGGCGGTTCTGATGTGTTCTGCCACCGGCAGGCCGCTCAGCCTGAGATAGCCGAGCGTGTCCGGCACGCCGCGATCGAAGAAGACCGGTCCCTTCTGTTCGACCGCGTTCCGATACGAGCGCATCTCCCACGATAGCATCAGTTCGGCGAACAGCGCGCGGTCGCTCCAGGGCAGGGCGGTTCCGCCTATCGAGGACTGGTCGCGGATGATGCCGCGCCCGGCTTCAACTGAAGTCGCAAAGCCCGCCCGGCGCAGGGCTTCGATCAAAGCGGTCTTGCCGGAGCCCGGGCCACCGGTCAGCACGAAGAATCGATCGGAATCGTTTTGCATTCTTGTCCATGGAGAAAGAGGCACGCGATGCGGCTTCGCGGCAAATGGGCCGTACGAAGGCCGGACGGCAAAAGGCGGCCGTTGCGCGTGACGTGGATTGAGGGAGGGAGAGAAGTGGAGGTTTCTGTTGCCAGGTACCTCCGAACCCCGCCTAGAAGTGCGAACCCCTAGGGCTTGATTTGAAGCTATCGCACTGCATTAAGCAGCGAGACGTGCTTCCGCATAGTTGTCGTTGGCAACTATAAGTTTAGCCCGATGACGGTGGTACAATGCCGGGCAAAAGTACGATCTTTACACCTTCGTCGATCCTATTTCGCCCCCAGCAAAAACCGCTCTGTCGTCAACAGCGGCTTTTGGTGGAGGCGCCGGGTACCGCCCCCGGGTCCGAACGGCTTATTTCATCGCCCATTTATCGCCATAGTCGGTCAAGCCGACAAAACGAATATAGGGGGCGTTCGCCGAAAATGAAAGGCCGCAATGAGGCTTTGTCCCTGTGTCAAATCGCGACGGCAAGGGTTGACTTGGGCGCGGTCTCAACGGAAGCTTTGCGAGCGGTGAGGAGTTACCGACCTAGCGCACAAGTTGCGAAGCGCGCCACAGCCCTCATCGATCGGATCCGTGGCGCTGACGAGGGGAATTTTGATGGCCGACTATCTTGCGGATGTGAAGAAATACGACGCGGGCGCCAGCGCCGACGCGGTCGAAAAGATCGTCAAGCATCTGGGCATTGCGCTGAGGAACCGCGATTCTTCGCTGGTGTCCTGCACCGACCCGAAGGAGCTCGAGCGCGTCAAGGAGAGCTGGGTGGCCAAAAAGCTCGGCGTCAGCGACGGGGCGAAGGCCGACGCCTCGATCGAGAAGACCTGCAAGGCGATGCACGCCGACAACACCAAGAGCCGCGTGACCTTTTACTACCTAGTGGCCAAGGATCTGGGCAAACTCGGCGCCCTCTGACGATCGCGTCAATTTGCGAAGGCTGGCGCCGGCGTTGCGGCCAGCCACTTTCTCCCCGTTCACGCAGTGCGCAGGTCCAACTAGCGCCGTTTTGCTGTGTTCGACCGCCGGTCTGGTCGCTATAATATGCGCACACTCGAATCGAGCTGGAACCGATGCGCCAATATCTCGACCTCTTGCAGCATGTGCTGGACAATGGCGCCGATCGCGGCGACCGCACCGGCACCGGCACGCGCTCCGTCTTCGGCTACCAGATGCGTTTCGACCTGGCGCGCGGCTTTCCGGTCACCACGACCAAGAAGCTGCACCTGAAGTCGATCATCCATGAGCTCCTGTGGTTCCTGGCCGGCGACACCAACATCAAATACCTGACCGACCACGGCGTCACCATCTGGGACGAATGGGCCGACGAGAATGGCGACCTTGGCCCCGTTTACGGCAAACAGTGGCGTTCCTGGCCGGACGGCAATGGCGGCTCGATCGACCAGATCGCGGGCCTTCTCAAGGAGATACGCCGCAATCCTCAATCGCGTCGGCTGATCGTTTCGGCGTGGAATCCAGCCGAAGTGGAGGCGATGGCGCTGCCGCCCTGCCACTGCCTGTTCCAGTTCTACGTGTCCGAGGGCCGGCTGTCCTGCCAGCTCTACCAGCGTTCGGCCGACATCTTCCTCGGCGTGCCGTTCAACATCGCGTCCTATGCGCTGCTGACACTGATGGTGGCGCAGGTGACCGGGCTGAAGCCGGGCGATTTCGTCCACACGCTGGGCGATGCGCATCTCTATTCGAACCATTTCGAACAGGCGCGCGAGCAGTTGCGGCGCACGCCGAGGGCGCTGCCCACAATGTGGATCAATCCGGAGGTGAAGGACCTGTTCGCCTTCCGCTTCGAGGATTTCCGCCTGGAAAACTACGTGGCCGATGCCTCGATCAAGGCGCCTATCGCCGTCTAAAGTATGTCGATATTCAGGTGATGCCGGCCTGACCCGACTCTCAACATACCTTGAGCTCGACCTCCGTCAGTCGATGCCGACCATCACGTCCGAGGCCTTGACCACGGCATAGGCCTGCTTGCCCTTTTCGAGCTTGAGATCGGCGACCGCCTCGTTGGTGATCGAGGCGGTGACGATTGCGCCGCCGCCAATGTCGATCCTGACATGCGAGGTGGTGGCTCCCTCGACGATCTCGGTGATCGTTCCCTTGAGGACGTTGCGGGCGCTGATCTTCATCGAGCTCTCCATTGCTTTGCATGCCGTTCTCCCAAAACCGGGGTCACTTTTGGGCAACATGCAGCAGGGTTTTCCACTCGTCTTACCAGAACAATCGACGGGGCACAGGCGTTTTCGCAAGCCGCCGGCCTTCCCTTGTTATATTCATGCGGATATATCGATCGACAGGCCTCGCACCGCACGGATTTCAAACCAGGGAGAGTTTTCGATGACGCGCAAAGGTTTCGGGTTGAGGGCGATCGCCATTGGTGGTCTTGCGGCGACGTTGATGGCTGCGGTGCCGGCCGCACATGCGCAAGACAAGGTCGTGGTGTTTGCGGCGGCCAGCCTCAAGGACGCACTCGATGCGGTCAACAAGGCCTGCGAGGCCGATGTCGGCGAGGCCGCGACCGTTTCCTATGCGGCAAGCTCGGCACTGGCCAAGCAGATCGAGGGCGGGGCGCCGGCCGACGTCTTCATCTCGGCCGATCTCGACTGGATGAAGTATCTTTCCGACAAGAAGCTGACCAAGCCCGACACCGAGGTGAAGCTGCTCGGCAACGAGATCGTGCTGGTGGCGCCGAAGGATTCGAAGGTCGAGACCAAGATCGAGAAGGGTTTCGACCTCGCCAAGCTGGTTGGCGACGGCAAGCTCGCCATGGGCGACTTCAAGGCGGTGCCGGCCGGCAAGTACGGCAAGGCGGCACTGGAATCGCTCGGCGTCTGGTCCTCGGTCGAGGGCAAGGTGGCGCAGGCCGAGAATGTGCGCGCCGCGCTCAAGCTGGTTTCGACAGGCGAGGCTGCTCTCGGCATCGTCTATGCCACCGACGCGCATGCCGAAAAGGGCGTCAAGGTGGTCGGCACCTTCCCGGAGGATTCGCATCCGCCGATCATCTACCCGGTTGCCCAGACCGCCGATTCGAAGGACAAGGATACGACGGCTTTCCTGAAATGCCTGAAGTCCGCCAAGGCCGGCGCGCTCTTCAAGGAACAGGGTTTTACCGTGCTCACGCCGAGCAATTGAACAGGGCCTGATAGCGCAATATGACCTGGCTGCTGGACCTCACTCCCGACGAATGGAATGCGGTCCGGCTGTCCATCAAGGTGGCGACCGTGGCGATGCTTGCCAGCCTGCCGCCGGGCATAGCCATCGCGCTGCTGCTTGCCCGCGGACAATTCTGGGGCAAGACGCTGCTCAACGGCGTGGTTCATCTGCCGCTGATCCTGCCGCCTGTCGTGACCGGCTATCTCCTGCTTTTGACGTTTGGCAAGCGCGGTCCGGCCGGCGCCTTTCTGGCCGAGCATTTCGGCATCGTCTTCTCGTTTCGCTGGACGGGTGCGGCGCTGGCCTGCGGTGTCATGGGCTTTCCCCTGATGGTACGGGCAATCCGGCTGTCGATCGAAGCGGTGGACCGCAAGATGGAGGCTGCGGCGGGAACGCTTGGCGCCAGTCCTTTGTGGGTGTTCGCCACCATCACGCTGCCGCTGATCCTGCCCGGGCTGATCGCGGGCGCCATCCTGGCCTTCGCCAAGGCGATGGGCGAGTTCGGCGCGACCATCACCTTCGTCTCCAACATCCCCAACGAAACGCAGACGCTGCCCTCGGCGATCTACACTTTCACGCAGGTGCCGGGCGGCGATGAGGGGGCATTGCGGCTGACATTGATCTCGGTCGTCATCTCGATGGCGGCTTTGGTCGCCTCGGAAGTGCTGGCGCGGCGGGTCGGGCGGCGGATGGACATCGCATGAGCGTCCGCGTCGACATCGGCCACCGGCTCGGCGATTTCGCCATCGAGGCGCGCTTCGAGAGCGCCGGGCGGCTCACCGCGCTATTCGGGCCGTCAGGCTCGGGCAAGACGACGCTCATCAACATGATCGCCGGGTTGATCCGGCCTGACAAGGGTCGCATCGAGGTGGAGGGCCGTGCACTGGTCGACACCGATGCCGGCGTTGTCGTGCCGAAGCACAGGCGCCGCATCGGCATGGTGTTCCAGGACGCGCGCCTGTTTCCACATATGAGCGTGGCCAGCAATCTGCGTTACGGCCGCTGGTTCACGCCGGCCAAGGAGCGCTACGCCGACATGGATGCCGTCGTCGACCTGCTCGGCATCGGCCCGCTGCTGAACAGACGCCCGGTGAAGCTCTCGGGCGGCGAGAAGCAGCGCGTGGCGATCGGCCGGGCGTTGCTCGCCAGCCCCAGGCTGTTGCTCATGGACGAGCCGCTGGCCTCGCTCGACGAGGCGCGCAAGGCCGAGATCCTGCCCTATATCGAACGGCTGCGCGATGAGACGAAGATCCCGATCGTCTATGTCAGCCATTCGGTCGCCGAGGTGGCGCGGCTGGCCAGCGACGTGGTGATGCTGGCGCAAGGCAAGGTCGTTGCCAGCGGTCCGACCGAGGCGGTGATGCAAAGGCTCGACCTGCTGCCGGCGGAAGAGCGCGGCGAGGGCGGTGCGGTGCTGGACACCAAGGTGCTGCACCACGACGAGATTTTCGGCATGACCGTGCTCGTCTCGGCCGCCGGAGAGATCCGCGTGCCGCGCCTGGCGATGAAAACCGGGGCTCCCGTGCGTGTCCGCATCCGTGCCCGCGATGTGATGATCGCCGCGGAGAAGCCGACAGGCCTCAGTGCGCTCAACATCCTGCCCGGCACGATCGTTGCGATCCGTCCGGGCGAAGGGCCGGCGGTCGAGGTCGACATCGATTGCAATGGCGCAACGGTGCTCGCCCGCATCACCGAACAGTCGCGGCAGGCGCTGGAACTGCGGCTCGGCGGCAAGGTTTTCGCCGTGGTCAAGACAGTGAGTTTCGACCGGGCCAACACCGGCGCCGGCCTGCCGCTCGAGGTCGATGGCTGACAGAAGCGGCGATCGCCGCTATATTGACTTGGAATAACGGTACCGCTGAAGTGGCTTCGGCAGGAGTCCTGGCGACCGCGGAGGAGCAAAGATGCCATCGCTGAGCTTGCGGATAAATCTCGATCCCGACGGGCGGATCGGTCCGGGCAAGATCGAGCTTCTGGAGCAGATCGCTACCTTCGGCTCGATCTCGGCCGCCGCGCGCGGCATGGAGATGTCCTACAAGCACGCCTGGGATCTGGTGGAGGACATGAACCGGGTGTTCGGCAAGCCGCTGGTCGCCGCGCAGACCGGGGGCCGCAGGGGCGGCGGCGCGCAGCTGACGGCCATTGGCCTGGCGGTGGTCAGCCGTTTCCGCGCCATCGAGCGCGCGGCCACCGCGGCGGCGGCGACGCATATGGACGCGCTGCAGGCGGAGATCGATGCGGGCTGAGGGCAGTAGGGCAGTAGGGATTGCGGCCCAACTCGTCGCCGTCGGAGATTTTCGTTTCCGAATCTGCCTTAACGCGCGTCTAAATTAGAATTTCACTGCCTACTGCCTACTGCCTACTGCCTATTCTTCCGGCTTGCGCAGCAGATAGGTGTCCATGATCCAGCCCTTTTGCCGGCGGGCTTCCTCGCGGACCTTTTCGATCTCAGCGCCGACATCGCCGAGGCGACCGGAGACGATGATCTCGTCCGGCGTGCCGAGATAGGCGCCCCAATGGATGACGACATCCGGGTCGGCCAGCGTGTTGAAGGCGCATTTGCCGTCCAGCATGACGACTGTGCTGCCGGCATTGCTGGCCAGACCTTCCTCGGTCAGCCTGCGGCCGGTGGTGACCAGGAACGAATCGCCGATGCGGTTCAATGCCGTTTTGTGGCTGGCGGCAAGCGCCTGGATGGCGGTGATGCCGGGGATGACCTCCAGTTCGAAGGCGACATTGTTCCTGAGGCGCACGCGCTCGAGGATGCGCAGCGCGCTGTCGTAAAGCGAAGGATCGCCCCAGATCAGGAAGGCGCCGCAGTCATTTTCCGCAATCTCGTCGCGGATCAGGGCTTCGTAGATGGCCGCGATGGCTTCGTGCCAGTCGTCGACGGTCGAGCGATAGGAGGACGTTGGCTCGGCGCGGACCGGCACGTCGAATTCGACGCGGCGCGATTTCGGGTTGGTGACGAAGCGGTCGCAGATCTCGCGCCGCAATTCGGCAAGGTCGTTCTTCTTGGCGCCCTTGTCGGGGATGAACAGCACATCGGCACGGTTCAAGCCTGATATGGCCTGAACCGTCATATGGTCGGGGTTGCCGGCGCCGATGCCGATGACGAGAAGCTTGCGCATGGGCCGAACTCCTGCCCGATCGGAAGCTGTTAGTCCAGACCGCTAGCATGTCCAGACCGGTGTGGCGTAGCCGCGCAAGTGTAAGGGCTTTGAAACGCCGCACTGAAACGGCTAGGGTCGTCAGGGCATTCTTGCCGAGGGGGCTTCGATGTTGCGATATGTTCTGACTGCGGCGCTGGCGCTTTCGGCAGCACCCGCATTGGCCAACGATTCCGTTGCCGAGCTTGGCACAGGCGGCTTGATCCTGTCGCGCAGCGATGCGGTCGCGATGCAAAGCGAGGATCTCTTCATATCGCCCGAAAAGGTGATGGTCGACTACGTCTTCCACAACAACACCGACAAGGATGTCGACGCGATCGTCGCCTTCCCGATGCCCGACATTTCGGGCGATCCCGAAGAAATGCCGGCCATCCCCGAAAACCAGAGCGACAATTTCCTCGGCTTCGAGGTGACGATCGACGGTGTCGCGGCAAAGCCTCAACTCGAGCAGAAGGTGTTCGCGCTCGGCATCGACATCGGCGCCGATCTCAAGGCGCAGAATGTGCCGTTCAACCCGTTCGGCGATGCGGCCAAGGCGGCATTGGCGAAGCTGCCGCAAGCGGTGGCCGACGACTGGGTCAACCGCGGCATCATCATCGAGGACACCGCCGATGACGGCAGCGGCATGAAATCCTCCTATGCGCCGTTCTGGCAATTGCGCTCGACCTATTGGTGGCGCTCGACCTTTCCGGCCAACAAGGACGTTCACGTTTCCCATCGCTACAAGCCGAGCGTCGGCGGCACGTCGTCGGTCAGCTTCTTCTATGACGGCCAGTTCCAGGGGCAATATGCGACATACAAGACCCGCTACTGCATGGACGACATGTTCGAGAACGCGGTGCGCAAGGCGGCGAAGGACAATCCGGACGGCTATCCCAAATATTATGAAAGCCGCATCGCCTATATCCTGACCACCGGCGGCAACTGGGCGGCGGGCACCATCGGTAAGTTCAAGCTGACCGTCGACAAGGGCAATCCGAAAGCCCTGGTCTCGTTCTGCGGCGACAATGTCAAAAAGGTCGGGCCGACAAGTTTCGAGATGACCGCGAACGATTTTTACCCAGAGCACGACATCGATATCCTGCTGCTCGAACCGTCGGACAGCAATGGCGGGGACGCGAACTGATGCATGTGGCAATCTACGTCGCCATTGCCGAGAACGGCGTGATCGGGCGGGATGGCGGACTGCCATGGCGGCTCTCCACCGATCTCAAGCGCTTCAAGGCCGACACGATGGGCAAGCCCATCATCATGGGCCGCAAAACCTATGAAGGCATAGGCCGTCCGCTGCCGGGCCGGCTCAACATCGTCGTCACCCGCGACAAGAGCTGGCGTGCCGAGGGCGTCGAGGTGGCGCATACGCTGGAGGCCGCGATTCAGCTGGCAACGGTGCGCGCGCGCTGCATGGCTGGCATCGACGAGGCCTGCGTGATCGGCGGCGGTCAGATCTATGCCCAGGCGCTGCCGCTGGCCGACCGGCTGCACGTCACCCATGTGCTGGCCGCCGTCGACGGCGACGCGCATTTCCCGCCGATCGACGCTGAGACATGGCGCGTGGTCAGTTCGCAGGAGGTTCCGGCCGGGGAAAAGGACAGCCACGCAACACGCTATTCGGTCTATGAGCGGCGCCGCCCGATACTTTGATAGACAAAAAGTGCATTGAAGGACGACAAAGGGTCGCTACCGGCCCAAAACGGATGATGTCGGCGGCGCATCGCGTTGAAAGCGTGCCGTGGCGTCCCTATAGAAGAACAACACTGGATTTGCGCCGTAACTCCGGCGCTTGAGGGAATTCCAAGCGAAAGGACATTCATGCCCTGGAACGACAAGAGTGGCGGAGGCGGCGGCCCGTGGGGCGGCGGCGGTAACAATCAGGGGCCCTGGGGGCAGGGGCCCAAGGGGCCAAGCGGCCCGCAGGGCTCGCCCCCGGACCTCGAAGACATTATCCGCCGCGGCCAGGACCGGCTGCGGCGCGCTCTGCCCGGCGGCGGTGGCGCCAGTCCGGCAGTGTTCGGGCTGATCGCCGCGGTGCTGGTCGTTCTGTGGGCATTCCAGGCGGTCTATACGGTGCAGCCCGACGAGGTCGCCGTCGAATTGCGTTTCGGCAAGCCGAAGGCCGAACTCTCACAGCCTGGCCTGCATTTCCATTGGTGGCCGCTTGAAACCGTCGAGACGGCCAAGATTTCCGAGCAGCTCGTCGATATTGGCGGCGGCAACACCAGCGGCAACGGCCTGATGCTGTCGGGCGACCAGAACATCGTCAACGTGCAGTTTTCGGTGGCCTACCAGGTTTCCGATCCCCGGGCCTATCTGTTCGACGTCTCGGATCCGGACGGCATGCTGCGGCAGGTTGCCGAAAGCGCCATGCGCGAAGCCGTCGGCCGCCGGCCGGCACAGGACATCTTCCGAGACGACCGCCAAGGCATAGCCGCGTCGGTCCGCGAAATCATCCAGTCGACGCTGGACGGCTACAAGGCCGGTCTCAACGTCAACGCCGTGTCGATCGAGGATGCAGCACCACCACGCGAAGTGGCCGATGCGTTCGACGAGGTGCAGCGCGCCGAGCAGGACGAGGACAAGTTCGTCGAGCAGGCCAACCAGTATTCCAACCAGAAGCTCGGCCAGGCGCGTGGCCAGGCGGCACAGATCCGCGAAGACGCGGCCGCCTACAAGAACCGTGTGGTGCAGGAAGCCGAAGGTGAGGCCCAGCGCTTCATCTCGGTCTATGACGAGTACGCCAAGGCGCCGGATGTAACCCGCAAGCGCCTCTATCTGGAAACCATGGAGAGGGTTCTGAAGAACTCGAGCAAGGTCATCGTCGAGCAGGGCAACGGACAAGGTGTCGTGCCCTATCTGCCGTTGCCGGCATTGCAGGCGAAACCGCCGGCTCCGGCCGCGCCCGCCGCGAACACGGGAGGTGCCCAGTGATGGCCAACCGTCTTCCCATTTTCGTCGTCATTGCGGCGGTCGTCCTTTTCCTGATCTATTCCTCGGTCTTCGTGGTCAATGCGCGCCAGCAGGCGCTGGTGTTGAGGTTCGGCGAGATCGTCGACGTCAAGACCGAGCCCGGCATCTATTTCAAGGCGCCGTTCTCGTTCTTCGACGCCGATACGGTGCAGCTGATCGAGAACAGGGTGCTGCGCTTCGACCTTGACAACATCCGCGTCCAGGTGTCTGGCGGCAAGTTCTATGAGGTCGATGCCTTCATCGCCTATCGCATCTCGGATCCGCGCGTCTTCCGTGCCGCCGTGTCCGGCCAGATCGAATTGGCCGAGGCGCGGCTGAGGACGCGTCTCGACGCTGCCTTGCGCCGCGTCTACGGCCTGCGCGACTTCGAGGCGGCACTCTCGGAACAGCGTGCCGTGATGATGCGTGAAGTGCGCGATCAGCTCCGGCCCGACGCCACCTCGCTCGGCCTGCAGATCGAGGATGTCCGCATCCGCCGCACCGACCTCACGGCCGAGGTTTCACAGCAGACCTATGATCGCATGAAGGCGGAACGTCTGGCCGAGGCCGCCCGGCTTAGGGCACGCGGCAACGAGGCGGCACAGCGCATCACGGCACGCGCCGATCGTGAAGTGGTCGAGATCGTTGCCGAAGCGCAGAAGGAATCCGAGATCCTTCGCGGCGAGGGCGAAGCCCAGCGCAGCGCCACCTTCGCGGACGCCTACAAGCGCGACCCGGCCTTCTTCGACTTCTACCGGTCGATGAATGCCTACGGCACGGCGCTGGACAATACCGGGACGACCATGGTGCTGTCGCCGGGTTCGGAGTTCTTCCGCTACTTCCGCGATCCCGATGACAGGGAAGGGCCGGCGAAACCGGCGGCACCCGCCGCACCGGCAACGGCGCCCGCCACGCCGACGACACAACCCAGCACCGGCCAGAAATAGCGGGTGCAGGACTTCTTCGCGGCGATAGGCCTGGTCCTCGTCATAGAGGGCCTGGTCTATGGCGGCTTTCCCAGCTTCGCGCGGAAGCTCGCCGGCGAGGTGCTGTCGATGCCGGAGAACGCATTGCGGATCGCCGGGCTGGTCGCGATTGCCATCGGTGTCGGCATCGTCTGGCTGGTGCGGGGCGGATGAGATGGCCGTTATTCGTCCGCGGCAAAACGGAGGATTAATCCTCTGCCGATAGTCGTAGCCGCAAACGTGCCGTATTTTTTGCCAACATAGCGCAACGCGGTGTTTTCGCCGTTGCGCTTTCTCTTTCAGAAAGACCGGGAGGCTTCTCGATGACATCCACACTCCTTTTGCGCGCGGCACGGCGGACTTTCATCGCCGGCACGGCAGCGCTTCTCGTCGGCACCGTCGCCGTCCCGTCCTTCGTGGCGCCGACCTTCGCGGCCGATGGGCCTGCTTCGGTGGCTGACCTGGCGCAGGGCGTGCTCAGCGCGGTGGTCAACATCTCGACTTCGCAGACGGTGAAGGGCACGGAGGGGCCAGGCGCGGTGCCGATGCCGCAGCTTCCCGAGGGCTCGCCGTTCCAGGATTTCTTCGACGATTTCTTCAAGAACCGCGGCGGCAACAAGGACAATAGCGCGCAGAAAGTGCAGTCGCTGGGATCCGGTTTCGTCATCGACGCCGAGCAAGGCATCGTCGTCACCAACAACCACGTGATCGCCGACGCCGACGACATCGAGGTCAATTTCTCCGATGGCGTGACGCTGAAGGCGACGCTGGTCGGCACCGACACCAAGACCGACGTCGCGGTGCTGAAGGTCGATCCGAAAGGCCACAAGCTGACCGCGGTGAAGTTCGGCGATTCCACCAAGATGCGCGTCGGCGACTGGGTGATGGCGGTCGGCAATCCGTTCGGCCTCGGCGGCACGGTGACGGTAGGCATCGTGTCGGCGCGCAACCGCGACATCAATTCCGGCCCCTATGACGATTTCATCCAGACCGACGCGGCGATCAATCGCGGCAATTCGGGCGGACCGCTGTTCAACAGCGCCGGCGAAGTCATCGGCATCAACACCGCGATCATTTCGCCGTCCGGCGGCTCGATCGGCATTGGCTTCTCCATTCCCTCGCAGCTTGCCGCGGGCGTCGTCGACCAGTTGCGCCAGTTTGGCGAGACGCGGCGCGGCTGGCTCGGCGTGCGCATCCAGCCGGTGACGGACGACATCGCCGAAAGCCTCGGCATGGCGACCGCCAAGGGCGCGCTGGTCGCCGGCGTCATCAAGGGCGGCCCCGTCGACAACGGCACCATCCAGGCCGGTGACGTCATCATCAAGTTCGACGGCAAGGACATCCATGAGATGCGCGACCTGCCGCGCGTCGTCGCCGAAAGCCCAGTCGGCAAGGCCGTCGACGTGCTGATCGTGCGCAAGGGCGTCGAGCAGACGGTGAAGGTGACGCTTGGCCGGTTAGAGGATGGCGAGAAGCTTGCCAGCAGCGGCGAGAACGGCAATACCGACCAGGACAAGGGCAACAAGGCTCCGGCCGTTTCGACCGCCTCAGTGCTCGGCATGACCGTCGGCGAACTCAATGACGAGACGCGCAAGAAATTCAGCATCGCCGCCGATGTCTCCGGCGTCGTCATCACCGATGTGGCCAAGGATTCGGCCGCCTCCGAGCGCGGCATACAGCCGGGCGAAGTGATCACCGAGATCGCGCAGGAATCGGTCGCCTCGCCCAAGGACGTCATGGACCGGATCGGCACCCTGAAGGAGCAGGGCCGCAAGAACGCGCTCCTGATGCTGGCGTCGAAGACCGGCGAGTTGCGCTTCGTGACGATCCGGATGGATTGAGATTTCAATCCGGCGATTCAAAAAGGCGGATAGAGCATTTTCACACGGAAACGGTGAAATGCTCCATCCTTTTGTTTTGAAGCAATTCCCAAGGGAAAGCGTTACGCGCTTTTCCCAGGAAAACCGCTTCACACTTTTCCTGGAATTGCTCTAAACAGCCGGCTTTTTTCTTGCCTGCCAGTCCTCGCGCGAAAGCCTGTAGAGCACATGTCGCCTGAGCGCGGAATGGCTGTCGGGAATGCCGGGATGGTCGAAGTCGGCCGCTGGATCGGCTGTCATGCCGAGGCGTTTCATGACGGCGGTCGAGCGGTGGTTTCCCGCGACCGCGAAGGAGACGATCTCGTCGACGGCCAATGTTTCGAACCCGTAAGCCAGCCAGGCTTCCGACGCCTCGGTGACATAGCCCTTGCCCCAGAATTCGGGCGCCAGCCGCCAGCCGATCTCGATGGTGCCGGCGGGCAGGACGTCGATATCCTCTGTTCCCGACAGGCCGACAAAGCCGATGCACTCGCCCGTGGCGGCAATCTCGGCCGCGGCGAAGCCACAGCCGTCCTCATCGATCCATGCGCGGACCTCGTCCATCTTGGCGTCCGCGGCGGCACGGTCGCGACGGAACGGGAAGAATTCCATGACGCGCTCGTCGGAATTGATGCGATGGAAGAGCTCGCGGTCACGCTCTTCCCAATTGCGCAGGATGAGGCGTTCGGTGCGCATGGGTTTCATTGGACGAACTCTTCCTGGCGATAGCCCTGCAGATAGAGCAGCGCCGTGAGGTCGCCGTGGTCGATGCGAACCTTGGCCTGCGCCGCCACGGTCGGCTTGGCATGCAGCGCGACGCCGGTGCCGGCGAGGCGGATCATGTCGAGGTCGTTGGCGCCATCGCCGACGGCGATGGCGTCGGCCGGCGTCAGGCCAAGGCGTGCGCATATTTCGAGCAGCGCGTCGGCCTTGGCGGCGCGGCCGAGGATCGGCTCGCCGACCAGGCCAGTAAAGCGCCCATCCTGTTCGAGCAGGCGGTTGGCGCGGTTCTCCTGAAAGCCGAGCATGGCCGCGATTCGGGTCGTGAACACTTCGAAGCCGCCCGAGACGAGCGCCGCCCAGCCGCCATTAGCAAGCATGGTCTGGACCAGCGCGCGGCCGCCCGAGGCCAATGTCAGCCGATTGGCGACGATGCGGTCGACGATGGCGGCTTCGAGCCCCTTCAACAGCGCGACGCGTTCGCGCAGGGCCGGCTCGAAGGCGATCTCGCCGTTCATCGATCGCGCGGTGATCGCCGCGACGTGCTCCTTGAGGCCGATCTCGTCGGCCAGCTCGTCGATGCACTCCTGGTCGATCATGGTCGAATCCATGTCGGCGATGAGGATTTTCTTGCGGCGCGTTTCGGCCTGTTGGACGATCACGTCGACCGGTTCCGCGGCCAATGCGGCACGCAGGGCAGCCGTGGTATTGGCAGTATCAGCCGCTTGCGGCAGGGCTAGATCGCAGGCAATGCCTTCGGCCAGCCAGACGACAGTGCTTGCGCCCACCGACCGCGAGGCCATATTCGCAAGCGACGGCGATAGAGCGCGGTCAGCGGGACGGGAAACAAGCGTGGCAATGAGCGGCATCGAGAATTCCGGCACGGATGCGGGCGAAGGCCGCGTGAAGAACGCGATCCTGATAGCCGGGCCGACCGCCAGCGGCAAGTCGGCACTGGCGCTCGACCTGGCCGAACGCGCAGGCGGCGTCATCGTCAACACCGATTCCATGCAAGGCTATTCGGTGCTCGACGTGCTGACCGCCCGCCCGGAGCCGGCCGACCTCGCACGCGTGCCGCATTTTCTCTACGGCCACGTCCATCCCGCGACCGCCTATTCGACGGGTGCGTGGCTGCGCGACGTGATGAAACTCATCGACGATGGCGAACTGTCGCGGCGGCCGGTCTTCGTCGGTGGCACCGGCCTCTATTTTCGCGCGCTGGCCGAGGGTATTTCGGAAATGCCGGACATTCCGCCGCGCATCCGCGACCGCTGGCGCTACGAGCTGAAGGAACAAGGCGCGGTCAAGCTGCACGGCCTGCTGCTGCGCGAGGATTCGAGAGCCGCCATGCAGCTCAAGCCAACCGACAGCCAGCGCATCGTGCGGGCGCTCGAAGTGCTTGACGCTTCCGGCCGGTCGATCCTGGAATGGCAGGCCGAGCGCGGCCGCCCGCTCATCGACAGGCAGACGGCGCGTTTCCTGGTCATCGAGCCGGATCGGGCCGCGCTGGTCGATCGCATCGAGAGGCGCTTCGACCTGATGCTGGACAAGGGCGCGCTGGAGGAAGTCAGGCAGCTTGCGGCCCTTCGCCTTGATCCGGATCTGCCGGCAATGAAGGCGATCGGCGTTCGCGCCCTGCAGGCGGCGATGGCTGGAGAGTTGAGCTTTGCCGAAGCAATCGAGCGCGCCAAGATCGCAACCCGGCAATACGCCAAGCGGCAGGCGACCTGGTTTCGCCACCAGCTGGGGCCCGAATGGCAGAGATTGCGCCCCGGTGACAATCTCGAAACCACGATCCAAACACTTGTTGCTAATGCAACTTAAAAAGTTGACCATGACGGAAGGGTTCGCGCCGAAGTTGCCGGGATTAACGCTCCGTAAGGCGGTCCGTGCCATAAGGTCGATGGGCACTTTTCCATTGGGGAGCAGATGCGTTTCCATAAGGCGGAATCCGCTTTTTTCGTCTTTATTTTCGTGATCCTGGCCGCTGGCCTGGTGACGCTGCACGCCTATGGGCTCTTGCAATCCTTCGCCACGGAACTCCATACGCAGTCGGGCCTGGACAAGGTCATCTACCTCAACAAGCTGTTGTTCGCGACCGGGGTGCTGCTTGCGACCGCGCTGTTTTTCGGCATCTTCTTCATCTATCCGCTGATCCGCAAACAGGCGACGGAAGAAGGCAAGCTGCGCGCCATGACGGTTTCGCTCAGCGCTCGCTCCGAAACGCTCGAGCATGCCGCGCTGACGGACAGCCTGACCGGCATGCAGAACCGACGCTATTTCGACGATGCGCTGAAGGAATATCTCGAGGAGTTCCGCCGCATCGAAAAGCCGGTCGGGCTGATGATCCTCGATCTCGACCATTTCAAGCAGGTCAACGACACGCACGGCCACGATGTCGGCGACGAGGTCCTCAGGGCCGTCGCCAGCTGCCTCAAGGACATGACACGTTTCCACGACGTGGTGGCACGGCTGGGCGGCGAGGAGTTTGCCGTGGTCACGCCCAACATGGAGGCGGAGCTGCTGGCCAAATTCGCCGAGCGCATCCGCAAGGCGGTAGCCAACATGTCGATCCTTTCGGGCAACGTCCGGCTCAAGATCACCACCAGCGTCGGCCTTGCCGTCTGGGACCGCAAGGAAACGGCCGAGGAGTTCTATCGCCGCGCCGATCGCCAGCTCTATGAGGCGAAGAGGCAGGGCCGCAACCGCGTCTGCGCCTAAAATCCCGAAGAAGAATTCATGAGGCCGGTTGCCTGACGCGGCTTTCTCGACTTCCGGTGCTCACGGACTGAATGTCCGCTCCGCTCCGGCTTCTCGAAAACCGCGCCATTCAATCCGGCCTGATGAATTCCCTTTCGGGATTTGCCCAAGCTGGTTCGACGATGTCGAGCCTTTCGAGGTGCCGCTCTTCGTCAGAGAGTTGCAGGCTCAGTCGTTCTGGGGGCGCAGGCCGAAGGTGGCGGGCTTCAGGCCGTAGCGCATGTCGAAATCGTCGTCCGCTTGCACGCGGCCGGTTGCCGGCTTGCGGTAATCGGGGTCGCCGGCCTGGCGGCCGGAATCGACCACTTCGGCGAAGGCCATAGCCTGCTGCGTCGATTTCGGCACGTTGCGCAGCCGCTCGACGATCGCCACCAGGTCGACATCGTCGCCGGCCCTTGGCGACTCGGTCTCTTCGCGCTTGGCCGTGCCGGGAAGCAGGTGGCTGGGCAGTTTCTCGAATTTCAGCCGCATGGTCGTCGCCACGCCTTCACCGAAGGCGATGGCTTCGCGCTGTCCCATGGACGACAGGAAGGCAAGCGTGGAGGCGGAGGAGTCGGCGATGGCCGAGCGAATGATCGCCTGGTCCTGCTCGTTGGCGAGCCGCATGGCGAAGAAGGTCGAACACTGCGACAGGATGGTCGGGTCAAGCTCGCCCGGACGCTGGGTGACGACGCCGAGATAGCAGCCATATTTGCGGCCTTCCTTGGCGATGCGCGACAGCGCGTGCCGGGTCGGCGCGAAGCCGAGACGCGGATCGGCCGGCATGTAGCGATGCGCTTCCTCGCACAGCAACAGCAGCTGCAGCTTGCCCTCGCTCCACAGAGCGAGGTCGAAGGCCAGGCGCGCCAGCACCGAACAGACGGAGTTGACCACTTCGGAAGGCATGCCGGCCATCTCGAAGCAGGTCACCGGCCGGCCGTGATGCGGCACGCGGAAGATGTTGCCGATCGTCTCGTGGATGGTGTCCTCGATCAGGCGCGAACTGAACATGAAGCGATAGCGCGGATCGGCGGACGCCGATTCGATGCGCGTCTTCAGCGATTTGAGCGTCGGGCGCTCGTTCTTGCTTTCGAGCATGCCCATGCGCTCGTCGATCTGCTTGAGCAGATCGGCGATGCGGTAAGGCACCGGCGTATCGGCGGTCAACGCATCGTTGCCGCGCCTGAGATAGGCGCCTGAACTCGGGTTGCGGTAGAGGCTCTTGGCCAGTGGAATGAGGTCGCGCAGCGCGTCGATCTCTTCCGGCACCGTTTCACGGCCGCGAAACAGCACCTCGGCGAATTCCTCGAGCTTGAACATCCAGAACGGCAGGTCGAGCGTCTTGGAATCGACCTTGACGCAATATTCCGGCAGCGATGCCGCGAATTCATTGTGCGGGTCGAGGATCAGGATGCGCAAATCAGGGCGCGCCGCGATCGATTTGCGCAGCAGCAGCGAGACGGCGGTGGACTTGCCGACACCGGTGGTGCCGACAATGGCGAAATGGCGCGCCAGCGTGTCGTCGATGGCGATGTTGGCGGCGATCGCCTCGTCCTGCGACAGCGAACCGATGGTGATGGAATGGCGGCCGGCGAGATCGTAGACGGCCTGCAGGTCGCGGGTGCGGATGCGGTGCGCGATCGCGCCGATATGCGGATAGGTGGTGATGCCGCGGTCGAAGATCGGCTTGGCGCCGGGCTCGGCACCATCGCGCACTTCGCCGATCAGCTCGATGCTGACCTCGATGGCGTTCTGGCCTTCATTGCTCCAGGCGCGGTCCGACTTGCCGATGCCATAGACCAGGCCAACGGTTCGTGTCGTGCCGAGATTGATCGAGATCATCTTGCCGACCGTCCAAAGGCCGGTCACCGCGCCGTCGACATCATCGGCATAGGCGGCGATGGTGGCGCGCGCGCCGTCGCATTGCACGACATTGCCCAGGATGCGCCGGTCGTTCTGCTCTGCGTCGCGGCGCTCCTGCGATGTCGGTTCTCCGACCGAAGCTTCGCGTTCGACATACATGGACACGCCAATCCCCATTTCCTTTGACATCAGACCCTACCGGAATGGGGTTAAGGTCGGATGAGGTCGGATGGTGTAGAGAGGATTAAGTGTCTGGCGAAATTTGTCGCGAAATGGCCCTTCACCACTCCCAGTCGTTCGCTATAATGAACGAATGGATGATATAGCGAACGATATTTCTTCGACCCTAGGCAGGCGGATCCACGCCGAGAGGGTCATGCGGGACTGGTCGCTTGCCGAGCTTGCCGAGCGGTCCGGTGTTTCCAAGGCGATGCTGAGCACGATCGAGCGCGGCATGACCAGCCCGACGGCGGCCCTTCTGGTGCGAATCGCGGCGGCTTTCGGCATGACGCTGTCGACCCTCATCGCGCGCGCGGAATTGCAAGGCGGCGGGTTGCTACGCGAGGCCGATCAGCCGGTGTGGCGCGATCCCGATACAGGCTATGTCAGGTGGCATCTGTCACCGGCCGGCGACATGCCGCTCGAACTGATCAAGGTGCATCTGCCGGCGGGCGCCAGGGTCAGTCTGCCGGCGGCTTCGTACGCCTTCATCAAGCAGCAGATCTGGCTGATTTCCGGACGGCTCGAATTCACCGAGGGCGATGTGGTGCACAGGCTCGAACCCGGCGACTGCCTGGCGCTCGGCGCGCCGTCGGACTGCACCTTCCATGCCCTGGAGGTGGGCGCCGACTATCTCGTCGCGCTGGTCAGGGGCTGAAAATCATGGCGAGAAGGCCAAAACGCTCCCACAACGGGGGGCCGCCGCTTGACGACTATAAGGGGCCACCCTGGGGCAAGGGCGATCCCTATATTTTCCTGGCCTGGCAGGCCGCGCACGCCAAGGCATGGAAGGCGCCGAGCCGCGAAATCATGCTGATGCGCATGGACAAGGCCGAACGGCTGGGCCTGACCTATGAGGAATACACGCTCGAGATCCTCGAGCGTGGACGGCATCTCCGGGAAGAAGACACAGAACGCATCAGCGCCATCAAGGCCGCGCGCAAGCGGCGCCGCGTGCGCCATTTCGATTGACGCAGGCATGGCGGGGTTGGCCGGCACGCTGACCTACTGGAAGCGTATCGGCGCGCCACATCGCGCCAGACAGTGCCGATCAGGCCGGGGCCTTTCTGGACAGGTGCACCAGCAGCCACTGGCGGAATTCCTGTTCGGCACTGGTCAGGCGCGCGGTCGATGCGCTGGTCAGAAAATGGCCTGAGCTGCTGGAGAGTTCGAATTCGGAAAGCGGCACTAGGCTCCTGCTCTTGAGCGCTGCGTCGACAAGCGGCCGCGACCCCAGAAGCACGCCGGCGCCGGCGCTCGCCGCTTCCATCGCCGCGACGAAACTGTCGAAGCGATGCGACCGCTGGGGGTGGCCGGCCAGTCCGGCGGCCGCGAACCATTCCGCCCACATTTCGCGCGCGCCGGCGACCAGAAGCAGCGGCAGGGCTGTCCAGTCGGCGGCACCGGCGAGGGTCGGACTTGCCACCGGCACAAGGCGCTCGGCAGTCAGTCTGTCGGCCTCGCGCCCGGGAAAGGAGCCGTTGCCGAAACGGATGTCGAGCGCCGAGCCCGGCAAGTCATAGTCGGTCGGCCGATGGATCGTCACCAGATCGAGCTGGATGCGCGGCAGCGCCTGCTCGAGATCGGGCAGCGCCGGGACCAGTATCAGCAAGGCGAAAGAGATCGGCACCCGGATCGAGACGGTCTGGACAGCGCGCGGCTCGAAAAGTTCCGTCGTGCTGCTGGAGATGGTGGCGAAGGCCGACTGGATGTGCGGCAGATAGGCGGCGCCTTCCGGCGACAGCGCGACGCCGCGCGCCAGCCGCGAGAACAGGCGCGTCTTCAACCGCTCCTCGAGCAGCCGGATATGCTGGCTGACGGCCGCCTGGGTCAGGCCGAGTTCGGCCGCGGCCGCCGTGAAATTCGACAGCCGCGCCGCGGCCTCGAAACTGCGCAGCCAATCGAGGGGAGGGAGAGCGGGAATGGGTTTTTTAGGCATTAGAAATTTGTGGTCTTTGGCCGAAAAATGATAATTTGAGTTATGCCTTTCTTATGGCCAACATGCAATCGAAACCCTGCGGACCGGGCCGCGGGCGTAGAGGACAGGAAACGGATCCATGCTCACCCACGCGCTGATTGGCGACGAAGGCAGAACGATCGAACTTGGCTGGCAGGGCGGGAGGCGCACCCGCTTTCACGCCATGTGGCTGCGCGACAATGCGCTCGACGACAAGACGCGCAGCGCCGGCAATGGCCAGCGGCTGATCACCATCCTCGACATTCCAGCCGAGACGAGGATCGGAGCTGCCGCGATCAAGGGCGGCGCGCTGGAAATCAGCTTCGTGCCGGAAGGAAAAACGGTCAGCTTTCCCGCTCAATGGCTGAGCGCCAACGCCTATGATCGCGACGAGCTTCGCGAACCCGGCTGGACGGGCGATATCATCCAGCGCTGGACCAAGGCGACGATGCAGAATTCGGTGCCGCGCGCCAGCTACAAGGCGGCCTTTCATGGCCGCAGTGTCCTGCGCGAATGGCTTTCGGCGGTGCGAACCTACGGCTTTGCGGTGATGGACGGACTGCCGGCGGAGTCCGGGGCGCTGTGCAAGGTCTCCGACCTGTTCGGTTATATCAGGGAGACCAATTACGGCCGCTGGTTCGAAGTGCGCGCCGAGGTCAATCCGAACAATCTCGCCTACACCAATCTCGGCCTCCAGGCGCACACAGACAATCCCTATCGCGATCCGGTGCCGACGCTGCAGATCCTGGCCTGTGTCGAGAATACGGTGGAGGGCGGCGAGTCCAGCGTCGTAGACGGCTTTGCCGTTGCGGCCGCGCTGCAGGCCGAAAACCCTGAGGGCTTCCGGCTGCTGAGTTCCTGTCCGGCACGCTTCGAATATGCCGGCTCGTCCGGCGTGCGGCTGCAGGCGAAGCGGCCGATGATCGAGCTTGGACCGGATGGCGAGCTGATCTGCATCCGCTTCAACAACCGTTCGCTGGCGCCTGTCGTCGACGTGCCGTTCGCCGATATGGACGCCTACTATGCCGCCTATCGCCGGTTCGCGGAGCTGATCGAGGATCCCGCCTTCGAAGTGACGTTCAAGCTAAAGCCTGGCCAGGCCTTCATCGTCGACAACACGCGCGTCATGCATGCCCGCAAGGCGTTTTCGGGCACCGGCAAGCGCTGGCTGCAGGGCTGCTACGCCGACAAGGACGGCCTGTTGTCGACGCTTGCGGCGATCGAGCATAGCTTCAAGGAGGCCGCGGAATGAGAGGCCAGGATTTGAACGCGGACAATATCGTCGAATTCATCGCCGACATTTTCGAGCGCCGGGGCGCGGAATCCTATCTCGGCGAGCCGGTGACCATGTCCGAGCACATGCTGCAGGGGGCCTGGCTGGCGGAGCAGGATGGTGCGCCCGAAGTGCTGGTGGCGGCCGCGCTGCTGCACGACATCGGCCACTACACCAGCGAGTTCGGCACCTATTCGCCCGACGATGTCGAGGACAAGCATCATGACGAGGCCGGCGGCGAGGTGCTGGCGCCGTTCTTCCCGCCGGTCATCGTCGAATGCGTGAGGCTGCATGTCGCGGCCAAGCGCTATCTCTGCGCCACCGACCCGACCTATTTCTCGAGACTGTCGCCGGCTTCGGTCCATACGCTGTCGCTGCAGGGCGGACCGATGAGCGCCGACGAGGTGGCCGAGTTTCGCGAGAACCCGTTCCACGAGGAAGCGGTGCGGGTCCGTATCTGGGACGAGGGCGGCAAGGTCGCGAACATGAAGACGCGGGCGTTTCGCGACTATGTGCCGTTGCTGCAGCGCGTCGTGCACGATTTCAGCAACCGCGTCTGACGGCGGATCATCACCGGAGAGGACAGCCATCTGTTACTGCTTCGACGGGCAAGGGGCGGTGACGCCACATAGGCCTGAAAACTGCCGGGAGCGCGGGCGTGTTGAAGGCGCTCCCCGGTGCAGTTCAGTTGCCGCTGTTGGTAAGCTTGGTCTTCTCGATCCGGCGAGCCGGTCCGAGCCGCTCGAATCCACAGACATTGCGCGCGCATAGCGATGCATTCTGGAGGCGCGGCATTTGCCGCACCTCCCTGGTGCCTGGCCCCAGCTGGCCACCCGGCCGGTTATCCCTTGTGGTGCACCGTCTGCAGCCCGTAGACCGGCGTCGGCATGCCGGCATGCCGGGCCTTCAATTGCAACGACAGGAACTGCGAATAATGGCGCGACTGGTGCAGATTGCCGCCGTGGAACCATAGCGCTTCCTGCTGCGTCGGCTTCCACATGTTGCGCAATTCGCCTTCCCAGGGGCCGGGATCCTTGGTGGTGTTGGAGCCGAGGCCCCAGCATTTGCCGACCTTGTCGGCGGTTTCGCGCGAGATCAGATCGGCGGCCCAGCCGTTCATCGAGCCGTAGCCGGTGGCGTAGACGATGAGGTCCGCGGGCAGTTCCGATCCGTCACTCAGCACAACCGAATGCTGCCTGATCTCTTCGACGTCGACGCCGCTCTTGAGCTTGATCGAACCATCGATGATCAGCTGGGAGGCGCCGACGTCGATGTAATAGCCGGAGCCGCGCCTGAGGTACTTCATGAACAGGCCGGATTCGTCGTCGCCCCAGTCGAGCATGAAACCGGCCTTCTCCAACCCTTTGTAGAACGCCGCGTCGCGTTTCTTCATCTCGGCATAGGCCGGGATCTGGAACTCGTGCAGGATCTTGTAGGGCAGCGAAGCAAAGATAAGATCGGCCTTGGCCGTGGTGACGCCATTCTGCAGCGCCTGCTCCGAATAGAGCGATCCCAGTCCGATCTCCATCAGCGTGTCGGATCTGGAGATATGGGTGCTCGAGCGTTGCACCATGGTGACGTCGGCGCCGGCTTCCCAAAGGGCCGCCGCGATGTCATGGGCGGAATTGTTGGAGCCGATGACAACGGCTCTTTTCCCGGCATAGCCATCGGGGCCAGGGTGCTTCGAGGAGTGGTGCTGGTCGCCCTTGAAACTCTCCATGCCCTTGAATTTCGGCAGATTGGCCTTGCCGGACTGTCCGGTGGCCAGCACCAATTGCTTGGGCTTCAAGATGATGTCCTTGCCGTCGCGGCGGACGACGACGGTCCACTCCTTCTTCTCGTCGTCATAGGAGGCGCTCCTGGCCTCCGTCGAGGACCAATAGTTCAGCTCCATCACCTTAGTGTACATTTCCAGCCAGTCGCCGATCTTGTCCTTCGGCGAGAAGACTGGCCAGTTCTTCGGAAAATCGATATAGGGCAGATGGTCGTACCAGACCGGATCGTGCAGGCAGAGCGACTTGTAGCGCTTGCGCCAGCTGTCGCCGGCCCGTTCGTTCTTCTCGACGATGATGGTCGGCACGTCGAGCTGGCGCAGCCTTGCCCCCAGCGCGATGCCGCCTTGGCCGCCGCCGATGATGAGCGTGTAGGGCTGCGTCTTGAAGCCGAGCTCGGCGGCCTCCTTCTCACGCTCTTCCTTCCATGTCGGACGGTTCTTGCCCGAGCCATGCTTGGCGCCCATCGGCCGCGCGAAGCCGGCCGGTTCCTCATGGCCTTTCAACTCGACCATGGTGGTCAGCAGCGTCCAGATCTTGCCTTCCTTAAGCCTGATATGGCCAAAGCCGCGCGCCACTTCAGTCTCGAAACTGATCCAGCCCTCGATCAGGCCGTCGCTCTCGGTCGCGTCCTCTCCCTTGGCGAGTGCCCAATGTGACGGCTTCGTCTTCGACAGCTGGCTCTTCAGCATGTCGCGGACCTGGTCCTTGCCCTCCATGGTCTTGATGTTCCAGGTGAAGGTGACGAGGTCGCGCCAGTAGCAATCCTCCTGGAAGCAACCGACAGCCCTGTCGATGTCATTGGCGGCGAGGGCGCCGCCGAATTGATCGAGCAGATCGGACAGTTTCTTGCTTGGGGCCTTGTCGAGCATAAGTTTTCCTCCGTGAAATCCAGGCCGTCATGGTGGCTCCTCCCGACTTGTAAGCCGGACGATGAAGTATCGGCAGAGAGGGCGGCCTTCGTCACGCCCCACCATAGTTTCGCGTGGCTTCAAGGACTTATCTGGAGAGCGCGGTTTCCGAGCCGGTCTGGAGCGCTCTTGCGAGGGGCGATGGTGGTGGTGTCGGCACGATGCGGCGTCCATCGCGAAAATCGTGACGGGCCATTTGTCGAATTGGGAAGCGCCTTCATCGCCGGCGCGATTTTTGCCGTTGACAGGGCGCCTTGCCGGCCCGTAGTGTCCGCGACCATGAAAAAGGCACTCATTCTCGTAGGAAGGCGCGTGGGCAAGGCGGTGTAACCGCCGGGCGAAAACCTCCCATGCGCAACACACAGGCTCCCTCGGGGGCCTTTTTTATTGCCTGAAACACGACTAAACGACCAGCAACGCCCAAGTGGCGACAGTACGGGACCAGACCGATGAGCAACGGACAGAGTGAGCGGCGCGAGATGACGGGCGCCGAAATGGTGGTGCAGGCGCTGAAGGACAATGGCGTCAAGCATGTCTTCGGTTATCCCGGCGGCGCTGTTCTCCCGATCTATGACGAGATCTTCCAGCAGGACGACGTCGAGCACATTCTCGTGCGGCACGAGCAAGGCGCGGGCCACGCGGCCGAGGGCTATGCGCGCTCGACCGGCAAGGCCGGCGTCATGCTGGTGACATCGGGCCCCGGCGCCACCAATGCGGTGACGCCGCTGCAGGATGCGCTGATGGATTCGATCCCGCTGGTCTGCCTGACGGGCCAGGTGCCGACCTCCTTGATCGGCTCCGACGCTTTCCAGGAATGCGATACGGTCGGCATTACGCGGCCCTGCACCAAGCACAACTGGCTGGTGAAGGACGTCAACGAGCTCGCCGCGACCATCCATGAGGCTTTCCACGTCGCGACCACGGGCCGTCCCGGTCCGGTTGTGGTCGACATCCCCAAGGACGTGCAGTTCGCCAAGGGGTTTTACGTCCCGCCGCAGATCGCGCCGCGCACCAGCTACCAGCCCAAGGTTCAGGGCGATCTGGAGAAGATCAAGGCCGCGGTCGAACTGATGGCCACCGCCAAGAAGCCGATCATTTATTCGGGCGGCGGTGTGATCAATTCCGGTCCGGAAGCGAGCCATCTGCTGCGCGAACTGGTCGACCTCACCGGTTTCCCGATCACCTCGACGCTGATGGGGCTCGGCGCCTATCCGGCGTCGGGCAAGAACTGGGTCGGCATGCTCGGCATGCACGGCACCTACGAGGCCAACATGGCCATGCATGACTGCGACGTGATGATCTGCATCGGCGCGCGCTTCGACGACCGCATCACCGGTCGGCTCAACGCGTTCTCGCCGCACTCGAAGAAGATCCACATCGACATCGACCCGTCCTCGATCAACAAGAACGTGCACACCGAGGTGCCGATCATCGGCGATGTCGGCCGGGTGCTGGAGGATATGGTGCGGCTGTGGCGGGCAACCGCCAAGGCCGACAAGAAGGCGCTCTACCCCTGGTGGGAGCAGATCGCCAAATGGCGTGCGCGCGATTCACTCGCCTTCAAGATGAACAACGACGTGATCATGCCGCAATACGCCATCCAGCGGCTCTACGAACTGACCAAGGACAAGGACACCTACATCACCACCGAGGTCGGCCAGCACCAGATGTGGGCGGCGCAGCATTATCATTTCGAAAAGCCGAACCGCTGGATGACCTCAGGCGGTCTGGGCACGATGGGCTACGGCCTGCCGGCGGCGCTCGGCGTGCAGATCGCGCATCCCGATGCGCTGGTCATCGACATTGCCGGCGACGCCTCGGTGCAGATGACGATGCAGGAGATGAGTGCCGCGGTGCAGTACAAGGCGCCGATCAAGATCTTCATCCTCAACAACCAGTATATGGGCATGGTGCGGCAATGGCAGCAGCTCTTGCACGGCAACCGGCTGTCGCATTCCTACACCGAGGCGATGCCTGACTTCGTCAAGCTGGCGGAGGCCTATGGCGGCCATGGCATACGTTGCGAGAAGCCGGACGAACTGGACGACGCCATCACCGAGATGATCTCGGTCCGCAAGCCCGTGCTGTTCGACTGCCGCGTGGCGAACCTCGCCAACTGCTTCCCGATGATCCCGTCGGGCAAGGCGCACAACGAGATGCTGTTGCCGGACGAGGCCACCGACGAGGCCGTGGCCAATGCCATCGACGCCAAGGGCAGGGAGCTGGTGTAATCGACGGGCCAAGGCAGGGCTTGTCGAAAGAAGCCGTGCGCAAACAAACAATCAGACCAAGAATTTGAGATCCAAGTCATGAACGCACAGCATCTTCAACCGACCGGCTCCGCCTACTTCATCGCCAAGGAAACGGAGCGGCCGGAGAACCACACGCTCTCCGTGCTGGTCGACAACGAGCCGGGCGTGCTTGCCCGGGTCATCGGCCTGTTCTCCGGGCGCGGCTACAACATCGAGAGCCTGACCGTTTCCGAGACCGAGCACGAAAAGCATCTGTCGCGCATCACCATCGTGACCCGCGGCACGCCGCATGTGCTGGAGCAGATCAAGCATCAGCTCGAGCGCATCGTGCCGGTCCACCGCGTGGTCGATCTCACCGTGCGCTCGCATGAATTCGGACAGGAGCGGCCGCTGGAGCGGGAACTGGCGCTCGTCAAGGTCGCCGGCACCGGTGAGGCCCGGGTCGAGGCGCTGCGGCTGGCCGACGCCTTCCGCGCCAGCGTCATCGACGCCAACACCGAGCATTTCATCTTCGAGATCACAGGCAAGGGCTCCAAGCTCGACCAGTTCATCGCCATCATGAAACCGCTCGGCCTGGTCGAGATCTGCCGCACCGGCGTGGCGGCGATGAACCGCGGCCCGCAGGGCATGTAGACACGCCACCGCGCAAGGAATCCGTCGCTCACAACGCCTGGTTCGATCGGTGGCCGGGCGCTGGCCTTTGCGCGGCAGCAAAAAAGCGACAACGATGCTGACGTATCTGGGAGGATAACATGTCTCTCGACGCATTCCTCGCACTGCTCGTCTATGCCTTCGTGACCTCGATCACGCCGGGGCCTAACAACCTCATGCTGCTGGCATCGGGGGTGAATTTCGGCATTACCAGAACCGTTCCGCACATGCTTGGCATCAGCATGGGCTTCCTGGTGCTGCTGCTTGCCGTCGGCCTTGGCCTTGGCGCCGTGTTGACGGCGTTTCCGGCGCTGCACACTGGATTGAAGATCGCCGGGGGCGCCTATCTGCTCTATCTCGCCTGGAAGATCGCCATGTCGCGCTCGCTGACCGGCAAGGGTGAGACGAAGGCGCGGCCGATGCGCTTCATCGATGCGGCTGCATTCCAGTGGGTCAATCCGAAAGCCTGGGTGATGGCGATCACCGCCATGGCTGTCTATGCCAATGCCGAGCACCCTTTCCTGTCAGTGGTGTTGATCTCGATCGCCTTTACCATCGTCAACCTGCCGAGCGTTTCGGTTTGGGCGGGATTCGGCACGGCACTGCGGGGCTTTCTGTCGGATCCGGCGCGGCTGAAATGGTTCAACATCGCCATGGGCGTGCTCTTGGCGGCCACGCTTTGGCCAATGCTGAAATAGGGTTCCCCGAAGGTTCGACGGGCCTCGCCCCGCGGCGATAGTGGCGCTGCCTACCGATTGTGCAGTGCACATTAAATCTTCGTAATGCCGTGTTTTGGCCCTTTTCCAACAAATGCGTGTCCTATCTATTCGGCGAAATCGCGGCAACGAGCCGTGGATTGCGCTAGAATACGACCCCAGACTACGGCGTGTCGGACGGAGAGGCCTTTTGTCGATGCGTGGAAAAGTCATTGTTTCATTGCTTGTCGTCGCCTGTGCGGGCGCGGCCTGGCTCTATCTGTCTCCGGACACGCTGGGCAAGGTTAAGCAACTCATCGGCGCAAAGCAGGTCGTGGCGTCGGATAAGGCGGCAACCGACAAGCAGGCAGCCGGGGGCAAGCAGGGGGCCGGCGGCGGCGCCCGTTCGGCCTCGATCGTTTCGGCGGCGGCAACCACGGCCGACTTCCCGATCCGGCGCTACGCCATCGGCTTCGTCTCTTCGCCCGCCGTGGTCAGCATCAATGCGCGGGTCTCCAGCCAGATCGTGTCGATCGACGTCAAGGACGGGCAGATGGTGAAGGCGGGCGACACCCTGTTCTCGCTCGACGACCGGGCGCTCAAGGCGCAGCTCGCCAAGGACCAGGCCACGCTCGCCAAGGACCAGGCGCTGCTTGCCAGTTCGAATTCCGATTTTCAGCGCGCCAAGGACCTTGTCGCCAAGCAGGCCGGCACGCAGCAGACCTACGATCAGGCCGTAGCCGCACAGAAGGCGGCGGCCGCCACTGTCGACGCCGACAAGGCGACGATCGACGCGGACAATGTCCAGCTTGGCTTTGCCACCATCGCGGCGCCGATCGCGGGTAGGCTGGGTGCGGTCAACGTTGCCGTCGGCGATCTGGTGACCACCAGCAATGGCAACAGCAGCAACTCGACGCCGCTGGTGACCATCACCCAGATGGACCCGTTGCAGGTCAACTTCAACTTGCCGGAAAGCAACCTTGCGCTGCTGCACAAGGCGCTTGCCGATCCGCAGCAAGGGGCGGTGACGTTGACCAAGGATGGCGCGCCGACGCCGATCGGCAAGGGTACGCTCGATTTCGTCGATTCCAGCGTCGATACCGCCTCGGGCACGATCGCCACGCGGGCGAGCATACCGAACGTCGATCTGTCGCTGTGGCCGGGCCAGTATGTGAATGTCGTCCTCGACGCCGGCATCATGCCGCAGATGACCTCCGTTCCCACCGTCGCGGTCCAGCCCAGCCAGAAGGGGCCGTTCGTCTATGTGGTCAAGCCGGACAACACGGTCGAGATGCGGCCGGTGCAGGTGGCGCTGACCGAAGGCGAAAACAGTGCCATCAGCCAAGGCCTCAAAGCCGGCGAGAAAGTGGTCACGGAAGGCCAGACCAGGCTGAAGGATGGCGCCGCCGTGCACGAAGGCACCGCGGCCGCCGCGCCCAAGGTGGCCGAAGCAACCAACGCCGGCGAGGCGGCCCGATGATTTCCGAATTCTGCATTCGCAGGCCCGTCGCCACCCTCCTGATGTCGTTCGCCCTGGTGCTGGCTGGACTGTTCGCCTACAAATTCCTGCCGGTGGCAGCACTGCCCAGCGCCGAATTCCCGGTGGTCAACGTCTCGGCTTCACTGCCGGGCGCCTCGCCGGAAACCATGGCGACATCGGTGGCGACGCCGCTGATCAAGCAGTTCGCGACCATCGCCGGCATCGATTCCATTTCGACCACGAACTCGCTGGGCCAGACCTCGATCGCCATCCAGTTCGTGCTCAACAGGAATATCGACGCAGCGGCGGCGGATGTGCAGGCCGCGATCGCGCGAACGCAAAAATCGCTGCCGCCGCAGATGACGTCGCCACCCAGCTATCGCAAGGTCAATCCGGCCGATGCGCCGATCCTTTTGATGTCGCTGGTCAGCGACACGGTTCCGCTGACCGACCTCGACGCCTTTGCCGAGAACGTCATCTCGCCGTCGCTGTCGACCATCGACGGCGTGGCCCAGGTCTCGATCTTCGGCCAGCAGAAATATGCCGTGCGCATCCAGATCGATCCGACAGCGCTTGCCGCGCGCGGCATCTCGATCGATCAGTTGCAGACGGCGCTTGCGTCGGCCAACAGCAATACGCCGCTCGGCGTGCTGCAGAACAACAAGCAGCAGTTGACCATCACCGCCAACACGCAGCTGACCAATGCCGCGGGCTTCTCCAACCTCATCATCGCCACCAAGAACGGCCATCCGGTGCGGCTGGGCGAGGTGACCCGCGTCGTCGATTCGGTGCAGACCACGACGACGGCGAGCTGGTATGACGGCACGCGCGCGATCATCATGGCCGTGCAGCGCCAGCCCGACGCCAACACTGTCGACGTCGTCGACAAGGTCAAGGCGATGCTGCCGTCCTTCCAGGACCAGATGCCAGCCGCTGCCCAGATCAAGCTGCTCAACGACCGCTCGACCTCGATCCGCCAGGCGGTCGACGACGTGCAGTTCACGCTGCTGTTGACCATTGCGCTGGTGGTGATGGTGATCTTCGTGTTCCTGCGCCGGGTGACGGCGACCATCATCCCGGCCGTGGCGGTGCCGATCTCGCTGATCGCCACGCTGGCTGCGATGTTCCTGTTCGGCTTTTCCATCGACAATATATCACTGATGGGTCTGACGCTGGCGGTGGGCCTCGTCGTCGACGACGCCATCGTCATGCTGGAAAACATCTTCCGCCACATGGAGGAGGATGGGTTGTCGGCCTTCGACGCGTCGTTGAAGGGCGCGCGCGAAATCGGCTTCACCATTATCTCGATCTCGATCTCGCTGGTGGCCGTGTTCATCCCCGTGCTTCTGATGGGCGGTGTCATCGGGCGCATCTTCAATGAGTTCGCCGTGGTGGTGACGGTCGCCATCCTGGCATCGATGTTCGTGTCGCTGACGCTGACGCCGATGCTGTGCTCGCGGCTCTTGTCGGTCACCAAGGCCGATCGCGAAGCACACGCCCCTGGCCACAAGCGGGACCTCCTCACAGGCGGCTACGACCGGGTCCTGAGCTTCTGCCTGCGCCACACTTTCCTGGTGTTCCTGGTCTTCATCAGCACCGCGGCAGCATCGGTGTGGCTGATCGAGATCTCGCCGAAGGGCTTCTTCCCGCAAGAGGATATCAGCCAGATCTCGGTGACCACCATCGCGCGGCAGGACATTTCGTTCGACGCCATGGTGAAGCTGCAAGGGCAGGTGGCAAGCGTCTTTTCCCATTCGCCCTATGTTTCGCATGTGGCCTGGTCGGCAGGCAGCGGCAACAATGCATTGAACCAGGGCCAGCTCTATGTGCAGTTGAAGGACAAGAGCCAGCGACCCGACATCGAGAAGGTACAGGCGGATCTGCGCAAGCAACTGGCCGGCGTGGCGGGTATCGAAGCCTACATGCAGCCGGTGCAGAACCTGAGATTGGGTTCGCGGTCGTCCGCTAGCGCCTACCAGTTGGTGGTTCAGGGCCTCGACACCGTCCAGACCGATATCTGGGCGCAGAAACTGAATGACGCAATGGCGGCCGACCATGCGACCTTCACCGACGTCACCAGCGACCTGCAGAACAATGCGCTGCAGGCATCGCTGGTGGTGGATCGTGACAAGGCTGCCCAGCTTGGCATCGATACCGGCACGCTGCGCTCCGCTCTCTACGGCGGGTTCGGCACCGACCAGGTTTCGACGATCTTCGGTTCGGCCGACAGCTACGAAGTCATCACCGAGCTCGATCCCAAGATCGAATGGTCGCCCGAGCGGATGCTCGCCATCCAGATGCGCACGGCGAGCGGCAGCCTGGTTCCGCTTGGTGCCTTCGCCCGCGTCGATCGCACGGCGGGCGCCCTGACGGTCAACCAGCTCGGCCAGCTTCCGGCTGTGACCATCTCCTACAATCTGCCGCAAGGCGTGGCGCTTGGCGACAGTACGGCTCGCATCAGCGCGCTGAAGGACCAGATCGGCATGCCGACGGCGATCTCGACTTCCTTCGCCGGCACGGCCAAGACCTTCCAGGATTCGCTTGCCAATCAGGGCCTGCTCATCGGCGGCGCTATCCTGACGATCTATATCGTGCTCGGCATTCTGTATGAGAGCTTCATCCACCCGCTCACCATCCTCACCGGCTTGCCGTCGGCGGTGCTGGGCGCGGTCGTTGCCTTGCGCTTCGCCGGCATGGATCTGTCGGTCATCGCGGTGATCGGCATTCTGATGCTGATCGGCATCGTCAAGAAGAACGGCATCATGATGGTCGACGTCGCGCTTGAATTGCGACGAGAGGGCATGTCGGCCAAGGACTCCATCCACAAGGCCTGCCTGATGCGTTTCAGGCCGATCATGATGACGACGCTGGCGGCGCTGATGGGCACGTTCCCGATCGCGCTCGGTACCGGCGCCAGCGCCGAACTGCGCCAGCCGCTGGGCGTCGCCGTTGTCGGCGGCCTGCTGGCCTCGCAGGCGCTCACCCTGTTCGTGACACCGGTGATCTACGTCTACATGGAGAATTTCTCGGGCTGGCTCGCCGGGCTGATGCCGAAGCGCAAGGCCGAGTTGCCCGCGGTCGTTGATGCCGAACAGCCGTCGCTGTTCGGCATCAACGACGACATCCCGGCCGAGCCGCAGAAGACGGCGGCCGAATAGCCGGCCATCAGGCGCTGATTTCCGCTGGCCCAAGCCGTCATGCTTGCGGCCGGCGGGGCGGGACCGTAATTTGCGGCCATGTCCCATGATCATGACCACGACAACGAGCTCGATCCGTTTGCCGCCCGCGTGCGGGCGCTGGAGACCATCCTGACCCGCAAGGGGCTGATCGATCCGGCGGCGATCGACGTCATCGTCGATACCTACGAGACCAAGATCGGCCCGCGCAACGGCGCCAGGGTGGTGGCTAAGGCCTGGAGCGATCCTGCCTATGCGGATTGGCTCAAGCGCGATGCGACGGCGGCGATCGAATCGCTGAGCTATACCGGCCGCCAGGGCGAGCACATGCAGGCAGTGTTCAACACCGAGGAGACGCACAACCTCGTCGTCTGCACGCTGTGCTCCTGCTATCCATGGTCGGTGCTTGGCTTGCCGCCGGTCTGGTACAAGGCGCCGCCCTATCGGTCGCGCGCGGTGATCGATCCGCGCGGCGTGCTCGAGGAATTCGGACTGGCGCTGCCGGCCGCAACCAAGATACGCGTCTGGGATTCGACGGCGGAACTGCGCTATCTCGTCGTGCCGATGTGCCCCAAGGGAACCGAAGGCTGGAGCGAGGAACGGCTGGCCGCACTGGTGAGCCGCGATGCGATGATCGGCACGGCGCTGGCCAAAGCACCGGAGGGGCAGCCGGCATGAACGGGCCGCACGATCTCGGCGGACAGATGGGGTTCGGACCGGTCGCGCCCGAAAAGGACGAGCTTTATTTCCACGCCGAATGGGAGAGGCGGGCGCTCGGCGTCACGCTGTGCGCCGGCGCCATGGGCGCCTGGACCATCGACGAGAGCCGGCATGCGCGGGAATCGCTGCATCCGGCCGACTATTATTCCTCTAGCTATTACCAGATCTGGATCAAGGCACTGGAAACGCTGCTCAAGCGCCATGGTTTCGTCAGCGAACGCGATCTCGAGGCGGGCGACGCGATCGATGCGGCGGCGACCCCCAAACGGGTGCTGAAGGCGGAAAATGTGCCTGCCGTGCTGGCCAAGGGCGGTCCCTGCAACCGGCCGATGGCGGAGCCGGCGCGGTTCAAGGCCGGCGACGCCGTGCGGGCGAAGAATTTCAACCCGACCGGCCACACAAGGCTGCCGCGCTATGCGCGTGGCAGGCAAGGCAAGATCGAGGCGGTGCGCGAGGGCTTCGTCTTCCCCGACAGCAACGCGCATGGGCAAGGCGAGAACCCGCAATGGGTCTATACGGTGGTTTTCGACGGCACGGAGATCTGGGGCGAGGGCGCGGATCCGACGCTGACCGTTTCGATCGATGCCTGGGAGAGCTACCTTGAGCCGGCCTGACGGGGCCGCCGCCGATTTGCCCGCGGGCCTGGATGCGCCGGTTTTCGCCGAGCCCTGGCAGGCCGAGGCGTTCGCCATGACGGTGGCGCTGCACGACAAGGGCCTGTTCTCGTGGAGCGAGTGGGCGGATGCGCTCTCGGCGGAAGTGAAGAAGCCGGGTGCGGCAGCCGATGGCCATGACTATTACGAGCATTGGCTGGCGGCGCTGGAAACCCTGCTTGCCTCGAAGGGGCTGGCCGCCAAATCCGATGTCGATGCGATGGCGCGGGCCTGGGAGCGCGCCGCGCATGCCACGCCGCACGGCAAGCCGATCCTGCTGGAGAACGATCCGCACGCCGCGAGATGATCACCGGCGGAACGATGGTTGTTCCCTTTACGTTCTTGGTTGCGCCTGATAATCTGGGCGTGGGGAGTTAGCCGCCGTCTGTATCGATGGTGGCGCCTATCTTGTCTTTCCCTCGCGAATCCGGTCACACGATCAGATGGAATTTTCTCCCCAACAGGACGAGGCGCTGCAAGCGGTCGCCCGCTGGCTGCAGGCCGGTAAGCCGCAGCTGTTCAGGCTGTTCGGCTATGCCGGCACCGGCAAGACGACGCTGGCGCGCTATTTCGCCGAACATGTCGACGGCCAGGTGCAGTTCGCCGCCTTCACCGGCAAGGCCGCCCAGGTGCTGCGCTCCAAGGGTGCGGTCAATGCCCGCACCATCCATTCGCTGATCTACAGGCCCAAGGGCGAGGAATCGGTGGAGGACGAGGTGACCGGCAAGACTTCGATGTCGCCGACCTTTTCGCTCAACCGGCAGAGCCCGATCTCGCGCGCGAAACTGGTCGTCATCGACGAATGTTCGATGGTCGACGAGCAACTCGGCCGCGACCTGATGAGTTTCGGCACGCCGATCCTGGTGCTGGGCGATCCCGGCCAGTTGCCGCCGATTTCGGGCGGCGGCTTCTTCACCGATCACGAGCCCGACTTCCTGCTCACTGAAATCCACCGGCAGGCGCGCGACAATCCCATCCTGCGGCTGGCGCTCGACGTGCGCGAAGGCCGCGAATTCATGCGCGGCGACTATGGCACGGCGCAGGTGATCGGCAAGGAAGACGTCACCCAGGAACTGGTGCTCAAGGCGGACCAGGTGCTGGTCGGCACCAACCGCACGCGGCGCCGCTACAATCAGCGCCTGCGCGAACTCAAAGGCTTCAATGCCGACTATCCGCAGGCCGGCGACAAGCTGGTCTGCCTGCGCAACGATCCAGCCAAGGGCCTGCTCAACGGCTCGCTGTGGAAGGTGATGACCTCGTCACGCGAGACGGTGAAGCCGGGCATCAACCTCCTGGTCTCGCCGGAAGAAGACGATCCGGACCGCGGCGTCGCCAAGATCAAGCTGCTCAAGGCGGCGTTCGAGGATCCCGACGCCGACATCCCCTGGCAGCAGAAGAAGCGTTTCGACGATTTCGACTATGGCTACGCCTTGACCGTGCACAAGGCGCAGGGCTCGCAGTGGAACGAAATCGTGCTGTTCGACGAAAGCTGGGCCTTCAAGGAAACGCGCCAACGCTGGCTCTATACCGCGATCACCCGCGCGGCCGAAAGATTGACCATTGTCAGATAGAGTTACGACGCCGGCTTCTCCCGCACGCCGACCTTCCGGACCCCAAGCCATTCCCAGGCCTCTTCTTCGTCATCGGCCTTGAAATGCCTGAATTCGATGGGCGACGACGCGGGCAAAGCGTGTCGCGCGTCCGGCGTCCAGTCCGGCGTGCCGATCGCTGCGCAGCGACCTATATGCTCCAGCGCATGGATGGTGCCCTGCTTCAGGGTCTCGTCGGAGATGTCGGTCCAGTCGACGCCGTCGTGATCGACGATGCGCACGGCCACGTCGATTCGCTGATGCACCGCGTAGGCCGCCTCCAGCAGACCGAACAGGTTTTCCGCATCGGCCGCCGAGACATGACCGACCACGTCGATGGCGAACAGGTCGTCGCGATCGGTGTCGATGCGACGGATCGTCGGCACGGATTGCAGGAAATTCACGAATGGGCCTCCTTGCGCAATACAGCTCCGTCTTCTGGAACACCGGAAACCCCTATCTGTTCCCGTCAAAGGCGCTATAGATGCCCAGTCTCAAGCGTGCCGCGGCTGAACGGATAGGTGTGGCGCGTGTTAACCGCCTGATTTCAGGGACACCAGACATGCCCGCAAAGCTTTCCGTCAACCTCAACGCCATCGCCATGCTGCGCAACCGGCGCGACCTGCCATGGCCCAGCGTCACCGGCATCGGCCGGCTTGCGCTTGCCGCCGGGGCGCATGGGCTGACCGTGCATCCGCGTCCCGACGAGCGTCATACGCGGCATTCCGACCTGCCCGAGATCCGGGCGCTGATCGACGATGAGTTTCCGCAGGCCGAATTCAACATCGAGGGCTACCCGAGCGAGGATTTCCTGGCGCTTGTGGAAAAGCATCAGCCCGAACAGGTGACGCTGGTTCCCGATGATCCGGCGCAGGCGACCTCCGACCATGGCTGGAACTTCGTCGCCGATGCGGCGATGCTGACGCCTATCGTCAGGCGCCTGAAGAAGGGCGGCTTCAGGGTGTCGCTGTTTTGCGACGCCGATCCCGCCGGCATGACAGCCGCGCGCGATACCGGCGCCGACCGGATCGAGCTCTACACCGGCCCTTATGGCAGCTACCATTCCGATTCCGCAAAAGCCGCCAAGGAACTGGAACGATTGGGAAAAACGGCCGACGCGGCACTCGCCGCTGGTCTGCAGGTCAATGCCGGGCACGATCTGACGGTGGGCAATCTGCCGGCCCTGGCCAAGCGCATTCCGGCATTGGCCGAAGTGTCAATCGGACATGGGTTGACAGCCGACGCGTTGGAGTATGGCATGGCCGGCACGGTGGGTCGGTTTCTTAGGGCTTGCGGTTGGTAGGGGTGGAGTTTCGCCTTGCAGGTATGGCAGCCATAGCGTGCAATTGACATCGCATCGCAGCATGCGTGAAGCACCGCGCGCTCGTCGGGGAGTGGTCTATGGACCTTGCCAGACGCGATAGCGAGGCCGAAACCGTCGAGCAGTCGAGCCATTCCGGAGCCGAACAGCACAGCACCAAGGTTCTTATGCTGGGTGCGCTCGGCGTTGTCTATGGCGATATCGGCACCAGTCCGATCTACGCTTTCCGTGAGGCGCTTCACGCTTCGCCCGGTATCGATACGCGCGCTCAGGTGCTTGGTGTGCTGTCGCTGATCGTCTGGGCGCTAACGATCATCGTGACGATAAAATATGTCGCCTTCGTACTTCGCGCCGACAATAAGGGCGAAGGCGGTACGTTATCGCTGATGTCGCTGGCGCGAACCGCCTATCCCAAAGGTGCGCGACTCATTCTGGCGATCGGCCTTTGCGGCGCGGCGTTGTTTTTCGGCGATTCGATCATAACGCCGGCCATCTCCGTGCTGTCGGCGGTCGAAGGCCTCAGGGTGGTGACGCCGACACTGGACCCCTACGTCGTGCCGATCACGCTGCTCATCCTGGCCATCCTGTTCTCGGTGCAGCGCTTCGGCACGGGAAAGGTGGCGGCGGTGTTCGGGCCGGTGACCGCACTATGGTTCCTGGCTATCGGCGTAGCAGGGCTCTATCACCTGTTGGACAATCCATCGATCCTGCTGGCCATCAATCCCTATTACGCGGTCGCCTATCTCGCCAGCACACCCACGGCCGCCTTTGTCACTGTCGGCGCGGTGTTCCTGGCGGTGACCGGCGCCGAGGCACTTTATGTCGATCTCGGCCATTTTGGACGCAAGCCTATCGTGTTGGCGTGGTTTTCCGTGGTTTTCCCCTGCCTGCTGCTCAACTATTTCGGGCAAGGTGCTTTTGTGCTGGCCAATGGCGGGAGGCCGACCAATCCATTTTTCCAGATGCTGCCTGACTGGGCACTGATGCCGATGGTGGGGCTGGCGACGGCCGCAACCGTCATCGCTAGCCAGGCAGTCATCTCCGGTGCTTTTTCGCTGACCCGCCAGGCGGTGCAGCTTAACCTTCTGCCACGCATAGAGGTGCAGCATACGTCCGAAATGCAACTCGGCCAGATCTACATGCCCCGCATCAATCTGCTCGTCGCCCTGGGGGTGATGCTGCTGGTCGTCGGTTTCGGCAGTTCGAGTTCGCTGGCTTCCGCCTACGGCATCTCGGTAACCGGCGAAATGCTGATGACGACGATCCTGTTGTTCGTCGTGATGCGCAAGCTGTGGAAATGGGGGCTGGCGGTCGCGCTGCCGCTGACATTGCTGTTCGGCATCATCGACAGCGGCTTCTTCCTGGCAAACATCGTCAAGATATTCGAAGGCGGCTGGGTATCGATCACGGTTGCCTGCCTGATGGGGCTGATCATGTGGACCTGGATACGCGGCACGCGCTATCTGTTCGACAAGACCCGCCGCAACGAGATCCCGCTCGATTTCCTCGCCGCCAATTTGCTGAAGAAGAAGCCGCATCTGGTGTTCGGCACCGCGGTGTTCCTGACCAGCGATCCGCTCAGCGCGCCGACCGCGCTGATGCACAGTCTGAAGCACTACAAGGTGCTGCATGAGCAGAACGTCATCCTTTCGGTAATGACGGCGCCGCAGCCGGTGGTGCCTGATAGCGACCGGGTCAAGATGGAGACGGTCAACGAGTTGTTCATGCGGGTGACTCTGACCTTCGGCTATATGGAACAGCCCAACATTCCGCGCGCGCTGGCAATCTGCCGCAAGCAGGGCTGGAAGTTCGACATCATGACGACATCGTTCTTCCTGTCGCGGCGCTCGCTCAAGGCCTCGCCCAATTCCGGCATGCCGGTGTGGCAGGATCGCCTGTTCATCGGCTTGGCGCGCACGGCGGCGGATGCGACCGAATATTTCCAGATCCCGACCGGGCGTGTCGTGGAAATCGGCACGCAAGTCGCTATCTAAAGGCTGATACGGCAGCTTTTAAGGGCGCCAGCCATGCCGCGCGGCCGCGAAATCAGCTCGCGACCATTGGATTATAGACCATTTCCCAAGGAGCCTAGCGTTGCCAACATGGGAGCCATCACGCTACGGCACTTGATATTGCATCGCAGCAAGCGTAGAGCACCGCGCGCTTATCGGAGTGTCGTCCATGGCCCTTACCAATGCTGGTACTGAGGCAGAACCCGTCGAACAATCGAGCCATCCAGAAATCGAGCAGCACAGCACCAAGGTGCTGATGCTGGGCGCGCTCGGGGTCGTCTATGGCGATATCGGCACCAGCCCGATCTACGCCTTCCGCGAGGCGCTGGTGGCGTCGTCCCATGGCAACGTCGCGCAACGCGGCGATATCCTTGGCGTGCTGTCGCTGATCATCTGGTCGCTGACCATCATCGTCACCATCAAATACATCATGTTCGTGCTGCGCGCCGACAACCGCGGCGAGGGCGGCGTGCTGTCGCTGATGGCGCTGGCGCGCGGCAGTTTCCCGAAGCGCTCGGCCGTCATCCTGGGCATCGGTATAGTCGGCGCCTCGCTGTTCTTCGGCGACGCGGTCATCACGCCGGCGATTTCGGTGCTGTCGGCGGTCGAAGGCATGAATGTCGTCACCCCTGCCTTCCAGCCCTATGTCGTGCCGCTCACGCTGGTCATTCTTGCCGTGGTGTTCGCAGTGCAGCGTTTTGGCACCGGCGGGGTGGGATTGGTCTTCGGCCCAGTGACCGCGATATGGTTCCTGGCGATCGGTCTGTCGGGCCTCAATCACATAGTCGCCGATCCGGAAATCCTGTGGGCGATCAGCCCCCACTACATCGTTGCCTTCCTGATCCATTCGCCAGATGTTGCCTTCGTCACCATCGGCGCCATTTTCCTGGCGGTGACAGGCGCCGAGGCGCTCTATGCCGATCTCGGCCATTTCGGCCGCAAGCCGATCGTGCTGGCCTGGCTGTCAATCGTCTTTCCCTGTCTGCTGCTCAACTATGCCGGGCAGGGTGCCTTCGTGCTGGCCAAGAACGGCGTCGTCGGCCATCCATTCTTCGAGATGAACGAGGGCTGGGCCCTGATCCCGATGGTGGTGCTGGCGACCGCGGCGACGGTCATCGCCAGCCAGGCGGTGATATCAGGCGCCTTCTCGCTGACCAGGCAGGCGGTGCAGCTCAACATGCTGCCGCGCCTCGAAATCCTGCATACCTCGGAAAAACAGTCCGGCCAGATCTACATGCCGCGCGTCAATCTCCTGCTGGCGCTGGTGGTGATGCTGCTGGTGGTCGGTTTCGGCGAATCCAGCAAGCTGGCCTCCGCCTACGGCATCTCGGTGACCGGCAACATGCTGGTGACGACCACGCTGCTCTTCGTCATCATGACGCGCATCTGGAAGTGGAATCTCTGGCCGGCGATTGCGCTGACGGCGCTGTTCGGCCTGATCGACATCGGCTTCTTTGCCTCCAACATCGTCAAGGTGTTCGAGGGCGGCTGGGCTTCGCTGGCGGTGGCCTTCACCATCGTGCTGGGCATGTGGACCTGGGTGCGTGGCAGCCGCTATCTGTTCGACAAGACCCGCCGCAACGAGATTCCGCTCGATTTCCTCGCCGCCAATCTGCTGAAGAAGAAGCCGCAGCTTGTGTCCGGCACCGCGGTGTTCCTGACCAGCGATCCGCTCAGCGCGCCGACAGCGCTGATGCACAGCCTGAAGCACTACAAGGTGCTGCATGAGCAGAACGTCATCCTTTCGGTGGTGACGGCGCCGCAGCCGGTGGTGTCCGACAGCGACCGGGTCAAGATGGAGACGGTCAACGAGCTGTTCATGCGGGTGACGCTGACCTTCGGCTATATGGAACAGCCCAACATTCCGCGCGCGCTGGCGATCTGCCGCAAGCAGGGCTGGAAGTTCGACATCATGACGACGTCGTTCTTCCTGTCGCGGCGCTCGCTCAAGGCCTCGCCCAATTCCGGCATGCCGGTGTGGCAGGACCGCCTGTTCATCGGCCTGGCGCGCACGGCGGCGGATGCGACCGAATATTTCCAGATCCCGACCGGCCGCGTGGTAGAGATCGGCACACAGGTGGCGATCTGACAAGTTCGATCGCCTTTGCCTGAAAAGGTGCGGAGGCGGGCATGAGCGGCGAATTGGTCCTTGTCACCGGCGGGTCGGGCTTCCTCGGCGCCCACTGTATCCTTGCCCTGCTGAACGCGGGCTACCGCGTGCGCACGACGGTGCGCTCCGCCAGGCGTAAAACCGATGTTCTGGCCATGCTCAAGGCCGGCGGTGCCGAGCCTGGCGACAGGCTTTCGTTTGCCATGGCCGACCTCATGAGCGACGCCAGCTGGCCGCAAGCAGTCGCCGGCTGTGACTATGTGCTCCATGTTGCGTCGCCATTTCCACCCGGCGTGGCGAAGCACGAGGATGATCTGATCATCCCGGCTCGCGAGGGGGCGCTGCGCGTGCTGCGGGCGGCGCGGGACGCTGGTGTCAAACGCGTCGTGCCGACCTCGTCCTTCGCGGCAATCGGTTACGGGAAGATGCCGCCCGACGGCCGGCCGTTCACGGAGGAGAGCTGGACCGATCCGACGGCCAAGGTCAGCGCCTATGTGAAGTCGAAGACGCTTGCCGAGCGCGCGGCCTGGGATTTCATCGCCGCGGAGGGCGGCGGGCTGGAATTGGCGGTCGTCAATCCGGTAGGCATCTTCGGGCCTGTGCTCGGCTCCGACCATTCGACCTCCACCGAATTCGTCCAGCGCATGATGAACGGCGCCGTGCCGGGGCTGCCGCGCCTGTCCTTCGGCGTGGTCGACGCACGCGACGTGGCTGACCTGCATGTGCGCGCCATGACCAATCCAACCGCCAAAGGCGAGCGCTTCCTGGCGATATCGGGTGATTTCATGACTGTGCGGGAAATCGCGCAGACCTTGAAGACGCGGCTCGGCGACGCGGCAGCGCGCGTCAAGACCCGGGAACTTCCCGATTGGCTGGTGCGGATCGTGGGACTGTTCAACCCCGAAGCCGCGCAGCTGGTGACGGAACTGGGCAACGTCAAGAATGCCACCAGCGCCAAGGCCGTGCGCATGCTCGGCTGGGCGCCACGCTCGCGTGAAGACGCGCTGGCCGCCACCGGCGAGAGTCTGATCCGGCTCGGCCTGCTCAAGAAGTAGCGCCTTTCAGCCAGCCAGTGCGGCCTTGTTGGCTTCGAGGAACTGTTTCAGCGTTCGCGGCTTCCTGCCGGAAAGCGTTTCGACCGCGTCCGTTGCCATGGCGATGCGGCCGGACCGCGTGTTGGCGTCGAAAGACACGATGACGCGAGCGAATTCCTCGGGAACGCCGGCCGCCTTCACGCCTTCGGTCAGGACCTCGTCGGGCAGCTGAATGACGTCAAGCGGCTTGCCGGTGACTTCGCTCGGCTTGAACCGCCGGGCAGCGTTCGACGGCGCGACTTGATTTCATCAGGCGGCTGAAGGATTGTCCCGGCCAGTTCGGCTTGGGGGCATCGGCATTTCCTACGACATTGCAATTGCAGGCGCCGGTCCGGCGGGGCTGGCCGTGGCGCTGTATCTCAAGCGGGCAGGGCACAGGGTCACCATCTTCGAGCGCTTCGAGGAGCTGCAGCCGACCGGCTTGACCGTTTTGGCCGATCTCGGCCTGCTCGACGACATACTGGCACTCGGCGCCCGCATCGACCGGCTGCACGGCGCCGATGCCTCGACCGGGAGCACCGTGCTCGACGTCCGCTACGATGCCCAGCGCGGCCGCCGGTTCGGCCTGGCCGTGCACCGTGCGGCGCTGTTCGGCGTGCTCTTCCGCACCGCCCAGCGCGAGGCCATCGCCATCGAGACCGGCGTTGAGATCGAGACGGTCGAGGCCGGCGAGCGGGCGATTCTTGTCTGTGGCAATGGACGAAGTGCGGGGCCGTTCGACTTGGTCGTCGACGCCAGCGGCTCGCGCTCGAAACTGCGGCGGAGCGTTGGCGCTGCGGGCGCGCCACACCCTCTGACCTATGGCGCGTTCTGGGCATCGCTCGGCTGGCGTGGCGAAGGCTTTGACGAGCACGCGCTGTCGCAGCGCTACGACAAGGCCAGCGTGATGATCGGCGTGCTGCCGATCGGCCGGTCGGAGCCGGGCGCAAAGACGATGGCGGCCTTCTTCTGGAGCCTGAAGCCTGATGATGCCGACGCGGTACGCGCTGTCGGCCTCGACGCCTGGAAGGAGAAGGTGGTGCGGCTGTGGCCGCAAAGCGAAGCGTTCACCAGCCAGATCGACAGTTTCGACCAGCTGTCGCTGGCCCGCTACGGCCATCACACGATGAAACAACCGGTCGGCCGGCGGCTGGCCGTCATCGGCGATGCCGCGCACTCGACCAGCCCGCAGCTTGGGCAAGGGGCCAATATGGCGCTGCTCGATGCCGCCGCGCTCAGCCACGCGCTGGCGCGCACGCAGAACATCGAGGCAGCGCTCGCAGCCTATGCCAAGGCGCGGCGCTGGCACGTGCGTGTCTTCCAGGCGTTGTCGCTGGCGTTCACGCCGTTCTACCAATCGGATTCGGTGGCACTGCCCTTCATCCGCGACAGGCTGGTGGCGACCGTCGCGAAAATTCCGCCGGCGCCGCAGTTTCTGGCGTCGATGGTCGCCGGCACGGTGATCGATCCGTTCAGGCGGGCAGGGTTAAAGGAGACGGATTGGCCGAGGACGGATAACCGCGACGTGCGCGTCACAAGGTCTTAGTTCGCCCAGCCGCTGCACGCTTCTGCTGGCGCTCGCCTCCATGGTCGCCGGCATGATGATCGATCCGCTCAGGCGGCAGGGCTTGTCGAAGCTCGGTGGCTTGATCGCCACGGCGGATGAGGCTCGACAGGAAGGATCCCTTCGCTTGCAGGAAAGCATGCAGACGCTGCGGATAATCCGGCGCGACGGCGTGCTTGATCGACGGACGATCACTCAGCGCCTTCCTCCAGGCCTGGACGTGCGGCTTGCCGTCCAGGATGTCGAAATCGCCGATCCGGTCGAACGCGTCGAGATATCTGAAGACAGGGCCGTACACCGCATCGACCAGCGAAAAGCGGTGGCCGGCGAACCATGGCGCGCTCCGCAAGGCATCGTCCGCCAGTTCGGCCTCAAGGCGGTCAAACATCCCCGACAGCGCGCGGGACTCGGCAAGGAAACCGGCCTCGGTCGGTGCTGAATAGAGCCGGCCGATGGCGTTGAGCACGGCCGAACCGTATTCGATCCAGGCACGGTGCCGGGCACGGGCGTAGGGGTCGACCGGGTGGAGGGGCTTAGCCTGCGTCTCCTCGAGGAATTCGAGGATGACCGCGGATTCGAAGATTGTCGTTTCGTCGCCATTTCGCTGGACGCGCAACAGCGGCACCTTGCCGAGCGGCGAGATGGCCTTGAACCAGTCCGGCTTGTCGGCGAGGTCGATGTCGACGCGCTCGAACGGCACGCCTTTCTCGGTCAGCGAGATCGCCGCACGCTGGACGTAGGGGCAGAGAGGGTGGCTGACGAGAATGAGGGCGTTCACGGATTGGTTCCGATGTTGATGCAGTTGCATGCATATAGATGCATCTGCATTGATCGTCAAGCTTGATGCATCTGCATCTATCTCTTATGGTGCGGCCATGACCGAGAAAGCCACGCCTTCGCCGGAAGCCATCAAGGCCTGGGCTCGCCTGATGCGGGTTTCGCGCCAGCTTGTGGAAAGCGTCGAAGACGCGCTGAAGGAGGGCGGCCTGCCGCCGCTTGCCTGGTACGACGTGCTGCACGAGCTCGCCGAGGCGGGCGAGGGCGGTCTGCGGCCGTTTCAATTGATCGAGCGCACTTTGTTTGCGCAGTACAGCATCTCGCGGCTGCTGGCCCGGCTCGAGGCCGACGGTCTGGTCGAGAAGCTGCCGGTGGCCGATGACGGTCGCGGGCAGACCATCCGCATCACGGCCAAGGGGCGCGAAACGCGCCGCCGGATGTGGGCCGTCTATGGACGATCAATCGCCGAACTGGTTGGCGGCAAACTTTCAGCGGATGAGCTGAAGATGGTGTCGGCGCTGCTGGGCCGGCTGCGTGATCCGCCTGTCCTCGACTGATCTGGCCGCTGTGCGGCGACGCCTCAATGACAGCGCTGGCGCTCGCGGCCGTCGATCTTTTTTCCGCGCCGCCCCCTTGCGCGCCGGGCCGGATTGCGCAATATGCCGAACCGTAACGTACGGTACGGCTATCCGGAAGAACTGGACGGCCTTACCTGCCGAGGGAAGAGCGTGGTGCACATCGTGCCTGACATCGACACCAGCGAGACGCTGACGGAGCGGCAGAAGGCCGTTCTGGATGCGGCGTTGCGGTTGTTGGTTGAGGAGGGCGATCAGCTGACCATGACCGCGGTGGCGCGGCGGGCCAGCTGTTCCAAGGAAACGCTCTACAAATGGTTCGGCGACCGCGACGGGCTGTTGACGGCGACCGTGCAGTGGCAGGCCTCCAAGGTGCGCGTGGCGCCCGTCGACGGCAAGGGGCTTGACCTTGCCTCGCTGACGGCGAGCCTCGAACGCTTTGCTTCCGACTGGCTGAAGGTGATTTCCAGCGACACGTCCATCGCGCTCAACCGGGTGGCGGTCGGCCATGCCGGTTCCGGCAAGGACAACCTTGGCGCCGTCGTGCTGGAGAACGGCCGCTTCGCGCTGGCCAGGCGGCTGAAGCCGGTGCTCGAGGCGGGGCGCCAGGCCGGGCTTCTCGAGTTTGCGGATGCCGAGACGGCATTCCGCAGCTTTTTCGGGCTGGTCGCCCGTGACGTGCAGATCCGTCTGCTGCTTGGCGACCGGCTGGAATTGACTGAGGCGACGATCGGCGGCGATGCCGTTCGGGCGACGCAGCAGTTTCTCGCTCTTTTCGGAGCAAAAACCGGGCCGCAGGGCCTCTGATCTCAAGAAACGGGAAGGAAGTAAAAATGCGCGTCTATTACGATCGTGATGCCGATCTCAACCTGATCAAGGGCAAGAAGGTCGCCATCATCGGCTATGGCAGCCAGGGCAGGGCGCATGCGCTCAACCTCAAGGATTCCGGCGCCAAGGAAATCGCCATCGGCCTTAAGGCCGGCTCGGCGACCGCCAAGAAGGTCGAGGCCGACGGGCTCAAGGTGATGAGCGTGGCGGACGCCGCCAAATGGGCCGACCTGATGATGATGGCGACGCCCGACGAGCTGCAGGCCGACATCTACAAGAACGAAATCGCGCCGAACATCCGCGACGGCGCGGCGATCGCCTTCGCGCACGGCCTCAACGTGCATTTCGGCCTGATCGAGCCGAAGTCGACCGTCGACGTCGTCATGATCGCGCCGAAGGGCCCGGGCCACACGGTGCGCGGCGAATACCAGAAGGGCGGCGGCGTGCCGTGCCTTGTCGCCGTCAACCAGGATGCCTCGGGCAATGCGCTCGACCTGGCGCTGTCCTACGCCTGCGGCGTCGGCGGCGGTCGTTCGGGCATCATCGAGACCAATTTCCGCGAGGAATGCGAGACCGATCTGTTCGGCGAGCAGGTCGTGCTGTGCGGCGGCCTGGTCGAACTGATCCGCGCCGGCTTCGAGACGCTGGTGGAAGCCGGCTACGCGCCCGAAATGGCCTATTTCGAGTGCCTGCACGAGGTCAAGCTGATCGTCGACCTGATCTATGAAGGCGGCATCGCCAACATGAACTACTCGATCTCGAACACCGCCGAATGGGGCGAGTATGTCTCCGGTCCGCGCATCATCACCGCCGAGACCAAGGCCGAGATGAAGCGCGTGCTGAAGGACATCCAGACCGGCAAATTCACCTCGGAATGGATGCAGGAATACCGCGCCGGCCTGTCGCGCTTCAAGGGCATTCGCCGCATGAACGACAGCCACCAGATCGAAGAAGTCGGCGCCAAGCTGCGCGCGATGATGCCGTGGATTTCGAAGAACAAGCTCGTCGACAAGGCCAAGAACTGATCGAAATCCGTTCTTCCCAATCAAAACAAGAAAACGGCGCCGCGAGGCGCCGTCAGACTGCTGACAAACCTCCGCACGTCTCGAAATCACCCAAGATTCACGGAACGTCTCAGATTCAGATCGCGAACAAACCGGAATCAAAACCCCTCGATTTTGACTGCTGTCAAAAACCGAGGGGTTTGTAATCAATCTGACGGCGCCGCGAGGCGCCGTTTTTACCTTGTTCGGTCTGACCTACAGCTCAGCTATAGGGCGACCAGCACTGCTGGCGCGGGCCGCCATAGGGCTGGAACGTGTTGTCCCAGGCGCGGTAAGACCGGTAGCGGTTATAGCACCAGCGGACATGGGCGTTGGAAAGCCGCCCGGCGCGGTAATAGCGGCGCGGTGCCGGCGCATAGTAGTCGTAGTTGTTGTAGTTGTTGTACATGCTGCCGAGGCCGAGCCCGAGGCCAAGGCCAAGGATCGCGGCACCCGCACCGTCATCATAGTAGCCGCGATGGTGATGACGACGCCAACGCCAGTCATCGCCGCGGTCCCAGTTCCCGCGGTTCCAGTTCCCGCGGTTCCAGTTTCCGCCGTTCCAGTTGCCTCCACCGTTCCAGCGCCGACCACCGTTCCAGTTACCTGACCGGCGCCATCTCCAGTCGTCACTGAAGGCCGGGCGGTTATTGCCACCGGCCCACCCTTCGCGCACCGGCGTTACAGCCGGTGCTGCCGTGCTTGTAGGAAGCGCCAGATCCGGTTGCATGATCGGTCCGGCGGCCGATGGCGCCGTGATGCCGGAGACAATGCCGAGCGCAATCAGCCCGGATTTGATGGTGGATGAAAAGAGCGAGTTCATAACACTCTCCAAGAGCTAAAGGCCCCACGCCTACCCTGGAATGGGCCCACTGTGGATCTTTGCGTCTGAACGGCGGATGAACGGAAAGGTTCCGTCAACCATGGCGCGAATGCCGTCAGGTCCAACGATCTTGGCTTGTGGTCCTGCGATCTTGTGTTCCGGCGCTCTTGCAGGCAAAGGTCAGGGCATGTCGCTGCGCCTTGCCACCTTCAATGTCGAGAACCTGATGAACAGGTTCGACTTTTCCGGCTATCGCAACCAGCTCAACGAGGATCGGACGCTGGCGCTGTTCGATATACAGAGCGAAGCCGAATACAAGATGCTGGAGCAGGCCCGCGCCATAGCGCAGTCCGACGACACGCGCCAGCTGACGGCGCTGGCGATCGCCGCCACCCGGGCCGACATCATCTGCATGCAGGAGGTCGACAATATCGAGGCCCTGAAGGCCTTCGAATACGGCTATCTGTTCAAGATGGTGGGGCAGGGCTATCGGCAGAAATACACAACCTCAGGCAATGACTCGCGCGGCATCGATGTCGCCGTGATGATGCGCAACGAGACCGCGCAGGGACAGCCGATCGAATTCGTGCGCATGACCAGCCATGCCTACGTCACCTATGAGCAGTTCGGGCTGCACACGCCTGAACTGGCGGCCCTCGGCAGCCAGGCCAATGAACGCATCTTCCGGCGCGACTGCCTGGAAGTCGACATCACCGTCGGCGGCGTGCCGCTGACGCTCTATCTCGTGCATTTCAAGTCGATGGGCTCGCCGCGCAACGGGCTCGACGGGCGCGAGGCGACGATGCCGGTGCGCATCGCCGAGGCGCAAGCGGTGCGGCGGATCATCGAGGAGCGTTTCGGCAAGGACCATGCCGCCGACAAGCGCTGGGCGATCTGTGGTGACATGAATGATTACCGACAGCGCGTGAAGATCGCCGGCGATGATGTCGACGGCTACCATTTCGAGGTGATCGACGAGGCGCGGTCCTGCATCGACGTGCTGACCGCCGGGGGCTTCTGCGAGAACGTCATCGAGCGTCGGCCGGAAATGAACCGCTGGACCTTCTATCACACGCGTGGACCCGAGGAGCGGCATCTCTGCCAGCTCGACTATATCCTGCTGTCCAGGGGGCTGGCGGCGAAGAACGCCACCGCTGTTCCCGACATCATCCGCAATGGCCAGCCCTGGCGCACGATCTTTCCGGCTGGCCAGGAAGTCGAGCGCTTTCCGCGCGCCGGCTGGGACCGGCCGAAAGCGTCTGACCATTGCCCGGTGGCGATCACGCTGGACATGGTTGGATAAGCATGATCGGGCCTCGATAGGCGACAGTGGGGCTTACACGCATGAGTTTCGATCTTCCGCGCAATGTCATCCTGCCCGTCGATGCCGTCGACGTCCGGCTCGATCCCGGCCCGCATCCCTTCGCCAGGGATAATGCCGCGGCGATCGCCGAGAACTGGCAGCGCGAGATAGCAGCCAATCCGGCGCTGTTCGACGGCACGGTGGTGCTGCTGTCGCAGCTTGCCTGGCGTGACAACAGCCTGATCGGCCGCTGCCATGCGGTCAACTACTCCACCTTCATGCTCTGGCGGAAGCAGCGCGAGAAGTCCGGAGCCGAGCATGCCTATGCCCATGCCATGCTGGTGGCCGGCGACAATGCGCTGGTGGCGATCCGCATGGGACGTCACACGGTCAATGCCGGCCGCGTCTATTTCGCCGCCGGTTCGTTCGAGCCCGTCGATTTCCGCGATGGGCTGGTCGATGTCGACTTCAACATGATCCGCGAGGTGCGCGAGGAGACCGGCCTCGACCTGTCGGCTGCTGAACGCGGCGAGCGCTACCACGCCTTGTCGACGAACAGCGGCACGGTGATCTTCCGCCGTTATCACGAGCCGGCGCCGGCTGATGAGATCGCGCGGCGAATCTCAGCCTTCGTCGCCAGCGAAACCGATCCGGAGATCGAAGGGCCGGTGGTCATACGCCATGCCGGCGACCTGCCGGACGGGTTGACATCGTATATGAAGCCGCTGATCGAGTGGCACTTTTCCGGCGTGGATTAAGGGCGCGTCTTCTCCTGCGCCGCCTTGCGGTCGTTGCGGGCCGCGACGAGGAACAAGATAAAGCCGATGCCCAGCAACCCACCAATGGCCATTCCCATGGTCTGGCCGACGACTGCCTGGAAATCCGACGTGACGCGATCGGGATTGGCCGTGCCGAAGCGGGCGAGGTGCCACCAGATGCCTGCCAGGGCGGCCTCGATGATCACCGTCGTCACGATCAGTCGCGCCTTCTTGCTCATGCGTTGTTCCCTCGACCGGAGATGTCTTGCCTTGGCATCGTCGACCAGCGGGCGACAGGGCCGTCGGTGCGGCAAGCGTCCAAGGTTGGGGTTAGCCGCGGCCGTGGCGGAGCCGGTCCGGCCTTTTATTCGTGCCTCAGCGCGTCGATCGGGTCGAGGCGGGCGCCGCGCAGGGCCGGGAAGAAGCCGAACACCATGCCGATCAGCGCCGAGAAGCCGACGGCGAGCAGGATGACCGCCGGGCTCGGCGCGAAGGGGATGGTCAGCGTCGCTGAGGCCAGGCCGGCGAGCGCCAGGCCGATCAGGATGCCGATGATGCCGCCGAGCAGCGACAGCACCGTCGCCTCGACCAGGAATTGAATCAGGATGTGCTTTTCGTGCGCGCCGATGGCGAGCCTGATGCCGATCTCGCGCGTGCGCTCGGTGACCGAGACCAGCATGATGTTCATGATGCCGATGCCGCCGACCAGAAGGCTGACGCCGGCGACCGCGCCCAGCATGCCGGTCATGGTCGTGGTGGCGCTGGCCATGGCGTCGGCGATCTGCGTCATGTCGCGGATGGCGAAATCGCTTTCGCGATCCGGCGTGATGCGCCTGATATCACGCAAAATGTCCTCGACGCGCGGCTGCAACTCGCTGGTCGGCGTGCGGTCGTCGGCGGCGATGTAGATGTTGTCGATGTCACGATTGCCGGCGATGCGGCGCTGATAGGCGTGCAGGGGCATCAGGACGACATTATCCTGGTCCTGGCCGAAGCCGGTGTAGCCCTTGGGCTCGAGCAGGCCGATGATCTTGCAGGAGGTGCGGTTGACGCGGATGATCTCGCCTTCGGGGTCCCCGGCGCCGAAGAATTGCTGGCGCACCGTCTCGCCGATCAGGCAAACGCCGGTGCCCGAGCGGGTTTCGGAATCGCTGAACGGGCGGCCCGACACCAGCTTCCAGTCGCGCGCATCGAGATAGGCGCTGTCGGTGCCGGTGACGCCTGAGGTCAGGCTCTCGGTGCCGAAGATGACGCGGACCTGCTTTTGCGAGGCCGGCGAAATGGCGCGCGCGCCGGTCAGATGCGCGATCAGCGCCGCAAGGTCCTTCTCGGCCAGCGGCCGCACCACCTGGTCGAGCCCGCCCGGACCGCCGGGGCCTGCCGGGCGTCCGGCACGAACAACCAGAAGATTGCTGCCGAGCTTGGAGATGTCGGCCTTGACCTTCTGCGTCGTGCCCGAGCCGATGGTCAGCATGGCGATGACGGCGGCGACGCCGATGACGATGCCGAGCAGCGTCAGGAACGAGCGCAGCACGTTGCGGCGGATCGAGCGTAGCGAGAGGCGGACGGTTTCCCAGATCATGGCTGTGCCGTTTCCAAGTTCACGTCGTCGGAGGCGACGTGGCCGTCAAGGAAGCGGATGGTGCGCTCGGCATAGTCGGCGACGTCGGCCTCGTGGGTGACCATGGTGACGGTCAGGCCGAGCTCCTTGTTGAGCTTTGTCAGCAGTTCCATGATCTCATGCGTGCGGGCGGTGTCGAGATTGCCGGTCGGCTCGTCGGCGACGAGCAGCATCGGCCGGGTGACGATGGCGCGCGCGATCGCCACGCGCTGCTGCTGGCCGCCGGAGAGCTCGGCCGGCGTGTGATGCTCGCGGCCGACCAGGCCGACCTGGGCGAGCGCCTGCATGGCAAGGTCGCGACGCTCGCGGCTGGCCACGCCGCGATAGATCAGCGGCAGTTCGACATTTTCCGCCGCCGTGGTGCGCGCCAGGAGATTGTAGCCCTGGAAGACGAAGCCGACATAGAGGTTGCGCAGCATGGCGCGGCGGTTGCGGTCGAGCCGGCCGGCGTCGACGCCCAAGAAGGAGTAGGTTCCGGCCGTCGGCGTGTCGAGGCAGCCGATGATGTTCATCGCCGTCGATTTGCCCGAGCCGGAAGGGCCCATGATGGCGACGAATTCGCCGCGCCGGATGGCAAGGTCGACGCCGGCCAGCGCGTGCACCTTGGCCTCGCCCTGGCCATAGCTCTTCCAGACCTTGTCGAAGATGATGAGGGGCGCGCCCGCGGCCACGGCCTCAGCTCCGCAGCTGCGAGGCGGTGATGACCTGGGCGCCTTCCTCCAGGCCGGACGTGATCTCGGTCAGTTCGCCATCGGTCGAGCCGATCTTGACGTTCACCGCATGCGGCCGGCCGTTCTCGAGCACATAGAGTGTGCGCGAGCCGTCGGTAGGGGCCGTTGCGACCTGGCGCTGGCGATTGCCGCCCGGACGGCCCATGCGGCCGGTGAACAGGTCGCTGAAGCTCCATGCGCGGGCTGCTTGCTGCGTCGGGCGATAGCGGAAGGCGCTGGCGGGCACGGTCAACACATCCTTGGCCTGTCTTGTGACGACCGAAACCGTGGCGGTCATGCCGGGGCGCAGCAACAGCTCGTTGTTGTCGACCTCGAGCCGCGCGTTGTAGGTGACGACGCCGTCCGTCGTGACCGAGGCATAGGAGATGTCGCGGATCTCGGCGTCGAACGGCCGCTCCGGGAAGGCGTCGACAGTGAAGCGCGCATGCTGGCCAGTCTTGACGGCGCCGATATCGGCCTCGTCGACCGCCGCCACCAGCTCCATGTTCCGCAAATCGGCGGCGATGATGAACAGCACCGGCGCCTGCAGCGAGGAGGCGACCGTCTGGCCGGGGTCGACCGAGCGCGTCAGCACGATGCCGTCGATCGGCGCATAGATGGTGCTGTTGGCAAGGTCGGTCTGCTGCGATTTCAGATCGGCATTGGCGATGGCGAGATTGGCCTGAGCGCTATCAAGCGCAGCTTTCGAGCGGTCGCGCGTCGCCGTCGCCGCCTCCAGCGACTGGTCGGTCGCCATGCCGCGCTTGGTCAAGGCGGCCGCGCGCACCAGCGCGCTCTCGTTCTCGGCGAGCGTCACCGTGGCGTCCTCGACATTGGCGGCCGCGCCCTTGGCGGAAGCCTCGGCGCGCTCGATCTGCACCTGCAGCTTGGTGGTGTCGAGGGCCGCCAGCACGTCGCCCTTCTTCACCTGCTGATTCTCATTCACCGAGACCGAGCGGATGATGCCGGAGAGCTGGCTGGAAATATCGACCTGGGTGAGCGGCTGCAGCGTGCCCGTCGCCGAGACTTGGACGGTAAGGTCGGCCTTGGCGGCCGGCACCGTGGTGTAATCGATCGCGGCGGGCGTGCCCGCATACCACTGGTAAAGGCCAAGAACGGCGGCGAGCACGATCAGGGTTAGCAACACATAGAGCCAGCCACGTCGGCGCGTCTTGCTCCGCCCCTTCTTGTCGAGCCCGAGCGCCGTCTCGATGGCGGAATCCGATTCCGTCTTTGGCAGATTGACAATCTGGTCCACGTCGGACCCCTATGATGCGTAATATCCCTATCTGTGCACAGATCAGGGTTACCGGCTCAAATATCAAATTAAATTTCGCCCATGTTGGGATTGAGGCAGGAATGCAAACCCGGAATTACTTGCTTTACGATGTGTTTACGACCGTGCGACTGGCCGGCAACCCGCTGGCCGTGGTGTTGGATTGCAAGGGTCTGGACACGGTAGCGATGCAGGCCATCGCGCGCGAATTCAACCTGTCCGAGACGGTCTTCGTGCTGCCGCCGGACAATCCCAAGCATAAAAACCGCATCCGCATCTTCACGCCGGACTATGAAATGCCGTTCGCCGGCCACCCGACAGTTGGTTCGGCAATCGCGCTGGCCGACCTGGATGGCGAAAGCGGGGCCGGCATCTTCGTGCTGGAGGAAAACATCGGCCCGGTGCGCTGCGCCGTCAGCAGGCATGACGGCGCCGCTTTCGCCGAATTCGACCTGGCGAAATTGCCGGAGCCGTTGAAACTCGAGGCCGATCCACAGGCGATCGGCGCCGCCCTCGGCCTGGCGCCGCATGAGATCGGCTTCGAGAATCACCGCGTCGCCTTCTGGTCGGCGGGCGTGCCCTATGTGACCATTCCTGTCGCCAATCTCGAAGCGGCGGGCCGCATCCGGCTGGACAACCAGGCCTGGTCGGAACTGGCGCCACGCAAGAGCGACTGGGCCTTCGCCAGCCCCTATGTCTATTGCCGCGAGACGATGAACCATGAAAGCGCCTTCCATGTGCGCATGATCGTGCCGGGCACGCCTTCCTATGAAGATCCGGCGACCGGTTCGGCAGCGGCCGCTTTCGCCGGCGCCATCATGCATTTCGATGCTCCCACGGATGGTGTTTCGCAGCTGTGGATCGAGCAGGGGCTGGAGATGGGCCGGCCGTCACGCATCCGCCTGGAACTGACCGTGCAGGGCGGAAAACTGGCCTCCGCGCGCATTGGCGGCCATGCGGTCAAGGTGGCGGAAGGCAGACTGTTCGTCTGATCGCAAGAAGGGCCGGAGCCTGTTCCATCCCGATGGAATCGGGATGGGGCTCCGTCTTTTTGTATGAGCATGATCTCTTCCGAAAACCGGATTCCACTTTTCGGGATCATGCTCGAGTCGATTTGTCGGGAAATGATTCCGGCAGGGCTAGACATGACCGATGGTGGCGGCTATATGCCCGCCAACGCCGGTTTTTGCCGGCCGAGTGGGTGCGTAGCTCAGTTGGTAGAGCAGCTGACTCTTAATCAGCGGGTCCACAGTTCAATCCTGTGCGCACCCACCAAATTCCTAGAAGACTTGGTGGAAAGACCCTGAAAGCGAGATGCGTTTGGCGTGTCTCGGGGCCATGCGCGTGACCGCGGTCCTTTAACCGGCAGCGGTACTTGGTCCTGGTGGCGATCTAACCGCGTCGAAAAATGCGGCTCAGAAATCTGCCGAATCGAAAACCGACGCTCTCTTCCACGCTTGCAGCTTCGTTGGCATCAATTTCGCCTTTGCTGCCCGAGAAATCACTGATGAGCCACCAGAAGAAGACCAGGAAAACAACGAAAATGGCAGTGTCGATCGGGCCATAAGTTGAATATCCGCTGTGACGAAGCACAACAGCGAACCGCTACGGCGATAGACACTGCAGCTGCAACGGTATGAAGCTTTTTCATCCTCCAAATCTATTCCAGAATCCGAACAGTAGGAAGATGCCGATCACACCGGCGTCTGTGCTTGGCGTTGTCCGCAACGGAGCCGGCGTCTACTTCTCCGACACCCCCGCCTCGGCAAAGCTTGCCATCCTCGCATGGCACTCCAGCGCCGAGCGGACGACGTTGACGGCGAGGCAGGCGCCGGAGCCTTCGCCGAGCCGCATGCCAAGATCGAGCAGCGGCGGCAGGCCGAGCGCTTCGAGCAGGCTGCGGTGGCCCGATTCGGCCGAAACATGAGCCGCGATGGTGTGGGAGAGGCCAGTCGGATGCAGCCTGGCCAGCGGGGCAGCAGCAGCCGTACAGACGAAGCCATCGAGCAGCACGGGTATGCCCAAATGACGGGCGGCCAGCGTGGCGCCGAGGATGGCGGCGAGTTCGCGCCCGCCGAGTGCCGCGGCGATGCCCAACGGATCGGCGAGGGCTGCGGCGTGCCGCTTCAGGCCGGCTTCGATGGCGACCACCTTGCGCTTCAGGCCGGCATCGTCGACGCCGGTGCCGCGCCCGGTCCATTTTTCCGCCCCGCCGCCGAATAACGCCGCCGAAATGGCGGCCGCCGGCGTGGTGTTGCCGATGCCCATTTCACCAACGCAGACCAGGTCGAGGTCTTTCGTTACGGCGTCATAGCCCGCCGAGACAGCGGCGAGAAAGGCCTTCTCGTCCATTGCCGGCACTTGGGTGAAGTCGCCGGTGGGATGGTCGAGGTCGAACGGGATGACATCGAGTTCGGCGCCGGCGATGCGGGCGAGCTGGTTGATGGCGGCACCGCCGCCGGCGAAGTTCGCCACCATCTGCACGGTCACCTCGGAGGGATAGGCCGACACGCCTTGAGCGGTCACGCCGTGATTGCCGGCGAAGACGAAGACCTTTACCCGGTCGAGCCTGGGCATGTCGCGGCCCTGCCAGCGCGCCAGCCAGGCGGCGATGGTTTCCAGCCGGCCGAGGCTGCCTTGCGGCTTGGTCAGCGTATCCTGGCGGCTGGCAACGGCTTTGGCGGCTGTATCGCTGCCGACAGGCAGGTCGAGGCAGGCGGCGCGCAATTCATCGAGGGATTTGAAGGGCATGGGGGCAAGGTCTCCGAAAGGGAATCAGGTCAGGGGGAATCAGGAAAGCGCGACGGAAGCGACGAGAAGCACCGCGATTTCGCTGACCTGCTGCAAGGCGCCGATCGTGTCGCCGGTCTGGCCACCGATCTGGTTGAGGCAAAGGGCGTGGAAGGCGGCAAAGAACAGGCCGAGCAGGATCAGCGCGGCGATGGCGCCGCCGGCCCCGAGCAAGAGGAGCGGGATCGCGCCAAGCACGGCGCCGGCGATCGCGGTTTCAAGCGAGACGGTGCCGGCGCCGGCCGAGAGGCCGTCGGAGCGCGCCGGCGGCAAAAGGTGCATGAAGGCGCCCAACACGCCACGCGAGGCCGCGTGCGCGGCAACAAGGGCAAAGAGCGCCTGAGTGGGATCAACCAGTTCCGAAAGCACGTTCCAGCGGATCAGCAGCGATAGGGCCAGCGCCATGGCGCCATAGGCGCCGATGCGGCTGTCGCGCATGATGTCGAGTTTGCGGCCGCGCGACTTGCCGCCGCCAAAGCCGTCCGCGACGTCGGACAGTCCATCTTCGTGCAGGCATCCAGTGGTGATCACGGTTGCCACTAGGGCAAGTGCTGCCGCCGGTCCCATGGCAAGGCCGAATCGTTCCGCCGTGGCAAAGACGATGGCGCCGATCAAGCCGATGACGAGGCCGGCGACCGGTGCGGCCCAGATCGCGGCGGCAAGGCCGCGGCCGCGAAAGTCGAGGTCGGGCAGGGGCAGGCGGGTGAAGAAGATCAGGCAAAGCGCGACGTCGTCGAGGATTTGCCGGGGTGAAAGGGTCAAATTCGGGAGCTTCACGCGCTGGCCCTCGCTATCGCATGGAAGAAGGTGCCGCTGACACGACCACGCCGGTAGCCGGAAGCGCCGATCGGATTGCCCTGGCCGTCGGCAAGGTCGGCCAGAGGCTCGTCATTGCCGGTGGCCATCATCTGCGCATAGTGGAATTCATGGCCGCGGATCAGCGCGCCTTGAGCCCCCAGCAGGCAATCGGCGCGCAGCCGCGCCTCGCGATAGCCGAGATTCATCTTTCGCTTGGCGAAGCTGGTGGCGTGTCCGAGCAGGCCGAGCATGCGATGCGTTTCGCCGGCAGCATCCTCCAGCGCTTCGCCAAGCACCATGAAGCCGCCGCACTCGCCATGGACGGGCCTGGTCGCGGCGAAACGCGCCATTCCGGTATGGAAATTCGCAGCCGCGACAAGCTTGCCGGCGTGAAGCTCGGGATAGCCGCCGGGCAGCCAGCAGACATCGCAGCTGTCGTCGGGCGCCTCATCGGCAAGCGGCGAGAACCGAACGATCTCCGCGCCGGCCTTGCGCCAATAGGCGGCGACATGCGGGTAAAGGAAAGTGAAGGCGGCATCCTCGGCAAGCGCGATACGTTGACCGGGCGGCCGCAGCGCATCGCCAAAATCGCCGGCCGCCGGAGCGAGGGGCGTCGCCAGCCTCATCACGGCATCGAGGTCGAGCGATTTCTCCGCCATGTCGGCCAGCCGGTCGAGATGCGCCATCAGATCATCATACTCGCCGGCCTGGACCAGGCCGAGATGGCGCTCGGGCAAGTTCAGCGTAGGGTCGCGTAAAATGGCGCCGACAACGGGCAGGCCGATCGCCTCGATGGCGTCGCCGGACAGGCGGCGATGGCGTTCGCTGCCCAGCCGGTTGAGCACGACGCCGGCCATGCGCACATCCGGATCGTAGGTGGCGAACCCCTTGGCGACAGCAGCCGCCGTGGTCGACTGGCCCGACACGTCGAGGACCAGCAGCACCGGCAGGCCGTAGAGCCGGGCAAGGTCGGCGGCAGACCCGGTTCGCCCCGGCGCGGCCGGAATGCCGTCGAACAGGCCCATGGCGCTTTCGAGGATGACGAAATCGGTGTCGTCGGCCTGTTGCGCGGCCAGCGCATTGAGCAGTGACGGCGGCATCGCCCAGCTGTCGAGATTGACGCCGGACAGGCCGGTGGCGGCGGTGTGGAAGCCGGGGTCGATATAGTCGGGGCCGGATTTGGCGCCGCGCACCTTCAGGCCGCGCCGGGTGAGCGCGCGCAAGATGCCGATGGTGACGCTGGTCTTGCCGGAGCCGGAGCGTGGCGCGCCGATGATGATGGCGCGGGCGGTCATGCCTGCCCCGTCAATGCGGCGCGCATGGCGACGATGCCGCCGACGACGATCAGCGCCGGCGAGGTCAGCCCGGCGGCGGCCGCCTCCTCGGCGATGGTGGCGAGCGTGGCGACGACGGTCCGCTCCTGCGGCGTGGTGGCGGCGACGATCACCGCCGCGGGCGTCGACGGTGCCAGCCCGCCGTCGAGCAGGGCTGCCGCGATCAGCGGCAGATTGGCCATGCCCATATAGACCACGACTGGCTGGCCGGTGCGGGCGATCGCCGCCCAGTCGATGTCGTCGTCAGTACCAGCGGCGTGGCCGGTCGCCAGGATCACAGCCTTGTTGATGCCGCGCATAGTGGCCGGGATGCCGGTTGCGGCGAGCGCGCTGAGGCCGGATGTCAGGCCCGGCAGCACGCGGAAGGGGATGTTTTCGCGTGCGAGCGCCAGGGCTTCTTCGCCGCCACGGCCGAAAATATAGGGGTCGCCGCCCTTGAGCCTGATAACGCGGCGGCCTTCGCGCGCCAGCCGGACAAGCAGAGCGGTAATGTCATCCTGCTTCATCGACGGCTGGCCGCCGCGCTTGCCGGCAAAGAACAGCTCGGCGCTTGCGGCAACGGCGACGACGTCAGGCGAGACCAGAGCGTCGTAGACCAGCGCATCCGCTTCGGCCAAGGCCGCCAGCACTTCCAGCGTCAGGCAGCCGGGGTCGCCGGGGCCGGCCCCGGCCAGCCAGACATGGCCCGGCTCCAGCGGGCGCGGCTTGAAATTCAGCCGCGAAAAGGCCTGTTCGAGCGTCGCGTTGCCGCCGTTGTTTTTGGTGTTGCCGCTCACAATCCGTCCCGTCCGCGAAAACGCCGCTGATAGTGGGCGTCGTACAATGAACTTTCGCCAAAACCTTCCGCTGCCAGCGAGCGGCCGACGAAGATGATCGCGGTGCGCTCCATCGGATCGGCGGCAAGCCGGGCCTCGATGGAGGCCAGCGTACCGGTCAGCACCCGCTCGTCCGGCCAGGAGGCGCGGAAGACGATCGCCACCGGACAATCGCCGCCATAATGCGGCGTCAATTCGGCGACGACGCGGTCGATGGCGTGGATGGCAAGATGAATGGCGAGGGTGGCGCCGGTGCGGCCGAAGCCGGCCAGCGTTTCGCCCGGCGGCATTTTTGAAGCACGTCCGGAAACGCGGGTCAGCACCAGGCTTTGCGCGACTTCGGGAATGGTCAGCTCGCGGCGAAGTGCTGCGGCCGCGGCCGCGAAGGAGGGCACGCCCGGCGTCAGCGTGTAGGGGATGCCGTGCTTTTCCAGCCGGCGGATCTGTTCGGCAACGGCGCTCCACACCGACAGGTCGCCGGAATGCAGGCGGGCGACATCATGGCCCGATTTGTGAGCGTCGACATAGGCCGCCTCGATCTCGTCGAGCGACATCGGCGCGGTGTCGATCAGTTTCGTCCCCGACGCGCAGTGCTGCAGCAATTCAGGCGAGACGATCGAGCCGGCATGCAGGCAGACCGGGCAGCTTGCCAGGAGCCTTGCGCCGCGCAGCGTGATGAGGTCGGCGGCACCCGGACCGGCGCCGATGAAATGAACGGTCATGGGGCGTCTCCGCTGATGGCGATGGCGCAGGTGACCGGGCCGAGCACGATGCGGGGGCCAAGCAGCTTCGCGCCGGCACCGGCCACGGCAAGGGCGGATGCTTCGGAAACCGAGGGCGTGCCGGCGACTTCTTGCGACAGGTCGGAGTGGCTCAGTGTTTCCCCCGAGACGCCCCGAAGGGCCGCGTCATCGACGATGATGAGCGGAAGGCTCAACGCGCGGCCGGCGGCGGCAATCGCCGCTTCATCCCTCTTCGGTGCAGCAGTTGCCAGTGCGGAAAGCGCCGTCATGGCCAGCCCATGCGCTTCGAGAGCGGTTTCAATCGAGGCAAGCACATCTTCAACGCTCACGCCTTTGCGGCTGCCGATGCCTGCGACCATCATGGCTTCACCCAGCTCCATTGGGTGACCGGCATTGACGGCCGCCAGGCCTGCATCGAGCCGACCGGAGATGCGCGAGAGATGTCTATCCGGGTAAGGTCGCCGCCGAGCTTTGTGTGCTGCGCGAGAAGCAAGGCTTCCATCTCCAGCGTCACAGCGTTGGCGACGAGCCGGCCGCCGGAACGCAGCGCCTTGATGGCGGCGTTCAACACGCCGGCATCGCTGCCGCCGCCGCCGATGAAGATCGCGTCCGGCGTGTCCAGTCTGGCCAGCGCCTTGGGCGCGCTGCCTTCCACCACGACAAGGCCGGGAACGCCACAGGCGGCGGCGTTGCGGTGGATGCGGGCGGCGCGGCCCGGATCGGCTTCGATGGCAATCGTGCGCATCAAGGGGTGCGCCAGCATCCATTCGATGCCGATGGAGCCCGAGCCGGCGCCGATGTCCCACAGCAATTCGCCACGCCTCGGCGCCAACGACGACAGGGTGATGGCGCGGATTTCGCGCTTGGTGATCTGGCCGTCATGGTCGAACAGGTGGTCGGCAAGACCAACCGTGAGCGGCAAGACGCGGGCTTGCGGATTCGAATCAATTTCGATGGCCAGCACGTTGAGCGGATTGATGTTTTCGAGGTCGAAGGCATCAGCGCGGGCGGCGCGCCGGTTCTCGTTTGGCCCGCCAAGCGCCTCAAGAACCGTTAACCGCGAGGCGCCGAAATCGAGTTCGGTGAGCAGGCGGGCAATTGCATCAGGCGCTTCGGCATCCGACGTCAGCGCCAGGATGCGCGCATTGGGCTGCAGCAGCGGCCGGATCAGGTCGAGCGGCCGGCCATGCAGCGAGACGATCTCGATATCCTGCAGCGCCCAGCCAAGGCGGGCGGCCGCCAGCGAAACCGCCGACGGCGCGGGGATGACATGCATCTCCCGCGGCTTGACCTTGCGGGCGAGGGTGGCGCCGACGCCGTGGAAAAAAGGATCGCCGGAAGCGAGCACACAGACGTTTCTGCCGGCAAGCGCCAGCACATCGGCCATCCCGGCATCGAATGGCACCGGCCAGGGCCGTGGCTCGCCCTTGGCGAAGGACGCGACCAGCGCCAGATGCCGCTTGCCGCCGAAGATGATCTCCGCCTTGGCAATCCGCTGCTTGGCCTCGTCGCCGAGACCCGCTAAACCGTCCTCGCCGATGCCGATCACCGTCAGCCATTCCGGCCTGGCGCCGGGCGAACTTTCAGCAGGCATGATGACCCACCGCATTCTGATCCTCGGCGGCACCACGGAAGCCCGGCAACTGGCCGGCAAACTGGCGGTACGCGCCTCGGTCACGCTGTCGCTGGCCGGCCGCACGGAAAACCCGATCGCGCAAGGCGTGCCCGTGCGAAGCGGAGGCTTTGGCGGCGCCGAGGGGCTGGCCGCCTATCTCCGGGAGACCGCCACCGATCTGCTGATCGACGCCACACATCCTTACGCGGCGCGAATCTCCGCCAATGCCGCGCAAGCGGCGCGGCTGATCGGTGTGCCGATCCTTGCCTTGCGCCGCCCCGGCTGGGAGCCAGTCGAAGGCGACCGCTGGACGCTGGTCGATACAACAGGCGATGCCGTGCGAGCGCTTGGCCCGGCGCCGCGTCGCGCCTTCCTGGCGCTTGGCCGGCAAGAGGTTGCTGCCTTCGAAGCAGGCCCCCGGCATCACTACCTCATTCGCAGCGTCGATCCGGTCGAGCCGCCGCTGGCCGTGCCGGATGCGACCTATCTGCTGGCGCGCGGGCCGTTTGACGAGGCGGAAGAACGCGCGCTGCTCGAAAGGCATCGCATCGACGTGGTCGTCTCCAAGAACAGCGGCGCCGCCGCCACGTACGGCAAGATTGCCGCCGCGCGAGCGCTTGGCATCGAGGTGGTCATGGTCCGCAGGTCTGATCTGCCGGAGGTGCCTTCGGCTCAAACCGTCGATGAGCTCGCCGCGATGGTCGATCATTTCGTCGAGCCTGCTGCCGAGCGTGGCGTGTAGACCAGCGCCGGTTTGTCGCCGCGTTTGATGATCCGGGTTTCCGGCGAGCCGATGATGATGCAGGTCGCCATGTCGGCTTTTTGCGCGTCGACATCGGCCAGCAGATAAACCTCGATGCGCTCGTCCGGACGGCCGGCGGCGCGGCCGAAAATGACTGGCGTGGTGCCGGGCAGGATCGCGGTCAGGCACTCGAAGGCGCGGCCAAGCTGCCAGGGGCGCGACTTGCTGATCGGGTTGTAGAGCGCGATGACGAAGCCGGCGCCGGCCGCCGCCAGAAGACGCAGTTCGATCAACTCCCACGGCTTCAGATTGTCGGACAGCGAAATGGCGCAGAAATCATGACCGAGCGGCGCGCCGATACGGGCGGCGACAGCGAGCATTGCGGTGATGCCAGGCACGACGGCGACATCGACCGCGCGCCATTCGGCCGGGCCGGCCTCGATCGCCTCGCAGACGGCGGCCGCCATGGCAAAGACGCCGGGATCGCCACCGGAAACCACGGCGACGTCATGGCCCTCGGCGGCCTTGATCAAGGCATCCTTGGAGCGGGCGAGTTCCTCGCGGTTGTCGGACGCGACACGAGTCTGGTCCGGGCGCAGTTCGAGCCGGTCGAGATAGGGCTTGTAGCCATAGAAGAATTTCGCTTCGGCCACGGCGCGGCTGGCTTCAGGGGTGACCTGATCGGCATTGCCGGGCCCGAGACCGATGACGGTGAGACGGCCGCTCATGCTTGCACTCCCAACGCCCCGGGCCGGCCGGACCAGCCGGCGACCAATATGATGGCGAAATAGGGCGCCTTGTCGTCCTGTTTGTCGGCGAGCTTCATCGAGACGCTGCCCGCCATGGTGCCGCGCTCGACATAGACGGCGCGGGTCAGCTTGCCGGTGGCTTCCAGCGCACGCCTGATCTTGGACAGGTTGCGGCCGACCTTCATGATGACGGCTGCATCGGTGTCGGCCAGCCGACGGGTCAACTCGAATTCGCTCATCGTGCCGGGCAGCACGGCCAGCACATCATCGCCCTGGACGATCGGCACACCGGTCTGCGACCAGCAGCCGGACATAGCGGTGACGCCGGGAATGACCTCGGTCGGGAAACGATGGGCGAGGCGCACATGCAGATGCATGTAGGAGCCGTAGAACAGCGGGTCGCCTTCGGACAGGACGGCAACCATTCGGCCTGCTTCGAGATGTTCGGCGACCTTTTGCGCCGACTCCTCGTAGAAACCGGTGATCTGCGAGCGATAGTCGTCGTGATCCTTGTCGATCTCGGTGGTGACGGGATAGAGCAGCGGCAGTTCCAGCATATCCGGCCGGAAGCGCGCCTCGACGATGGCGCGCGCATTGCTGTTGTTGCCGCGCTTGGCGAAATAGGCGACGACATCGGCCTCGGCCAAGGCACGCGCGGCCTTCAGCGTCAACAGTTCGGGGTCGCCGGGACCGGTGCCGACGCCAACGAGCTTGCCTTTGGGAAGCGCGTTCACAGGCCGGGCCTCGCCAGGGAATTGAGCGCGGCGGCGGTCATGGCGCTGCCGCCGAGCCTGCCGCGCACGATGGCATAGGGCACGCCATAGGAATTCTCGGCCAGCGCATCCTTCGATTCGGCGGCACCGACGAAGCCCACGGGCATGCCGATGATGGCCGCCGGCTTCGGTGCGCCGTCGCGCAGTTTCTCCAGGAGATAGAAGAGTGCAGTCGGCGCATTGCCGACGGCGACGACGGAGCCGGCCATGCGTTCGCCCCACAGGTCGATCGCGGCGGCGGAGCGGGTGTTGCCGATCTCCTTGGCAATGTCGTGCGTGCGCGGGTCGCGCAGTGTGCAGATCACCTCGTTGCCGGCCGGCAACCGGGCGCGGGTGACACCGTGCGAAACCATTTCCGCATCGCAGAAGATCGGCGCGCCGGCGGCGAGAGCCCTGCGAGCGGCGGTGACGAAGTCGGGCGAGAAAACGAAATGGCTCGATGCTTCGACCTGGCCGCAGGCATGGATCATGCGAATGGCGACATCGGCCTCGGCTTCGGAGAAGCGCGAAAGGTCCGCCTCGGCGCGGATGATGGCGAAGGAGCGCTCGTAGATCGCCGTGCCGTCGTGGATGTAGTTGTAGGCGGCCATGCTCATTTCCGTTTTTTAGTTTGGGCCTGTCGGTAAGTCTCGGCGATTGCCGCCGGCCCGAGCCTTGTCAGGCAAGCAGCGGCGGTCTCGCCCTGAAATCGTGCACTGCGGATCACCGCCGCGACGCGACCGATGCCGCGCGCGGCGTCATAGCCCGGCCTGTAGCCGGCAGGAAGAGCCTTTGCCGTCGCGTTCACGACAAGTCCGGCTCCATTTTCGCCGCCGACGATTGTGAGCGCCGCCGGGCCGGGATGCGCGCAGCCCTTGGCGCAGCCGGAAACGTGCAGCGTGAAGTCGAGGATGTCGGCGTTTTTGGCGGCGATCGTCTCGGCGATGTCACGGGTGGCGATTCGGCCGGAGGCGCAGGCTGGCGTGCCGGGGCAGGCGGCGATGCGCGTGCGCGGGTCGGCGGGGGAGGTGACGAAGCCGAGGCCGGCGGCTGTGGCTTGGAGAGACGGATTGGTGTCCGAGGGTTGGCCGAGGAAGAGCATCGCGCGGCCTGGGGCGAGACGGATTTCGGTGGTGCCGAGGGTGAGGGCGTTTTTTGCGAGAGCGATGATTTTGTCGGCAGGCATGCTGCCGTAGGGGAGGGCAATGCCGAGGGTGAAAGTGTCGCCGGCTAAGGGGAAAAGGCCGATAGGTTTGCGCGAGGCGGAGATGTCCGGCAGGACAGAGGGGGGCGCCTCGCGCAAACTTGGCAAGCATAGCCAATCCGCAAGAGACACCAACTGCCTTTCCGACAAGTCTCTTGCGTGAGCCTCGCGGCCTTTCTCTGCAACCATCCTCAGCACTGCAACAGCAATGTCGCGCGCCGCGTCGTCTCGTACGGTGGCGAGCAGCCTCGCACTCTGCCCATCACCCGCAACAGACACCTGCCACCGAACCCCGGCCCCACTCCGCACCGCCTTCAGCCGCGCATCGGCCGTTACCGCATCCAGCGTCAGCTGCCCGCCGCCGTCCACCACGACAGACACTTTCGGTCCCAGTCTTGACGTCAGCCCAGCATCCTCGATCGCCGCGCTGACCCGCTCAGCCAGCGGTCGCGGATCGGCGATTTCCTGCGGGTCGATACCTGCCAGCGGTCCCGTCTCGACCGGCAGGCCAGTCCGTACCGCAATGCCCAGCGCATCCACTTCCGCTGCCAGCAGTGTTGCGCTCTCCGTTGTCAGACCACGTATCTGCAAGCTTCCACGCGCGGTCACTTCCATGATGCCGTTGCCATGGCGCAGGGCGGATTCGGCCAGACCGATCAACAGCTTTGGCGACAATCCTTCAGAAGATGGGGTCCCAGCAACCGGGTTGAGCCGCACCAGCAGCCCATCGCCGGTCTGCATCGGCGCCGACAGGGCCGGGCAGGCGCCGCGACGCGAGATGGCGTTCATGCCGCCACTCCCAGCGCCTCGGCCTCGGCAATCAGCGCGGCGAGATCGTCGTCGATGGAATTGCGCAAGGGATGCCAGAGGCCGCGCCGGCGCGCCGACAGGAAACGCTCGGCAATGACTTTCGCCGCCGCCGGGTTTTCCCGAAGGATAAAGGCGCGGACTTCCGCGTCGCCGATATAGGCATCGTGCACGGCCTCGATCAGCGCGCCTGAAATGGCGTGGGTGGTTTCGGCGAAGCCGACCAGCCGGTCGACCGTCTCGGCGAATTCGGAGGCGCCGCGGGGGCCGTGCCGCATCTGGCCCGATATGAAGCGCGCATTGACGGCGCGGGCGCGCACCACCCGCGATACGGCCTCGCTGACAGAGCGCGGCTTCGGTTTTTGCGGGTCTGTCGTGTCGAGCACGATGACATCGGCATTCCGGCCAAGGGCGGCAAGCGCGGCCGAGAAGCCGCCGATGAAGGCGACGTCGGCGGAGCCTTCGAGAATATCGCGGCCGGGGTCGTCGCCGGTGTGGACCAGAAGATCGGCTTCGGCGATGCGGGTTTCAAACGCGCCGGGCGCCGAGATGCCTTCGCCACCGGCACCGCCATAGGCATGCGAGGTGGCGTCGAGATAGGCGCGGCCGATCTCTTCGCGCGTACCCCAGTCGCCACTGGACAAAAGATCCTCGACGCCGGCGCCATAGGTGCCGGGCGAGGTGCCGAAAATGCGCGGGCTAATCCTGCCGTCCGCTCGGGTCCGGGCCGCGAAAGGGTTTTCCGAATCGTCCTCGTCGCGGGCGGCGACGGCGTTGGCGGCGGCGGCGAGCAGCGCGATCTGGGTCGGGAACATGTCGCGGAACAGGCCCGATATGCGCCAGGTGACGTCGACGCGCGGGCGGCCGAGCGTGGCCGGCGGCAGAACTTCGATGCCGGTGATGCGGCCGGTGGAGGCATCCCATTGCGGCCGGCAGCCCATCAGCGCCAGGCCTTGTGCGATCTCCTCGCCGCCGGTGCGCAGCGAGGCCGAGCCCCACAGGTCGATGACCAGCGAACGCGGCCAGTCGCCATGCGATTGCAGATAGCCGCGCACCACTTCTTCGGCCGCCGCCTTGCCCAGATCATAGGCGGTCGGCGTCGGCATGGTGCGCGGATCCGACGTGAACAGATTGCGGCCGGTGGGCAGCACGTCGGAACGTCCGCGCGCCGGCGCGCCGGCCGGGCCGGCCTTGACGTGGCGGCCGTCGAGGGCGGCAAGCAGCGCTGACCTTTCAGCCTCGGCGCTTTGGCGGCGCATGGCGTCGGCCTCATCGTCGGGCGCGCGGCCGTAGATATGCAACCCGTCCTTGATGGCGAAGTCCTTGAGGTCGCAGAGCCAGGCGTCGATGCGACGCAGCGCCTCGTCGGGTGCGTCGGTCCTGGCGACACCTGCTTCGGCGGCGAGGCCGGTCTTTCGCGCCGTGTCGACGATCAGCTTGGCCAGGCGGTCGCGGCGGCGGCGGTCGAGGCCGTCGGCCTGGGCGTATTCGTCGACTAGGCGTTCGAGCCTGTGCTGATCTTCGTCCAGCCCGGCGCCGGTCAGCGGCGGCGGCAGATGGCCGAGGGTCACGGCGGCAATGCGCCGCTTGGCTTGTGCTGCCTCGCCGGGATTGGAGACGATGAAGGGATAGATGACGGGCAGGGCGCCGGTGACGATCTCGGGGAAGCAGCTTTGCGACAGCGCAACGGTCTTGCCCGGCAGCCATTCCAGCGTGCCATGAGCACCGAGATGAATCAGGGCGTGCACACCCAGCGATTTGCGCAGCCAGAGGCCGAAGGCGATCAGCGCGTGGCGCGGCGGCAGCGTTGGATCGTGGTAGTCGGCGCGGCGATCGGCGGAGCGGCCGCGATCTGGGGCGAGGGCGACTGTGATGTTGCCGAAGGTCGCGGCGCGGAACGGGAAGCTTGCTGAGGTCGCTTGTGAAGGTTGGCGCGAGGCGCCCCCCTCTGCCTTTCCCCATGCGGCCTTAACCGCAGCGATAGCCTCAGCCGGTAGGTCTTTCGAAAAGTCGACATAGTCGCCCAACCCCAACCCACCATCGCTGCGCTCCAGCAAATCCAGCAGTTCGCGCGGCGATTGCGGGATCCCTTCAACGCCATAGCCCTGTTCTTTCAGGTCATGCAGCATCGCCAGCACGCTGGACGGCACGTCGAGGCCGACGGCATAGCCGGTACGGCCGGGAGCGCTTGGGTAATCCGGGATCAGAATGGCCAGCTTGCGCTCGGTGCGGGGCGTGTCCTGCAACTTGATGAAGGCTGCCACGCGGTCAGCCACCTGCGCCACGCGATCCGGTTCCGGCCGGTTGGCGACGGCGCGGTGGCCAAGCGCGGGATCGACATCGCTTTCGCCCTTGAAGGAAATCGCACCGGCGAGGATGCGGCCGTCCAGTTCGGGCAGCACGACATGCATGGCGAGGTCGGCGGGTGTCAGGCCGCGCTGGTTGTTCTCCCAGATGTCGCGGCGGGTGGTGGCGACGATGACCTGGAAGACCGGCACGCCGGCGCGGTCGAACAGGGTTTCGATGCCGGGTTCGGCACCAGAGGCGAAGGCGGTCGCGGTGATGATGGCGGCGGGTCTGAGCGTGGCGAGCGCGGTTTCCGCGAAGGCCAGGGATGTCGGGTCTTTGAGGCTGGAGACGAAGATGGGGACCGGGGTTATGCCGCGCTGGCGCAGCGCTTCAAAAAGAGCGTCGATCGGCGCGACATCGGCGGCGAGAAGCATTGAGCGGTAGAAGAGAATGGGCACGACCTTCCCCTCGCCCTCGAGGGGGAGGCGGACGACGCCGCGATCTGGCTCGTAGTAGCCGGCCTTCGGCACCGCCACCGGCTCAACAACGGCCGCGTCCTGTCCAGATAGCCTGGCCAGCCTCTGCACCAGCGCGCCCATATTGACCGAGCCGCCCTCGCGGAAATAGCCGAGCAGGGCTTCCAATTCCCGGCGCGGCAGCGTCGAGGCTTCGATCAGCCTGATATCCTCGTCATGGCTTTCGCCCGGCAGCAGCGCCAGCTTGATGCCGCGCTCGCGGGCGGTCGAGGCCAGCTGGTCGCAGCCATAGCGCCACCAGTCGTAGCCGCCGAGGATGCGCACCAGGATGATCTTGGCGTGGCGAGCGACGCTGTCGATCCAGAGGTCGACGGACAGGGGATGGCGCAGGTCGCGCAGTGCCGCCAGCCGCATCGAGGGCAGGCGGGCTGCATCCGCCTTCCAGGCGGCGGCCAGTCCGGCGAGGTCGCTGTCGGTGAAGGACAGGGCCACGATATCCGCCGGCATCTGCCGCAGATCGACCGGCTCGGCGAAATCGTCGAGCGAGGCGGAGGTCGTGGTGAGGATATGCATCGCGGCCCGTGTGTCAAATCAGCCGGCGAGTATACGCTCGATTGCCGGGCGGTTCAGCCCCTTGAGGCCGATGACGACAAGGCGCGAACGGCGGTCGTCCTCGGCGGTCCAGGCGCGGTCATAGTAATGATTGACGCGCGGGCCGACCGCCTGCAGCAAGAGCCGCATCGGCTTGCCGCCGACCTCGACGAAGCCCTTCACGCGCAGCACGTTTTCCTGTTCGGCGGCAGCGGCGACGCGCTTTGCCAGTTCGTCCGGATTGGCGATCGAGGGAATGTCGACGATGAAGGTGTCGAAGTCGTCATGCTCATGGTCGAAGGCGCCGTCATGATGGGATTTGCGGTTCTCGATGTCGTCCTCGACGGCGAGACCGAGCCCGAGCAGCACGGAGGGATCGACCTTGCCATGCGAGGTCGGCACGATCTTCACGGCACGGGCGGAATGTTCGCCGATGATGGCGTTGGCGCGGGCCGAGCCGGCGGCGTTCATCAGGTCGCTTTTCGATAGGATGATCAGGTCGGCGCAGGCGATCTGGTCCTCGAACAGTTCCTCGACCGGGTCGTCATGGTCGAGGCTGTCATCTTGCGCACGCTGCGCCTGCAAGGCGTCCATGTCGTTGGCGACGCGGCCTTCGGCAAGTGCTGGACCATCGACCACGGCGATGACGCCGTCGACGGTCACGCGGCTCTTCACCGTCGGCCACTGGAACGCCTGGACCAGTGGCTTGGGCAGGGCGAGGCCCGAGGTCTCGATCAGGATGTGGTCGACCTTCGGCGTCAGCGATAGGATCTGGTCGAGCGCGGGCACGAAATCGTCGGCCACGGTGCAGCAGATGCAGCCATTGGCCAGTTCGACGATGTTTTCCTCCGGGCAGGTGTCGATGCCGCAGCCCTTCAAAATCTCGCCGTCGATGCCGATGTCGCCGAACTCGTTGACGATGATCGCAATGCGCTTGCCGCCGGCGTTCTCCAGGAGATGGCGGACCAGCGTCGTCTTGCCGGCGCCGAGGAAGCCGGTGACGACGGTGCAGGGGACGCGGGTGACGGAAGCGCTCATGATCAGTCCTTCAGCAGGTCGAGGGGAGGAATGCGGGCAACGAGGCCGCGCTTGAGAGAATCAGGCCGGCCGCGCCATGGAATGAGGCCGTCCGTCGAGGTGGCGAAGAGCTTGGCGCCGGTGATAAGGTCGGCGCCGCTGCTCACGGTCAGATCGCCGAAGACGTAGCTCCAGCAGCCGTCGCGCAGGATCGCGGCGCTCAGCCGGCGCTTGCAATTGCCGAGACATTCGACCGTGCGGATGTGGATGTTTTCATCAGATGCGGCACAGCGCGTGTCTTCGGCCAACAGTTCGCCGGCGCGGGGATGGGCGTCGGAGCCGGTCTCGTCGCGGCACGAGGCGCAGACGATCACCGTGACGCCGGGCAAAGCTTCGCTGTCGGCGGACGAATTGTCCGCTGTGCCAGGCGAAAAACTGCCGTTCTGGTCCAAAAAGCCGGGCTCCTTGCCCGGAAACCCGCCGGGCGATCGGATTCTTTTGTCGCAGACGGCAGGTCTCCTGGCTCGCGGGTCATCGCCTTGGGTGCCGCCTTCCCGGGAACATCCCAGTGGCTTTCGGCCTCGGCTCGTCGCTTACAGTTGCGGGGACAGCCGCGGATTTGAGATTTTTCACCTCGCACCGCATTCCCTCTTAGCCCCTGCCGTTGCGGGCAAGGGACCGTCTGGAGCGGGATTTAGGCTTTTGCAGGCAGCGGTGTCAACGCACGGCTACGACATGGCGATGTCGGCAAGCGCCGAGCCCAAATCGCCGGCAGGCGTCACTTCCATGCGTTCAAGGCCGAGCCAGCCTTGCATCTGCTTCAGTTCCTCGAAGAGCTGCGCGGCGGTCTCAGGCGGAGCGTTGGGCTCGGCGTAGGCGGCGTGGACGCGCAGGACGCTGGCCGGCCGGTCGGCCTTGAGGTCGACGCGCGCCACGATCCTGTCGCCGAGCAGGAAAGGCAGGACGTAGTAGCCGTATTGGCGCTTTTCGGCCGGCGTATAGATCTCGATGCGGTAGTGGAAATCGAACAGCCGCTCCGAGCGCGAGCGCTCGAAGACGACCGGGTCGAACGGCGCCAGCAAGGCGCGGGCCTCGATCTTCCGGGGCAGGCGGGCGTTCTTGTGAAGGTAGGCCGGCTTGTCCCAGCCTTCGACGCGCACCGGCAGCAGTTCACCCAACTCGACCAGTTCCTCCAGCCGGCCTTTCATGTCGGCCGGCGACAGCCGGAAATAGTCGCGCAGGTCGCCTGATGTCGCCACCCCATGGGCGCGGGCGGAAATGCGCAGCAATTCGCGGTGCGCGTCCTCGGCTGGCGGCACGGGCAGGTCGAGGATCGCCTGCGGCAGCACGCGCTCGGGCAAATCATAGAAGCGCTCGAAGCCGCGGCGGTGCGCCGTGGTGATGCGGCCAGCCCAGAACAGCCATTCGAAGGCGTGCTTGGCATGGCTCCAGCCCCACCAGCCGCCCGAACCTTTCTGGCCTTCCAGCGCCGAAGCCGCGATCGGGCCGCGCGCGACAACCTCGCGGTAGATCTCTTCTATGTAGGCGGCATGCTCGCGGCCCCATTTGGCCAGGCCCAGATACATCTCGTCGCCCTGCTCGGCGCGCTGCATGCGCCAGCGCATCAGCGGGTAGGTCTCGACCGGCAGGAACGAGGCCTCATGCGCCCAGTATTCGAAGACCGTGCGCTTGCGCGTCACGGCGGCGTTGTCGAGCAGCGCGAGCGGATACGGGCCGAGCCGCGAATAGAGCGGCATGTAATGCGCGCGCACCACCGCGCTGACGGAATCGATCTGCAGCAGGCCGGTGCGGGAGAGCACACGGGCAAAGTGGCGGCGATCGGGTGTGCCATTTGGGTGGGGATCGAGAAACCCTTGAGCGGCGAGAGCGATGCGCCGGGCGGCGGCAAGCGAGATCTTTTCCTTCATGCAGCTGTCACTCTAAGGGCGTTTCGACCGAGGTCCGACGGGTGATTCCAGCCCATGCTAGCAGGGTTTTTGCGGCAACCCTGTCAGGAGAGAAAAGTGGAGTAAAAAGAGAAGGAAATCAAACAGGAGCGGATCGGACCAGTTTCTCCGGATATGCCGTCCAGGTCGGCGTTTTGAACAAGGTTTGACTTGCTTCGCTGGAAGTGCTGCGCTAACCCTCGCCGCGTTGCAGCATAGGCCCCTTAAAACGGTTCAGCGGTTAATCTGTCACGCTTCCGCAATAAGGTCCGGTGCTGTAATCAAAGTGGATTGGCGCCAACGGAAAGCCGCTGCATGAACGCACTTCTCAGTTCGTACCTGTCCATCGTCCTGTTCATCGGCGTGGCACTGGTCGTCGGCCTGGCGCTGCTGGCCGCACCGTTCCTTGTGGCCTACCGCAATCCCGATCCCGAAAAGCTTTCCGCCTACGAGTGCGGTTTCAACTCGTTCGACGACGCCCGCATGAAATTCGACATCCGGTTCTACCTGGTGTCGATCCTGTTCATCATCTTCGATCTGGAGGTGGCCTTCCTGTTTCCCTGGGCCGTGTCCTTCTCGAAGATCGGCATGCTCGGTTTCTGGTCGATGATGGTGTTTTTGGCAGTGCTGACCATCGGCTTTGCCTATGAATGGAAAAAAGGAGCGCTGGAATGGGATTGAACGACAGTTCAGGCACCCTCGTCGCGCCGAAGCCGAAGGGTATCATCGATCCCAACACCGGTCGGCCGGTGGGGGCGGACGATCCCTTCTTCCTCGAAATCAACAATGAGCTCGCCGACAAGGGGTTCTTGGTCACCTCGACCGAGGCGCTGATCACCTGGGCGCGCAGCGGCTCGCTGATGTTCATGACCTTCGGTCTGGCATGCTGCGCCGTCGAGATGATCCACACCTCGATGCCGCGCTATGATTCGGAGCGCTTCGGTGTCGCGCCGCGCGCGTCGCCGCGCCAGTCCGACATCATGATCGTCGCCGGCACGCTGACCAACAAGATGGCGCCGGCGCTGCGCAAGGTCTACGACCAGATGCCGGAGCCGCGCTACGTCATCTCGATGGGCTCCTGCGCCAATGGCGGCGGCTACTACCACTATTCCTATTCGGTGGTGCGTGGCTGCGACCGCGTCGTGCCGGTCGACATCTATGTGCCCGGCTGCCCACCGAGCGCCGAAGCTTTGCTCTACGGCATTCTTCTCCTGCAGAAGAAAATCCGCCGCACCGGCACGATCGAACGGTAAACCCATGGCCGCATCCCTTAGCGAACTGTCGACCTATCTCGGCGAAAGGCTGATTGGTCGCGTCAATGACGCGGTGCTTGCCTATGGCGAGCTGACCATCCATGTCGAGCCGCGCGACCTCATCGAAGTCGTGACCTTCCTGCGCGACGATGCGCGCTGCCAGTTCATCTCGATCGTCGATGTCTGCGGCGCCGACTATCCGTCGCGGGCCAAGCGCTTCGACGTCGTCTATCACTTGTTGTCGCCGAAACAGAATGTGCGCATCCGCGTCAAGGTGCAGGCCGACGAGGAGACGATGGTGCCCTCGATCACCGGCGTCTATCCTGGCGCCGACTGGTTCGAGCGCGAGACCTACGACCTCTATGGCGTGCTGTTCTCCGGTCATCCCGACCTGCGCCGCCTTTTGACCGACTACGGTTTCGAAGGCCACCCGCTGCGCAAGGATTTCCCGCTGACCGGTTTTGTCGAAGTGCGTTACGACGACGAAGCCAAGCGCGTCATCTACGAGCCGGTCGAGCTCAAGCAGGAATTCCGCAATTTTGATTTTCTCTCGCCATGGGAAGGGACGGATTACGTCCTGCCGGGCGATGAAAAAGCGAAACAGTGAGTAGGGAAGTAGTGAGTAGTCAGTAGGGAAAGAGTTGGAGCAACGGATCGAATCCTATCGAGACTTGAAAGTGTGGCAATCGGCGATGATTCTCGCTGAGGACTGTTACCGCGTCACCAAAGAGTTTCCGAAGGACGAGATTTACGGCATGACCTCTCAGATGCGTCGATCAGTGGTTTCGATCGCGGCGAACATTGCAGAGGGATACGGTCGGGAAAACAGAGGTTCGTTCGTTCAATTTTTGCGCATGGCGCAAGGCTCGTTGAAGGAACTGGAAACGCACGTACTACTGGCATGCCGAGTTGGTCTGCTACGAAAAGACAATGAGATTGAACTGCTGCTGCGATGCGAAGAGATTGGAAAAATGATGAGATCTCTTATCCGAACGGTGCAGGCCAAGCAGGCGGAATGAAGCAGGCATTGAGATTGATGATCACTACTCACTACTCACTACTGACTCTTCGCCAGAGGCGCCAGAATGGCTGAGACCTCCGTCCGCAATTTCAACATCAACTTCGGCCCGCAACACCCTGCGGCGCACGGCGTTTTGCGCCTCGTGCTGGAGCTCGACGGCGAGGTCGTCGATCGCGTCGATCCGCATATCGGGCTGCTGCACCGCGGCACGGAAAAGCTGATCGAGGCAAAAACCTATCTGCAGGCCATCCCTTATCTCGACCGGCTCGACTATTGCGCGCCGATGAACCAGGAGCACGCCTTCGCGCTGGCCGCCGAGCGCCTGCTCGGCATCGAGGTGCCGAAGCGCGGCCAACTGATCCGCGTGCTCTACTGCGAGATCGGCCGCATCATGTCGCACATCCTCAATGTGACGACGCAGGCAATGGACGTCGGCGCGCTGACGCCGCCGCTGTGGGGCTTCGTCGAGCGCGAGAAGCTGATGGTGTTCTATGAGCGCGCCTCCGGCTCGCGCATGCACGCCGCCTATTTCCGCCCCGGCGGCGTCCACCAGGACCTGCCGCGCCAGCTTGTCGAGGACATCGGCAAGTGGATCGACCCGTTCCTGAAATCGATCGACGACCTCGATCGTCTGCTGACCGGCAACCGCATCTTCAAGCAGCGCAATGTCGACATCGGCACGGTCTCGCTGGCCGATGCCTGGGCCTGGGGTTTTTCGGGCGTCATGGTGCGCGGTTCGGGCGTGGCCTGGGACCTGCGCAAGTCGCAGCCCTATGAATGCTATTCGGAAATGGACTTCGACATTCCGATCGGCAAGAACGGCGACTGCTACGACCGTTACCTCGTGCGCATGGAAGAAATGCGCCAGTCGGCGCGGATCATGCGGCAATGCGTCGATCTCTTGCTCGGCAAAGAAAGCACCGGCCCAGTGTCGAACCTCGACGGCAAGGTCGTGCCGCCCAAGCGCGCGGCGATGAAGCGCTCGATGGAAGCGCTGATCCATCACTTCAAGCTCTACACCGAGGGCTATCGCGTGCCGGCCGGCGAGGTCTATGCGGCCGTCGAGGCGCCGAAGGGCGAGTTCGGTGTCTATCTCGTTTCCGACGGCACCAACAAGCCGTACCGTTGCAAGCTGCGCGCGCCCGGTTTCGCGCATCTTCAGGCCATGGATTTCCTCTGCCGCGGCCACATGCTGGCCGACGTCACCGCCGTTCTCGGCTCCCTCGACATCGTGTTTGGTGAGGTCGATCGCTAAATGTCAGTCCGCCGTCTCGCAGAAGCCAGCGTCCAGCCAGCATCCTTCGCCTTCAACCGGGCGAATGCGGCAGCGGCGAAGCAATGGATCAAGAAGTACCCGAAGGGCCGCGAGCAGTCGGCGATCATTCCGCTGCTGATGCTCGCGCAGGAGCAGGAAGGCTGGGTCACCAAGGCGGCGATCGAGACGATTTCGGACATGCTCGGCATGCCCAGGATTCGCGGGCTCGAGGTCGCGACCTTCTACACTCAGTACCAGCTAAATCCCGTTGGCACCCGCGCGCACATCCAGGTCTGCGGCACCACGCCGTGCATGCTGCGCGGCTCGGAAGCGCTGATGGATGTGTGCCGTTCAAAGATTCATCACGACCAGTTCCACACCAACGACAAGGGCACCTTGTCGTGGGAAGAGGTCGAGTGCCTCGGCGCCTGCGTCAACGCGCCGATGGTGATGATCTTCAAGGATACGTTCGAGGACCTGACGCCGGAACGGCTGGCCGAAATCATCGATCTCTACGATGCGGGCAAGGGCGCTTCGGTGGCGCCGGGGCCGCAGAACGGACGCACCGGCTCGGAGCCCGCCTCCGGCCTGACGACGCTGAAGAACGAAAAGGCGATCCTCAAGTCGACCCGCGACCGGGAGGCCAGGGAAGCAGCCAAGGCCGCCAAGGCGGCACCCGACGCGATCATCGCCGCGCCCGTTCCGGCGCCCGCTGCCGCTCCCGTCGCACCATCCAATGCCAGCAAGCCAAAGACCGACGCGCCTGAGACCAGCCCGGCGTTGAAGACACCCTCAAAGACCAAGGTGGCGCCGGCGGCGGAGAAGGCGGCGAGCGTTTCGGCGCCGCTGCATTCGGCCGCCAATGCCAATAAGGCAGCGCCGGAAGTCGAGAAGGTCTCAAAACAGCGCAGTGGTCCGAAGGCCAAGGCCGAGCCGGCGGCTGCTTTCAAGGCGCCGGAAGTCAAGATACCAGCCGCCAAGCCAGCAAAACCGTCGCTGGAAGACAAGAACCGCCCGGCCGGGATCGACAGGCCGGCCGCGGTCGACGATCTCAAGCTGATCTCCGGCGTCGGCCCGAAGATCGAGGGTGTCCTGCATACGCTGGGCATCTTCACCTTCGCGCAGGTCGCTTCGTGGAAGAAGGCCGAGCGCGAGTGGGTGGACGGCTATCTCTCCTTCCAGGGCCGTATCGAGCGCGACGACTGGGTCAAGCAGGCCAAGGCGCTCGCCAAGGGCGGCGTTGCCGAATACATCCGCGTCTTCGGCAAGAAGCCGGTCTGAGGGACGAAAAATGCTTCAGGATAAAGACCGCATCTTCACCAACATCTACGGCCTCTTCGACAAGTCGCTGGCCGGCGCAATGGCGCGCGGCGCCTGGGACAACACGCCCGGCATCGTCGCCAAGGGCCGCGAATGGATCGTCAACGAGATGAAGGCGTCCGGCCTGCGCGGTCGCGGCGGCGCCGGCTTCCCGACGGGCCTCAAATGGTCGTTCATGCCCAAGCAGAGCGATGGCCGGCCAAGCTACCTCGTCATCAATGCAGACGAATCCGAGCCCGGCACCTGCAAGGACCGCGACATCCTGCGCAACGATCCGCACACGCTGGTCGAAGGTGCGCTGCTCGCCGGCTTCGCCATGGGCGCGGTTGCCGCCTACATCTATGTGCGTGGCGAGTTCATCCGCGAGCGCGAGGCGCTGCAGCGCGCCATTGACGAGGCCTATGAGGCCAAGCTGATCGGCAAGGGCAACACGTCCGGCTATGATTTCGACGTCTACATGCATCACGGCGCCGGCGCCTATATCTGCGGCGAAGAGACGGCGCTGCTGGAAAGCCTGGAAGGCAAGAAGGGCCAACCCAGGCTGAAGCCGCCATTCCCGGCCAATGTCGGCCTCTATGGCTGCCCGACCACGGTCAACAATGTCGAATCGATCGCGGTTGCGCCGACCATCCTGCGCCGTGGGGCGGCCTGGTTCTCGTCCTTCGGCCGGCCCAACAATGTCGGCACCAAGCTGTTCTGCGTCTCCGGCCACGTCAACAATCCCTGCACCGTCGAGGAGGCGATGTCGATCCCGTTCCGCGAGCTGATCGAGACGCATTGCGGCGGCATTCGCGGCGGCTGGGACAATCTGCTGGCGGTCATCCCGGGCGGCGCCTCGGTGCCGCTGGTGCCGGCCGAGCAGATCATCGACGCGCCGATGGATTTCGACGCGCTGCGCGACCTCAAATCCGGCCTGGGCACGGCCGCCGTCATTGTCATGGACAAGTCGACCGATATCGTGAAGGCGATCGCGCGGCTGTCCTACTTCTACAAGCATGAGAGCTGCGGCCAATGCACGCCGTGCCGTGAAGGCACCGGCTGGATGTGGCGGGTGATGGAGCGGCTGGTGCGCGGCGAGGCGCAGAAGCGCGAGATCGACATGCTGCTCGACGTCACCAAGCAGGTAGAGGGCCACACGATCTGCGCGCTGGGCGACGCGGCGGCATGGCCGATCCAGGGCCTGATGCGGCATTTCCGCGGCGAGGTGGAGCGGCGCATCGACGAGTTTTCGCGCAACGCGCACCGCGCCGAACCGGTGATGGTGGCAGCGGAATAGACGATTTTTGAATGCGGGAATGACGGGACGGGGCGAACGAGGAAACGACCGGGAGAACTCTATGGCGCCGTATTCGACACCCTACCCATTGATGCCCAATTTGGACCAGATCGAGAAGATGAACCAGGACCTGACCAGGATGATGCCGAAGGAGATGGCCAGCGCCATCAACCTTTTCGTGCACCCTGTCGCGGGTGCGGCGGCGATGTCGGCGCTTGGCATGGGGTTTGCCAATCATGCGTTCGGCGTCTGGCTGGGCGCGCTTTCGGGCGCCGCCGAGGCATCACAGCGCCTCATGCAGCCGCTGATCGAGGATTTCGAGGCACGCGTCGAGCAATTCGAGGACGCGAGTTCGTCGTCCATCAGGGCGCGGGCGACGGCTAAGACCATGATTGCCGAGGCGCAGTCCTTCGCGCAGGAGGTCACCGACATCGCCGCCAAGGAAGCCGCGACCACGGCGCCGGCGGTGAATGTCGCTCCGGCGGCCGGCGAGACCGCCGATGTGCTGCTGCCCGAGGATTTCAGGCAGCCCAAGGCGATCGACAAGCCGGCGAAACCGTCCGACCTCAAGGCGATATCGGGCATCGGCCCGAAGCTGGAAAAGGTGCTGAACGGGCTCGGCATCTGGACCTATGCACAGATCGCCGCCTGGTCGCCGCAGGAGATCGCCTGGGTCGACGACTATCTGTCGTTCAACGGCCGAATCGGCCGTGACGACTGGACTGCGCAGGCGGCTGTACTGGCCGCGAAGAAGTGAATGAAATGCCGGGCGCCGCGTCTGCCGCGCTCGGGAAATGAGATTGCGGGAAATCCGCAGGGGTTTGAAGCGAATGGCAAAGCTCAAGGTCGACGGGAAAGAGATCACTGTACCCGACCACTACACGCTGCTGCAGGCGGCGGAAGACGCGGGCGCGGAAGTGCCGCGCTTCTGCTTCCATGAGCGGCTGTCGATCGCCGGCAATTGCCGTATGTGCCTGATCGAGGTGAAGGGCGGGCCGCCCAAGCCGCAGGCGTCCTGCGCCATGGGCGTGCGCGATTTGCGCCCCGGACCCAATGGCGAGCCGCCGGAAATCTTCACCAACACGCCGATGGTCAAGAAGGCCCGGGAAGGCGTGATGGAGTTCCTGCTGATCAACCATCCGCTGGATTGCCCGATCTGCGACCAGGGCGGCGAATGCGACCTGCAGGACCAGGCCATGGCCTTCGGCGTCGATTCCTCGCGCTATCATGAGAACAAGCGCGCCGTCGAAGACAAGTATATCGGGCCGCTGGTCAAGACGGTGATGAACCGCTGCATCCATTGCACACGCTGCGTCCGCTTCACCACGGAAGTCGCCGGCATTTCCGAACTCGGCCTGATCGGCCGCGGCGAGGACGCCGAGATTACCACCTATCTCGAACAGGCGATGACCTCGGAACTGCAGGGCAATGTCATCGATCTGTGCCCGGTCGGCGCGCTGACCTCCAAGCCCTTCGCCTTCCAGGCGCGGCCGTGGGAACTGACCAAGACCGAATCCATCGACGTGATGGATGCGGTCGGCTCGGCGATCCGCATCGACAGCCGTGGCCGCGAAGTGATGCGCATCCTGCCGCGCGTCAACGAGCAGGTGAACGAGGAGTGGATTTCCGACAAGACCCGCTTCATCTGGGACGGATTGCGCACGCAGCGCCTCGACCGCCCCTATGTGCGCAAGGATGGCAGACTGGTTGCGGCAAGCTGGGCCGAAGCCTTCGCGACGATCAAGGATGCGGTGTCGAAGACGACGCCCGAGAAGATCGGCGCCATTGCAGGCGATCTCGCTGCCGTCGAGGAAATCTACGCACTCAAGTTGCTGATGGCTTCGCTTGGTTCCAAGAATGTCGACTGCCGCCAGGATGGCGCCGCGCTTGATCCGGCGCTCGGACGTGCCAGCTACATTTTCAACCCGACCATCGAAGGCATCGAGCAGGCCGATGCGGTGCTGATCATCGGCGCCAATCCGCGTTTCGAAGCCTCGGTGCTCAATGCCCGCATCCGCAAGCGCTGGCGGGTCGGCAATCTGCCGGTCGGCGTCATCGGCGATATCGGCGACACGCGCTACGAGTATGAATTGCTCGGCGCCGGGCCGGATTCGCTGAAGGATCTGGCCGACGGCAATGGCAAGTTCTTCCAGACGCTGAAGAAGGCGACGCATCCGCTGATCATTGTCGGCCAGGGCGCGCTGGCGCGGGCCGACGGCGCGGCCGTGCTCGGCCAGGCGGCGAAGCTCGCCGCTGCCGTCAATGCCGCTCGCGCCGACTGGAACGGCTTTGCCGTGCTGCACAATGCGGCGGCGCGCGTCGGCGGCCTCGATCTCGGTTTCGTGCCGGGTGAGGGCGGCAAGGACGTCGCCGGCATGCTGGGCGAAACGGACGTGCTGTTCCTGCTCGGCGCCGACGAGATCGACATGGGCAAGACCGGCGGCGCCTTCGTCGTCTATATCGGCACGCATGGCGACCACGGCGCGCACCGCGCCAATGTCATCCTGCCAGCGGCCGCCTACACGGAAAAGTCGGGCACCTACGTCAACACCGAAGGGCGTGTGCAGCAGACCAACCGCGCCGGCTTCGCGCCTGGCGATGCGCGCGAGGACTGGGCGATCCTCAGGGCCCTGTCCGACGTGCTGGACAAGAAACTGCCATTCGATTCGCTGCCGCAGTTGCGCGCCAAACTCTATGGCGAGTACCCGCATCTGGCTCGCATCGATCAGGTCGCGGCCGGCAGTGCCGGGGACATCGCCGGCGTGGCGAAGCTCGGCGGACGGCTGAACAAGGGCACCTTCACCTCGCCGGTCAAGGATTTCTACCTGACCAACCCGATCGCGCGGGCATCGGCCGTGATGGCGGAATGCTCGGCATTGGCCAAGAGCGGCTTCAAGCAGGCGGCGGAATAAGCATGGACACCTTCTTCTCCTTCTACGTGCTGCCGGCGCTGCTGATCCTTCTGAAGTCGGTCGTGCTGATCGTGGTGCTGCTGATCTTCGTGGCCTACATCCTCTACGCCGACCGCAAGATCTGGGCGGCGGTGCAGTTGCGCCGCGGCCCGAACGTCGTCGGCCCCTGGGGCACGCTGCAAGCCTTCGCCGATCTGTTGAAATTCGTCTTCAAGGAGCCGGTCATCCCGTCCGGCGCCAACAAGGGCGTGTTCCTTTTGGCGCCGCTGGTGTCGGCCGTGCTGGCGATCTCGGCCTGGGCGGTCATTCCGGTCAACCAGGGCTGGGCGATCGCCAACGTCAATGTCGGCGTCCTCTATGTCTTCGCCATCTCCTCGCTCGAGGTCTACGGCGTGATCATGGGCGGCTGGGCGTCCAACTCGAAATATCCGTTCCTCGGCGCGCTGCGTTCGGCGGCGCAGATGGTGTCCTACGAAGTCTCGATCGGCTTCGTCATCGTCACCGTGCTGCTCACCGCAGGCTCGCTCAACCTCAGCGACATCGTGGTGTCGCAGCAGGGTGGGCTTGGCACCAGGCTTGGCCTGCCCAACACCTTCCTCGACTGGAACTGGCTGGCGCTGTTCCCGATGTTCATCATCTTCTTCATCTCGGCGCTGGCCGAAACGAACCGGCCGCCTTTCGACCTGGTCGAAGCCGAATCGGAGCTGGTCGCCGGCCACATGGTCGAATATTCGTCGACGCCGTTCCTGCTGTTCTTCCTCGGCGAGTATGTCGCCATCGTCCTGATGTGCGCGCTGGCCACCATCCTGTTCCTTGGCGGCTGGCTGCCGCCCTTCGACTTCGCGCCCTTCACCTGGGTGCCGGGCGTCATCTGGTTCGTGCTGAAGGTCTGCTTCGTGTTCTTCGGCATATCGATGGTGAAGGCATTCGTGCCGCGCTATCGCTACGACCAGCTGATGCGGCTGGGCTGGAAAGTGTTCCTGCCGATCTCGCTGTTCATGGTGGTCGCCACCGCAGCCTTCCTCAAGATCACGGGGTTTGCGTGATGTCCGTTTTGTCCCAAGCCGCAAAATCGCTGCTGCTGCAGGATTTCGTCAGCGCGTTCTTCCTGTCGATGCGCCAGTTCTTCGCGCCGAAGGAGACGATCAACTACCCGCACGAGAAGGGGCCGGTCAGCCCGCGCTTCCGGGGCGAGCATGCGCTGCGCCGCTATCCCAATGGCGAGGAACGCTGCATCGCCTGCAAATTGTGCGAGGCCATCTGCCCGGCGCAGGCCATCACCATCGAGGCCGGCCCGCGTCGCAATGACGGCACGCGCCGCACGGTGCGTTACGACATCGACATGGTGAAGTGCATCTACTGTGGCTTCTGCCAGGAAGCCTGCCCGGTCGATGCCATCGTCGAGGGGCCGAATTTCGAATTCGCGACAGAAACGCGCGAGGAGCTCTACTACGACAAGGACAAGCTGTTGGCGAATGGCGACCGGTGGGAGCGCGAACTCGCGCGCAACATCTCATTGGATGCGCCGTACCGCTGATATTTGACGCATGGACGAGGCGAGGGCCCTCGTCTAAGGACACAACGAAACTTGCCGGCCGGAGGCGGTCGCAAAAATCAAACAGGACGAACGTGCTGTTTGGGATAGGAACCCGGGGGAACCCCAATGCTGAGTGGACTAGAGGCGGCCTTTTTCTACCTCTTCGCCTTTGTCGCCGTGGCGTCGGCGTTCATGGTCATTTCATCGCGCAACCCCGTGCATTCGGTGCTGTTCCTGATCCTGACCTTCTTCAACGCCGCCGGCCTGTTCATGCTGACCGGCGCCGAGTTCCTGGCGATGATCCTGCTCGTCGTCTATGTCGGCGCGGTCATGGTGCTGTTCCTGTTCGTCGTCATGATGCTCGACGTCGACTTCGCTGAAATGAAAGAGGGCGCGCTGCAATACGCGCCGATCGGCGCGCTGGTCGGGCTGATCCTGGCGGCGGAGCTGATTGTCGTGCTTGGCGGCTACACATTCGCGCCGAAGCTGGCCGCGACGGTGTCGAAGCCCATTCCCGATCTCGCCACGCGCTCGAACACGGCCGCGCTCGGCGACATCCTCTATACCGACTACCTCTACTACTTCCAGATTTCGGGCCTCATCCTGCTGGTTGCCATGATCGGCGCCATCGTGCTGACGCTGCGCCATAAGGAAGGGATCAAGCGGCAGTCGATCGCAGCCCAGGTCGGCCGCACGCCGGCCACCGGCATGGAAATCCGCAAGGTCAAGTCGGGCGAAGGAGTCTGAGATGGTCGTCGGCATCGCACATTATCTGACCGTATCGGCTGTTCTGTTCACGCTCGGCGTGTTCGGCATCTTCCTGAACCGCAAGAACGTCATCGTCATCCTGATGTCGGTCGAGCTGATCCTGCTTGCGGTCAACATCAACTTCGTCGCTTTTTCGGCGGCGCTCGGCGATCTGGTCGGCCAGGTGTTCGCGCTGTTCGTGCTGACGGTCGCGGCGGCTGAAGCGGCTATCGGACTTGCCATTCTCGTCGTCTTCTTCCGCAACCGCGGCTCGATCGCGGTCGAAGACGTGAACATGATGAAGGGTTGACGGAACCACCATGTATCAGGCCATCGTCTTCCTTCCCCTGCTCGGCTTCCTGATCGTCGGCCTGTTCGGCACGTCGCTCGGTGCCAAGGCATCCGAATACATCACCTCAGGCTTCCTGGTGATTTCGGCGGTACTGTCGTGGGTCGCCTTCTTCACCGTCGGCTTCGGCCACGGCGAGGTGTTCACCGTGCCGGTGCTGCGCTGGATCCAGTCGGGCGGTCTCGAAGCGTCGTGGGCGCTGCGCATCGACACGCTGACGGTTGTGATGCTGGTGGTGGTCAACACGGTGTCGGCGCTGGTCCACATCTACTCGATCGGCTACATGCACCACGATCCGAACCGGCCGCGCTTCTTCGCCTATTTGTCGCTGTTCACCTTCGCTATGCTGATGCTGGTGACCGCCGACAACCTGGTGCAGATGTTCTTCGGCTGGGAAGGCGTGGGTCTCGCGTCCTACCTGCTGATCGGTTTCTGGTACAAGAAGCCGTCAGCCAATGCCGCGGCCATCAAGGCCTTCGTCGTCAACCGCGTCGGCGATTTCGGCTTCGCGCTCGGCATTTTCGGCTTGTTCGTGCTGTTCGGCTCGGTCAATCTCGGCACCATCTTCGCCAATGCGGCGACGTTCGTTCCGGCCGAGGGCGCGCCGCAAGGTGCTGCCGTGCTGACCTTCCTCGGCCATGCGCTGGACAAGCAGTCGGCCATGACCGTCGTCTGCCTGCTGCTGTTCATGGGTGCCATGGGCAAGTCGGCGCAGGTGCCGCTGCACACCTGGCTGCCGGACGCCATGGAAGGCCCGACGCCGGTCTCGGCACTGATCCATGCCGCAACCATGGTGACCGCCGGCGTGTTCATGCTGGCGCGGCTGTCGCCGCTGTTCGAATTGTCACATTCGGCGCTGACGGTCGTGACCTTCATCGGCGCCTTTACCGCCTTTTTCGCCGCGACGGTCGGTCTCGTCCAGAACGACATCAAGCGCGTCATCGCCTATTCGACCTGCTCGCAGCTCGGCTACATGTTCGTGGCGCTCGGCGTCGGCGCCTATGGTGCGGCGATCTTCCATTTGTTCACGCATGCTTTCTTCAAGGCGCTGCTGTTCCTCGGCTCGGGATCGGTCATCCATGCCGTCTCCGACGAGCAGGACATGCGCAAGATGGGCGGCCTGAGGTCGTTGATCCCGACCACCTACTGGATGATGGTGATCGGCACGCTGGCGCTGACCGGCGTTGGCATTCCCGTGACTGTCATCGGCACCGCAGGCTTCTTCTCCAAGGACGCCATCATCGAAAGCGCCTTTGCCAGCCACAATTCGGTTGCCGGCCTCGCCTTCGTGCTGCTGGTCATCGCCGCCTGCTTCACCTCCTTCTACTCCTGGCGGTTGATCTTCATGACCTTCCACGGCAAGCCGCGGGCGAGCCATGAGGTGATGCACCATGTGCATGAATCGCCGCCGGTGATGCTGGTGCCGCTGTTCGTGCTGGCCGCCGGCGCGCTGTTCGCCGGCATCATCTTCCACAATTCCTTCATCGGCGAAGGCTATGCCGAGTTCTGGAAGACGTCGTTGTTCACCCTGCCGGACAATCACATCCTGCACGAAATCCACGAACTGCCGCTGTGGGTCGAACTGTCGCCCTTCATCGCCATGCTGATCGGCTTCGCGGTGGCCTGGAAGTTCTACATCCGCTCACCGGAATTGCCCCCGAGCGTCGCCGCGAACCATCGCTTGCTCTACGCTTTCCTGCTCAACAAGTGGTATTTCGACGAGCTCTACGACTTCCTGTTCGTGCGGCCCGCCAAGCGTCTCGGCCATTTCCTGTGGAAGACCGGTGACGGCACCGTCATCGACGGTCTCGGGCCGGATGGCATTTCGGCGCGCGTCGTTGATGTCACCAACCGCGTCGTCAAGCTGCAGACCGGCTACCTGTACCATTATGCCTTCGCCATGCTGATCGGCGTTGCCGCACTCGTCACCTGGATGATGCTCTGATGACCGCTTGGCCAATCCTCTCGCTGGTCACCTTCCTGCCGCTGGTTGGTGCGCTGCTGATCCTGTTCATCAGGGATGACAGCGAAAACGCGCGCCGCAACATCCGCGCCATCGCGCTGTTGACGACGACGTTCACCTTCATCATCTCGCTGTTCATCTGGACCGGCTTCGACAATTCGCAGGCCGGCTTCCAGTTCGTCGAAAAATTCGCCTGGCTCGACTCCGGCATTTCCTACCATATGGGCGTCGACGGCATTTCCATGCTGTTCGTCATCCTGACGACGTTCCTGATGCCGCTCTGCATCCTGGCGTCGTGGGAGGCGATCGACAAGCGCGTCAAGGCCTACATGGTCGCCTTCCTGCTGCTCGAGACGCTGATGATCGGCGTGTTCTGCGCGCTGGATATCGTGCTGTTCTACGTCTTCTTCGAAGCCGGCCTGATCCCGATGTTCATCATCATCGGCGTGTGGGGCGGCAAGCGGCGCGTCTATGCCTCGTTCAAGTTCTTCCTCTATACGCTCGCCGGTTCGGTGCTGATGCTGCTCGCCATCATGGCGATGTTCTTCCAGTCCGGCACGACCGACATTCCGACGCTGCTGACGCACAGCTTCCCGGCCAACATGCAGACCTGGCTATGGCTCGCCTTCTTCGCATCCTTCGCGGTGAAGATGCCGATGTGGCCGGTGCACACCTGGCTGCCCGACGCGCACGTCGAGGCGCCGACGGCGGGCTCGGTGATTCTGGCCGCAATTCTGCTTAAGATGGGTGGGTACGGCTTCCTGCGCTTCTCCTTGCCGATGTTCCCTCTGGCGTCGGAAATGTTCGCGCCGCTGGTGTTCACGCTGTCGGTTGTCGCCATCATCTACACCTCGCTGGTGGCGCTGATGCAGGAGGACATGAAGAAGCTGATCGCCTATTCCTCCGTCGCCCATATGGGCTTCGTCACCATGGGCATCTTCGCCATGAACCAGGAAGGCGTGCAGGGCGCGATCTTCCAGATGCTCAGCCACGGCCTCGTGTCGGGCGCGCTGTTCCTGTGCGTCGGCGTCATCTACGACCGCATGCACACGCGTGAGATCGCCGCCTATGGCGGCCTGGTCAACAACATGCCGAAATATGCAACCGTGTTCATGGTCTTCACCATGGCCAATGTCGGACTGCCCGGCACCAGTGGCTTCGTCGGCGAGTTCCTGACCATGCTCGGCGTGTTCCGGGTCAACACCTGGGTGGCGTTCTTCGCCGCCACCGGCGTCATCCTGTCGGCGGCCTACGCGCTCTGGCTCTACCGCAGGGTGATCTTCGGCGCGCTGACCAAGGACAGCCTGAAAGGGCTGCTCGACCTGTCGCTGCGCGAGAAGGTGATCATCTACCCGCTGGTCGCGCTGGTCATCTTCTTCGGCGTTTATCCTGCTCCCGTCTTCGACGCGACGGCCCAGTCGGTCAAATCGCTCGTCACCAATGTCACCGCATCCATCGGCGCCGCGCAGACCGCGGCGGCGAACTGACCCAGGGGGTTTGCGAACCATGACGCCGGACCTTCTCTCCAGCCTGTCGCTCTCGACGCCCGAGCTGATCCTTGCCTTTGGCGCGCTCGCGCTGCTGATGGTAGGAGCCTATTCGCGCGCCAACACCGCCAATACCGTGACCGGGCTTGCCGTCGCGGTGCTGGTGATCGCCGGCGCCTGGCTGATCCTTTCCACGGGGCAGGGCAGCGCCTATGGCAACGCCTTCATCCAGGATCCCTTCTCCCGTTTCATGAAGGTGCTGGCGCTGGTTGGCTCGGCGGTGACGCTCGTCATGTCGATGCGCTTCGCCAAGGCGGAGCGTTTCGACAAGTTCGAATATCCGGTGCTGATCCTGCTGTGCACGCTCGGCATGATGCTGATGATTTCGGCCAACGGCATGATCGGGCTCTATCTCGGCCTCGAACTGCAATCGTTGGCGATCTACGTGCTGGCGGCGATCAACCGCGACAATCTGCGTTCGACCGAGGCGGGGCTGAAATACTTCGTCCTCGGCGCGCTGTCGTCGGGCATGCTGCTCTACGGCATCAGCCTGGTCTACGGCTACACCGGCAACACCGGCTTCCAGGAAATTGCCTCGGCGCTCGGCAGCGGCGAGCGGCAGCTCGGCCTCGTTTTCGGCCTGGTCTTCGTGCTGGCCGGCCTCGCCTTCAAGATCTCGGCGGTGCCGTTCCATATGTGGACGCCCGACGTCTATGAAGGCGCGCCGACGCCGGTGACGGCCTTCCTGGCGGCGGCCCCCAAGATGGCGGCGATGGCGCTGATCGTGCGCGTCACCATGGGCGCGTTCAAGCCGATCGCTTCCGACTGGCAGCAGATCATCGTCTTCATCTCGATCGCCTCGATGGCGCTCGGTGCCTTTGCCGCCATCGGCCAGACCAACATCAAGCGCCTGATGGCCTATTCCTCGATCGGCCATATGGGCTACGCGCTGGTCGGCCTTGCCGCCAACAGCCAGGCCGGCGTGCGCGGTGTCGCCATCTATATGCTGATCTATCTGATGATGACGCTCGGCACCTTCGCCTTCATCCTCGCCATGCGGCGCAAGGAGGGCAATGTCGAGCAGATCAGCGACCTGGCCGGGCTCTCCTCGACCAACCCGATCATGGCGACCATCCTCACCATCCTGATGTTCTCGCTGGCCGGCATTCCGCCGCTCGCCGGCTTCTGGGGGAAGTGGTACGTCTTCCTCGCTGCCATCAACGCCAACCTCTACGCGCTGGCGATCATCGGCGTGCTGGCCTCGGTGGTGGGCGCCTATTACTATCTGCGCATCATCAAGATCATGTGGTTCGACGAACCGGTCGGCGGCTTCGTGCCGATGGCCAGCGAATTGCGTGTCGTGCTTGGCGTCTGCGGCGCCTTCGTGCTGTTCTATGTGCTGATCGGCGGACCGATCGGCACCTATGCCGAAGCCGCCGCCAAGACATTTTTCTGACGGGATGGCATTTCGGCTGGCCCCAACCTCGGCGTCGGAAGGGTTCCGGCTCGAGGCCCATGACAGCGTCGGCTCCACCAACACGGTGGCGCTGGATCACGCCCGGGCAGGTGACCCGGGCAGGCTGTGGGTCGTTTCCAAGAAGCAGGAAAGCGGGCGTGGCCGGCGCGGCCGCGCCTGGGTGTCGCCCGATGGCAATCTGGCGGCGACCTTGCTCGTCATTACCGGTGGTGAACTACGCCTTGCCGCGACGCTGGGTTTCGTCGCCGGCCTGTCGCTTGCCGACGCACTCGACGCCGTGGTTCCGAAGGGTCGCATCGCCGTGGGACTCGATGGCGCGGGCCAGGGACAAAAACGTTTCGAGTTGAAATGGCCGAACGATGTGCTTGCTTCGGGCGCGAAGCTCGCCGGCATTCTGCTGGAGTCGGCGATACTGGAGGGTGGCCGCTTCGCGGTGGCGGTCGGCATCGGCGTCAATGTCGTGGCGCACCCCGGGGATTTGCCTTATCCCGCGACATCGCTGCAAGCTTTGGGCGCGACATGCGATGCGGAAACGCTGTTCCTGGCGCTATCCGATGCCTGGAGCGAGAATGCCCGGCTGTGGGATGAAGGCCGCGGCCTCGCCGCCGTCAGGCGGCGCTGGCTGGCGCGCGCGGCGGGGCTTGGCGGCGAGGTAGCCGTCAGAATTGACGGTAATGTGGTGCGTGGGGTGTTCGAGACCATTGACGAGGACTGCCGTTTCGTGATCCGCGACGATGAGGGGTCGGTGCTGACGATCGCGGCTGGCGACGTGCATTTCGGCGCGGTCGCGTCGGCTCAAGTATAGTTTGTTTCTGCGCAATTCCGGACGGAAAACCGTTAGACACTTTTCCTGGAATTGCTTTAACGGCTTGGCCTGAGGGCCAGGAAGGGAAAAATCATGGCGAAAGCGGAAAACGCCGAACTCGTCTTCGTGCCGCTCGGCGGCGTCGGCGAGATCGGCATGAACTTCGCCCTCTACGGCTACGGCCCGCCGAGCGCGCGCGAATGGATCGTCATCGATGTCGGCGTCACCTTTCCCGATGCGGCGCATCCGGGCGTCGACCTGATCCTGCCCGACACGCGCTTCATCGAGGAAAACCTCGCCAATCTGCGCGGCATCATCATCACCCACGCGCATGAGGACCATTATGGCGCGCTGCTCGACATCTGGCCGAGGCTGAGGGCCCCGGTGTGGATGACGCCGTTCAGCGCCGGGCTGCTGGAAGCCAAGCGGCAGGGCGAGCAGGGGGCGCCGAAGATTCCGCTGACGATCTACCGGGCCGGCGAGAAATTCACCGTCGGCCCCTTCGAGATCGAAGCCATCCCGGTGGCGCACTCGATCCCCGAGCCGATGTCGCTGGCCATCACCACGCCGGCCGGCACCGTCATCCACACCGGCGACTGGAAGATCGATCCGGAACCGACGATCGGGCCGAAGACCGACGAGGCGCGCTTCCGTGCCTATGGCGACAGGGGCGTGCTGGCGCTGATCTGCGATTCGACCAATGCGCTGCGGGAAGGGGAATCGCCGTCGGAAGTGGCGGTTGGCGAGGGGCTCAAGGGCGTCATCCAGAGTGCCGTCGGCCGGGTCGCCGTGACGACCTTCTCCTCCAATGTCGGGCGTATCGTCTCCATCGCCAAGGCGGCGCGCGATGCCGGCCGCCAGTGCCTGGTGCTCGGCCGCTCGCTGAAGCGCGTCATCGATGTGGCGGACGAGCTTGGCTATATGGACGGCCTGCCGGAATTCATTGCCGAGGAGGATTTCGGCTTCATCCCGCGCGAAAACCTGGTCATCATCTGCACCGGCAGCCAGGGCGAGCCGCTGGCGGCGCTGGCGAAACTGTCGCGCGACGAGATGAAATCGGTGTCGCTGACGGCGGGCGATACGGTGGTGTTCTCCTCGCGCACCATCCCTGGCAATGAGAAGGCGATCCTCGAGATCAAGAACCGCCTGATCGACCTCGGCATCAAGATCATCGAGGACGGCGACGCGCTGGTGCATGTCTCCGGCCATCCCCGGCGCAGCGAGTTGCGCAAGATGTATGAATGGGTGCGCCCGCGGATCGGCGTTCCCGTGCATGGCGAGGCGGCGCATCTGGTGGCGCAGGGCTCGCTGATGTCGACCTCCGGCATCGGCCAGGTGGCGCAGGTGCGCGACGGCGACATGCTGCGGCTCGCTCCCGGCCCCGCCACCATTATCGACCAGGTGCCGTTCGGCCGCATCTACAAGGACGGCAATCTGATCGGCACCGACCAGGCAATGGGCATTCGCGACCGGCGCAAACTGTCCTTTGCCGGCCATGTCGCGGTCAATGTCGTGCTCGACGACAAATACGAACTGGCCGGCGATCCGGATCTGGTCGCCATCGGCGTCGCCGAGGCCGACGCCAGCGGCGAGACGCTGGAGGATTTGATGATCGATGCGGCCGTGGGTGCGGTGGATTCGATTCCCCGCCAGCGGCGCAAGGATCTCGACCTGGTTCAGGAAGCGGTGCGGCGCGCCGTGCGTGGCGCCGCCAATGAAGCCTGGGGCAAGAAGCCGCTGGTGACGGTGTTTGTCACCAGATGAGGGGTGTAGGGCAGTAGAGCAGTAGGCATGCGATCACTCTAATCCGTCTTCCCCTGTTGCCGTACTGCCTTATTGCCATACTGCCCTGATACGGAGCATTCCATGCTTGGACGCCTCAACCATGTCGCGCTTGCGGTGCCGGATCTGGCCGCCGCCGTTGCCGCCTACCGCAACACGCTTGGCGCCGAAGTGACGGAGCCGCACGCTTTGCCGGAGCATGGCGTCACGGTGGTGTTCGTCAATGTCGGCAACACCAAGATCGAATTGCTGGAACCGCTGGGCGAGGGCTCGCCCATCGCCACGTTCCTGGTGAAGAACCCGTCAGGCGGCATGCATCATCTCTGCTACGAGGTCGACGACATCCTGGTCGCGCGCGACCAGCTCAAGGCCGCCGGCGCGCGCGTGCTGGGCGACGGCAATCCGAAAACCGGCGCGCATGGCAAGCCGGTGCTGTTCCTGCATCCGAAGGATTTCTTCGGCACGCTGATCGAACTGGAGCAATCATGAGCTGGGTTTCGTTCACCGCCCTGTTTTTCGCGACCTGGTGGGTGGTGCTGTTCGCCGTACTGCCGTTCAGCGTCAGGACGCAGGACGACGATCATGACGTGACGCTGGGCACGGTTCCAAGCGCGCCGCGCGGGCCGCACATGCTGCGCGCGGTGATCCGCACCACCATCGCCACGGCGATCCTCATGGGCATTTTCTATGGGCTGACGCACGGGCTCGGCTACAGCCTCAACGACATCCCGCATATCGTGCCGGATTTCGGCCAGACCCCGGCGAAATAGATCGCCCGGCAAGAGTGCCGCGACGACGCCGATGCGCCACTGGCGCGAGATGCCGCCATATTTCACAGCTGACCGCTTGCTGACGCTGGGTCATGAGACCTTGCAGCACGCCGCGCTAGCCAGATCATTGCACAAAAAAAATGCAAGGCACGAGGCCTTGCAATTAAACGCGTCCGATCTGTTTCCGGTTTCCGGCGGCAGCGAGTAACCGCGCCTAGATCGCATCCTCCCAAGACTTTGACCGCGTAGGAGAGCAGATTTTTCTCCGCCCTCTCGGTTATCGCGAGACACTAGCCTAAGCCGAATGAAAATGTCACGAAGAATTTTGCCTCGAAACAGGCATTTTCGTGCTGCACTGCACAATAGTATGGCATGCTTTGCTTGGGAAACGACCAGCAAGGCTCGACGGAGCCTTTGCGGCATGTTCCGGATTGACGCGCGCAAAGAATTGATGGCCAAAACCGAAGAGGTTCGGCACGCCCAACGCCGGCACGGCCTGGTCCGGAAACCGGAGGATTCCGGGCCGTAGCGCGCTGGTGTGCCGTCATGCCCGGGTTTCCATTCCGTCATGAAATGGCTATGAAGCCGGGGCAAGCAAGCCTGCGTCGCGCCGATTCTGGCGTGGCCGTTCTCATTCACGGACCAGTCCATGCGTTTGTCGCGCTATTTCCTGCCTATCCTCAAAGAAAATCCGCGTGAGGCCGAGATCGTCTCGCACCGGCTGATGCTGCGTGCCGGCATGATCCGCCAGCAGGGGCAGGGCAGTTTTTCCTGGCTGCCGCTCGGCAAGCGGGTGTTGGACAAGGTCTGCCAGATCATCCGCGAGGAGCAGAACCGCGCCGGCGCGCTGGAGATCCTGATGCCGACCATCCAGTCGGCCGATCTGTGGCGCGAAAGCGGCCGCTACAATGACTATGGCAAGGAGATGCTGCGCATCAAGGACCGCCAGGACCGCGACATGCTCTACGGCCCGACCAACGAGGAAATGGTCACCGAGATTTTCCGCGCCTATGTGAAGTCCTACAAGGATTTGCCGCTCAACCTCTACCACATCCAGTGGAAATTCCGCGACGAGGTGCGGCCGCGCTTCGGCGTCATGCGTTCGCGCGAGTTCCTGATGAAGGACGCCTATTCCTTCGACCTCGACTTCGAGGGCGCGAGGGCTGCCTATAACAGGATGTTCGTCTCCTACCTCAGGACGTTTACGCGCATGGGCCTGCAGGCGATTCCGATGCGCGCCGACACCGGGCCGATCGGCGGCGACCTCAGCCATGAATTCATCATCCTGGCGGATACCGGCGAAAGCCAGGTTTTCTGCCATCGCGACTATCTTTCGCTTGCCGTGCCAGGCGCCGACACCGATTTCGCCAATGACGGCGAGATATCAGACATCGTCAAGACGTGGACGACGCCCTACGCCGCCACCGACGAGATGCATGACGAAGCCGCCTGGAAAAAGGTCCCCGAGAGCGACAAGGTTTCGGCACGCGGCATCGAGGTCGGCCACATCTTCCATTTCGGCGAAAAGTATTCCAAGCCGATGGGCGCCAAGGTGACCGGCCCGGACGGCAAGGACCATTTCGCTTCCGGCGGCTCCTACGGCATCGGCCCGTCGCGGCTGGTCGCGGCGATCATCGAAGCCAGCCATGACGAGAACGGCATCATCTGGCCCGACGCCGTGGCGCCGTTCGACATCGGCCTGATCAACATGAAGGTGGGCGACGCGGACTGCGACCGTGTCAGCGAAGAGCTGAATGCCGCCTTCACCGCCGCCGGCAAGGATGTGCTCTACGACGACACGGACCAGCGGCCGGGCGGCAAGTTCGCCACCGCGGACCTGATCGGTCTGCCCTGGCAGGTGATCGTCGGACCGCGCGGCGTGGCCGCCGGCGAGGTCGAGATCAAGAATCGCAGGACCGGCGAGCGCGAGACGCTGCCGATCGCCGATGCGAAAAAACGCTTCGGTGTCGCCGCATGAGCGAGGCGGCGGCGGCAAGATCGGCGGGCGCCGGCCCGTTCTCCTTCTTCGAGCGCACGGTTGCCTGGCGCTATTTGCGCTCGCGGCGCAAGGAGACGGTGATCTCGGTCATCGCCTCGATCTCCTTCCTCGGCATCATGCTGGGGGTGGCGACGTTGATCGTCGTCATGGCCGTGATGAACGGATTCCGCGCCGAACTCCTGACGCGCATCCTTGGCGTCAACGGCCATCTGATCGTGCAGCCGCTCGATTCGCCGCTTGAGGACTACGCCCAGGTCGCCGGCCGCATCAACGGCGTGCCCGGCGTCAAATACGCCATTCCGCTGATCGACGGCCAGGTGCTGGCGCAAGGCAATGTCGGCGGCGGCACCGGCGCGCTGGTGCGCGGCATACGCGGCGAAGATCTCGGCAAGATCGCCATTGTCGCCAACAACATCAAGCAGGGTTCGCTCGCCGGTTTCGATTCGGGCGAGGGCGTTGCCATCGGCAAGCGCATGGCCGAGAATCTCGGCCTGACGCTGGGCGACACCATTACGCTCATCTCGCCCGACGGCGACGTGACGCCGATCGGCACGACGCCGCGCATGAAAGGCTACAAGATCGCGGCGATCTTCGAAGTCGGCATGTCGGAATATGACACGTCCATCGTCTACATGCCTTTCTCCGAAGCGCAGCTCTATTTCAACATGGATGGCCGCGCGCAGACAATCGAGATCTATGTCGACAATCCCGACAATGTCGACGCGCTGAAACCGAAGGTCGAAGAGGCGGCGCAACGGCCCATCGAGATGGTTGACTGGCGCCAGCGCAACGAGACCTTCTTTTCCGCCCTGCAGGTCGAGCGCAACGTCATGTTCATGATCCTGACGCTGATCGTGCTGGTGGCGGCGCTCAACATCATTTCGGGACTTATCATGCTGGTGAAAGACAAGGGGCATGACATTGCCATCCTGCGCACCATGGGCGCCACGCGCGGCGCCATCCTGCGCATCTTCCTGATGACGGGGGCGGCGATCGGCGTCACCGGCACGCTCGCCGGCGTGCTGCTCGGCGTCGTCATCTGCACCAACATCGAATCGATCCGCCAGTTCTTCTCCTGGATGACGGGCAAGGTGCTGTTCAACCCGGAACTCTATTTCCTCAGCCAACTGCCGGCGAAGATGGATCCACGCGAGACGACCTATGTCATCATCATGGCGCTTGGGCTGTCCTTCCTGGCAACCGTGTTTCCGGCATGGCGGGCGGCTCGCCTCGATCCGGTCGAAGCCTTGAGGTACGAGTAGTGGCCGAGGTCATTATCGAGCTGAAGAGCGTCGAGCGGCACTATGTCCAGGGGCCGCGCAAGCTCACCATTTTGAACGGCGCCGATTTCTCGCTGAAGCGCGGCGAGATGGTGGCGCTGGTTGCTCCCTCGGGCACCGGCAAGTCGACGCTGCTGCACACGGCCGGCCTGCTGGAACGCCCCGATGCCGGCGATGTGATCCTGGCCGGCCGCGCCTGCGGGCGGCTCTCCGACGACGAACGCACAGCGATCCGCCGCAACGATGTCGGCTTCGTCTACCAGTTCCATCATCTGCTGCCGGAGTTTTCCGCGCTGGAAAACATCATGATGCCGCAACTGATCAAGGGTCTGCCACGCAAGGAAGCGGCCGAGCGCGCCGCGCAACTGCTCGACTATATGCAGATCGGCAAGCGCGCCTCGCACCGGCCGTCCGAACTCTCGGGCGGCGAACAGCAGCGCGTCGCCATTGCCCGCGCCGTCGCCAACGCCCCGCTGGTGCTGCTGGCTGACGAGCCGACCGGCAATCTCGACCCGGTCACCGCCTCCTATGTCTTCGAAGCGCTGGGCGCGCTGGTCAAGCAATCGGGCCTTGCTGCACTGATCGCCACCCACAATCACGAGCTGGCATCGCGCATGGATCGGCGCGTCACGCTCGCCGACGGCAAGGTCGTGCCGCTTTAAGGCTGTGCCGACATTCAGGTGAACGGACCAGAACATCGACAGATCTAGCGGCGATTCAGCGAAGATAGGTTCGACCGAATTTCATCAGGTTTTTCGAACCCAGCCGAGGGCCTGTCGTCACGCATTGTCGTGGCCTGTTGATAAGCGCCGCGCCGTCAACCTTTCCTTAACCCTGCCAATCTGATCGCCCGGAGATTCTGGGCGAGGCCGGATTCTGCGCGTTGACATTGAAACAAAATTAGAACAAATTGCGAACATATCAACAACAGGAGAGAGTTATGACCGATCTGGTTCAGGATGTCATCTCACTGGTTTGCATGAGCACTTTCCTCATTTCCATGGCGATCTGGATCGGCGCCATGTGATGTGGCGGCTTTCGCCGCCGACGTTCCTGGCGGGGGAAAACCCGCTTCCCCGTTAAGCCTTTCTTGCCGCCGCCGCGCTAAGGTGCGCCACTCAGGCAGGGAGCAACATTCAGGTGTCGCCCATCGTCACGGCCATTCTGGTGGCCAGCAATCTCGGGCTGATCTTTCTCTTGATGACCGTGCCGCTTGGTTCGCGCACGGTCAGGGTCAGCCGCGTGATTGCGATGGACCGCCAGAGCCTGTGGCAGGCGCTGTGGCCGCTTGGCAGCGATGCCGGCTGGTCCGGCGAGATCCTGTCGGCCGAGCCGCTGGACGCGGAAGGTGTGTCCCGCATCATGCTGTCGTGGGAAGGCCGCGACGGCGAGCCGATCGAGCGCAGGGCGCGGTTTGACGATGTCGTCGAGGGCAGCCGCTTCTCGATGCGCGTGCTCGAGGATACCGCGCTCGATGCCTCGTTCTGGAAAGACTATCGCGAAACGGTAGAGCTGGTTTCCGAAGGCAGCGGCACGAAGGTGACGCTTGGCCGGACGGATCGTTACCGCGGCGTTGCCTTTCTGGTGTTCCGCTACTTCGCCATGCGCCGCGAACTGAACAAGCTGCAACGTTGGGCGATGACCGGACAGTACCGCAAGGGCGGCTGGTTCGAGCATCCGCTGAGCCAGGTCGGCTTTGCCGTGCTGTCGGCACTGATCCTGTGGCCGTTCTTCGGCCTCCATCTCGGCGGGCTGGCGCTGGCCGCCATCCTGACGTCCGTCGTGGCCCTGCACGAACTCGGCCACATGGCGGCATTCCGGCTGATGGGCCACCGCAAGGCGCGGATGATCTTCATCCCGCTGCTCGGCGGCATCGCCATTGGCGGCCGGCCCTACAACAGCCGTTTCGAAGTGGCCTTCGTGGCGCTGATGGGGGCGGGTTTTTCCGCCTTCCTGGTGCCGATCGTCATCGCCGCCAGTGCGCTGGCCGGCGGCGAGGGGCATAAGGGCGCGGCAGCGCTGCTGGCGGCGCTGGCAGGCTGTGCGGCCCTGTTCAACATCGCCAATCTGGTGCCGGTGTGGAAGTTCGACGGCGGCCAGGTCCTGCGCCAGATCTGCCCGGGGCCGGTCGCGCTGGCGCTGGCCTCGTTCTTCCTGCTCTCGGCGTTCCTGGTGGTGGGCTGGCAGGCCGGCTTTTCCTCCGGCTTCCTGCTGGCGACCGGAGCGGTCTTTTCAATCCTCAGCCTGCTGACGATGGGCAGCGGGGTAAAGCCGCGTTACGAGCTGAAGCCTATCCGTACCGTCGACCGCTTCGCCATCGCCGGCGCGCTGCTGGCGGTGTTCGTCATCCATGGCTGCGGCGTTCTGTGGGCGTCGGCGCAGTTGCTCTGAACTGGTTGGGCCCGAAAGGGTCAACCCGCCTTGCGGGCAGCCTCGGCCGGCAAAGCCGCCACGGGACCAAAAACATCCTCGAAGGCTGATTTCAGCGCCAGATCCAGATCGGCCATGCCGACGGGCAGGCCGAGGTCGACGAGGCTGGTGACCCCGTGGTCCTGAACCCCGCACGGCACGATGCCGCCGAAATGCTCGAGCTCCGGTTCGACATTGATGGCGATGCCGTGAAAGCTCACCCAGCGCCGCAGCCTTATGCCGATTGCCGCGATCTTGTCCTCCGCCGGCGACCCGTCCGGCAGGGCAGGGCGATCGGGCCGCACGACCCAGACGCCAACCCGGTCCTCTCGTCGTTCGCCGCGCACGTTGAAGGCGGCGAGCGTGCCGATGATCCACTGTTCGAGCGCGGCAACGAAAGCGCGCACATCCTCGCGCCGCCGTTTCAGGTCGAGCATGACATAGGCGACCCGCTGGCCTGGCCCATGATAGGTATATTCGCCGCCACGCCCGGCGGCAAAGACCGGAAAGCGATCGGGCTCGATCAGGTCCTCGATGCGGGCGCTGGTGCCTGCGGTGTAGAGCGGCGGATGCTCGACCAGCCAGACCATTTCGCCGGCGGCGCCGCTGCGGATCGCCTCGGCCCGCGCTTCCATGAAGGCCAGCGCATCGGGGTAGACGGTAAGGCCGGGCTCGATGCGCCACTCGACCGGCGCCGAACCGGGAAGCGGCAGGAACGACGTGGCGATCTGGCTGCGTTCTGTCATGGGGTCTTCGTTTTTGTTCACGCATGCGATCCCAAAACCGCCTCGCACTTTTGGGCAACATGCATCCGCCTTCCATATGGCGATATCGGGCGCAAACGTCCAGTTCCGCATGCTCATTCTGATCCGGTGGACCGATATGCCAATCGGTTGAGATTATTGCGCATCGCGCACTTGTTTCGCCGGAAACGATTTGCTACACGCCGCGAGCCGGTCGGTTCCGGCTCCTACCACGTGCGGTCGTGGCGGAATTGGTAGACGCGCAGCGTTGAGGTCGCTGTGGGGCAACCCGTGGAAGTTCGAGTCTTCTCGACCGCACCAAAATTTCCTGAAGCAAGCCTTCGGACGCCTTAAGATACCTTCGGCAATCCGGGATCATTAGACCCTGAGTAGGGCGCCGTCCCTCCTATAAGGGCCGGACCTCGGGCCCATTCGGCAGATCAGAAGCCTGTCCGGCCCGGAATAGGAAACCGAAAACCCGACGTCGGAGAATTCGGCGCAGACGGTCTGCAGCACGCTGGCTATGTCGGCCCGCTGCAGCGTTTCCGTCGAGACGTCGTTGCGCAGGCAGGTCAGGGTCTCGTCGATCAGATCTTCGATGTGCCGGACGTCGGACAATATGGCGGTTCGAACGGGGCCGTCATCCATGCGCTCGGCGCGAAGCCGCAGCCGCGTCAACGGCGTGCGCAGATCATGACTGACGCTGCGCAGCATGCGGGTGCGGTTTTCGATCATCGTGCGGATGCGCGTTCGTCGCTCGCAATCTTGATGCGAAAATCACAACCTTGCTACGCGAATGCGCAAACTAAGCTCATGGTGACGCTTCAGGCGGCAGGTTAGTCCCACGCGTTTGGCCATGCCATAGCATCGGCGCTGCTGCCGCTGGGGCTTGGCACGCCCGGCACAGCGCTGGAGGTTTCAAATTCTCGGAGAGCGGCGCCCGGCAAGGATGATCGCCGACTCTCCCTATGGCCCGGAGGCTCGCGCTAGCGTATGTGAGGGCGGCCTGCGTGGAGAGGCGCGGCTCTCACGCCGCCTTCTTCATCCGTGCCAGCGTATCCGCCACCACCTCGCCAAACGATGAGGGCGTCGGTACGATAATGACGCCTGCCTCCTTCAGGATCTCGACCTTCTCCTGCGCCGACTCGCCGAAGGCCGAGATGATGGCGCCGGCGTGGCCCATGCGGCGGCCTTTCGGGGCGGAGAGGCCGGCGATGTAGGCGATCAGGGGCTTGCGCATGTTGTCGCGCGCCCAAATCGCGGCTTCCGCCTCTTGCGGTCCGCCGATCTCGCCGATCATCACCACGGCGTCGGTCTCCTCGTCCTGCTCGAACAGTTTCAGCATGTCCTTGAAGGAGGAGCCGTTGATCGGGTCGCCGCCGATGCCGACGCTGGTCGACACGCCGATGCCGAGCGCCTTCATCTGCGAGGCCGCCTCGTAGCCGAGCGTGCCGGAGCGGCCGACAATGCCGACGCGGCCGGGCAGGTAGATGTTGCCGGGCATGATGCCCATCAGCGCCTGTCCAGGGGTAATCATGCCGGCGCAGTTCGGGCCGATCAGCCGCATGCGGTCCTCGTAGCGGTAGCGGCGCATGTAGCGCTTGACCTGCATCATGTCCTGCGAGGGGATGCCGTCGGTGATGCAGACGCAGAGTTTTATGCCGGCATCCGCGGCTTCCATGATCGAATCGGCGGCGAAGGGCGGCGGCACGAAGACGATGCTCGCCTCCGCGCGGGTCTCGCGCACCGCGCCCTTGACCGTGTTGAAGACGGGCAGGCCGAGATGCGTCTGGCCGCCCTTGCCGGGGGTGACGCCGCCGACCAGCTTGGTGCCGTAGCGTTTCATGTCCTCGGCATGGAAGCTGCCGATCTTGCCGGTGAAACCCTGGACGATGACGCGGGTGCTGCGGTTGAGCAGGATTGCCATTTTCTCGACCTCCCTCAGGCTGCTTTTTTCTTGGCGGCCGCGCGCCAGGCGGCGACGGCTTTTTCGGCGGCTTCGGCCAGCGTGTCGGCGACGATCACCGCCTCGCCGGAATCGGCCAGGATGCGGCGCCCTTCCTCGGCCTTGGTGCCGGAGAGCCGCACCACCAGCGGCACGGTGACGCCGACCTCGCGGATCGCCTTGACGACGCCTTCGGCGACCCAGTCGCAGCGGTTGATGCCGGCGAAGATGTTGACCAGGATGGTCTCGACATTCTTGTCGCCGAGCACGGCCCGGAACGATTTCGCCACCCGCTCGGGCGAGGCGCCGCCACCAATGTCGAGGAAGTTGGCCGGCTCGCCGCCGGCGATCTTGATCATGTCCATCGTCGCCATGGCGAGACCGGCGCCGTTGATGATGCAGCCTATATTGCCGTCCAGGCCGACATAGGAGAGGCCACGGTCACTGGCGAAGGTTTCGCGCGGGTCTTCCTGGCTCTTGTCGCGCAGTTCGGAGATTTCCGGCCGCCGGAACAGGGCGTTCTCGTCGAACGACATCTTGGCGTCGAGCGCCACCAGATTGCCGTCGCGGGTCACCACCAGCGGATTGATCTCGAGCATCGAGGCGTCGTAGTCGCGGAACACCTGGTAGCAGCTGAAGATGGTCTCGGTGGCCTTGCCGATCAGGTCGTGGTCGAGGCCGAGCCCAAAGGCGATCTCGCGGGCCTGGAAACGCTGCATGCCGACGCCGGGATCGACCGTGGTGCGCAGGATGGAATCGGGGGCCTTCTCGACGATGTCCTCGATCTCCATGCCGCCGGCGGCCGAGGCCACGATCATGACGCGCTCTTCCTTGCGATCGAGCACGAAGCCGACATAGAGCTCCTGCGCGATATCGACGGCCTCCTCGAGGTAGAGCCTGGAGATCAGCTTGCCGCGCGGGCCGGTCTGCTGCGTCACCAGCTTGCGCCCGAGCATGGCTTCGGCGGCGCTGGAGATTTCCTCGTCATTGGCGCACAGCTTGATGCCGCCGGCCTTGCCGCGGGCGCCGGAATGAACCTGCGCCTTCAAGACCCATTTGCCGCCGCCGATCTCGCGCGCCCTGTAGGTCGCCTGCTCGGGGCTGTAGGCCAGCCCGCCGCGCGGCACATGCACGCCGTGCCGGGCAAGCAGTTCCTTGGCCTGATATTCGTGGATATCCATTGTTGTCCTCCCGTAACTTTCAATGCGTGGCGACGCGGATCTGGCCGGCGCGTTCGATGGCTTCGTTGACCACCAGAACGTTCCTCGCCATGCGCTCCGACGCGGCGTCGATCATCTTGCCGTCGAGGGCGGCGGCGCCTTTGCCCAGGGCCTCGGCTTCCTTGAGCACCTCAAGGATGCGCCTGGCCCGCGCGACCTCCTTTTCCGGCGGCGAGAAGACGTCGTTGGCGAGCGCGATCTGCGAGGGGTGGATCGCCCATTTGCCTTCGATGCCCAGCGCCGCGGCGCGTTTGGCCCCGGCGATGTAGCCCTCGGGATCGGAGAAATCGCCGAACGGCCCGTCAATGGCGCGCAGGCCGTAGGCGCGGCAGGCAACCGTCATGCGCGACAGCGCGAAATGCCACTGGTCGCCGGGATAGTCGGGGTTGAGGCCGCCAATGTTGACGGTGCGCGCCTTGCAGCTTGCGGCATAGTCGGCGACGCCGAAATGCATGGCTTCCAGCCGGCCGGGCGACGCGGCAATCGCCTCGACATTGGCCATGCCGAGCGCCGTCTCGATCAGCGCTTCGAGGCCGACGCGGGTCTTGAAACCCTTGGCCATCTCGATCTGGTTGACCATGGCCTCGACCATGTAGAGATCGGCCGGCACGCCGACCTTCGGGACCAGAATAGTGTCCAGCCGGTCGCCGGCCTGTTCCATGACGTCGACCACGTCGCGGTACATGTAGTGCGTATCCAGCCCGTTGATGCGCACCGAGACGGTCTTGCCCTTGGCGCGCCAGTCGATGTCGTTCAGCGCCTGGATGATGTTCTTGCGGGCGCGTTCCTTGTCGGGCGGGGCGACCGCGTCCTCGATGTCGAGGAAGACGAAATCAGCAGCGCTGTTGGCCGCCTTGTCGATCATTTCCGGGCTGGAGCCGGGAACCGCCAGCTCGCTGCGCTGCAGCCGCAATTTTTTCAAATGGTTGATGGTGTGGCTCATCGTCGGCTCCTTCAGGCGGCTTCGGCGACCGGCACGGCGGCCGAGGCGCGGAAATGCTGGATGGCGGCGCCGACGCCGGAGCCCGGCGCCAGCCTGACGCTGCAATCGAGCAGCGCCATTTCGGCCGCCGACAGCGAGGCGAGCACCATCACCTCGTTCAGCCAGCCGAGATGGCCGATGCGGAAGACCTTGCCCATCACCTTGTTGAGGCCACCGCCGAGCGACGTTTGGTAGGTACGGTAGGCGCGCTTGACGATGTCGGCGCTGTCGATGCCTTCCGGCACCAGAATGGCGCTGACCGTATCGGAGTGCCATTTCGGCGCCTTGGCGCAGAGTTTCAGCCCCCAGGCGTCGACCGCCCTGCGCACGCCTTCGGCGAGGCGATGATGGCGGGCGAAGATGTTGTCCAGCCCTTCCTCGGCGATCAGGTCGAGCGAGGCGCGCAGGCCGCGCAACAGCTGCGTCGCCGGCGTATAGGGGAAATAGCCGGCATCGTTGGCGCGGATCATGTCCTCGAAGGAGAAGAAGCAGCGCCGGTGGGTGGCGGTTCGCGAAGCAACAAGCGCCTTCTTGCTGACGGAGAGGAAACCGAGGCCGGCGGGCAGCATGAAACCTTTCTGCGAGCCGCTGACGGCGCAGTCGACGCCCCATTCCTCCTGGCGGAAATCGATCGAGCCGATCGACGACACGCCGTCGACGAAGAGCAGGGCAGGGTGGTTGGCATCGTCGAGCGCGGCGCGGCAGCCGGCAACATCGCTGGTCACGCCGGTCGCCGTCTCGTTCTGCGTGCAGAAGACGGCCTTGATGCGGTGCGCCTTGTCCGCCTTCAGCCGCTCGGCATAGAGCTCGAGCGGCACGCCGGTGCCCCATTCGCAGTCGATGACATCGACCTCGAGGCCGAGGCGCTCGGCCATGTCGACCCATAGATGCGAGAACTGGCCGAAGCGCGACATCAGCACGCGGTCGCCGGGACTGAGCACATTGGTCATCGCCGCTTCCCAGGCGCCGGTGCCCGAGGACGGGTAGATGAAGACGCGGCCGGTCTCGTTCTTGAAGACTGTCTTGATGTCCTCGAACAGCGGCAAAGTGAGATCCGGGAAGGACGCGGCACGCATGTCCTCCATCGGCAGGTTCATCGCCTGCCGGACCTGTTCGGGGATGTTGGTCGGTCCGGGAATGAAGAGATGGGTGAAACCGGCCATGGTGCGAACTCCTCCTGATCCAGCAAAGCGGTGGGGGGGAGTTTCGTTTCGACGGCTAAAGCCGACAACACCTTGGCGGGTAAGATCTCGCCGCGCGCGGGTGGGGCGGGCCTACCCGGTTGGCCTACCCGAAAGGCTGCTTCTGGGTGCGCCTCTCGCGCGCATAGAGCGCGACGGCCATCGCCCGGTTGCGGACGTCGAGCTTGTCGTAGAGATTCTTCAGGTGGTACTTCACCGTGTTCTCGGAAATGCCGGTGCGCGTGGCGATCTGCAGGTTGGTCCAGCCGTCGGAAAGCACCGCCAGCAGCTCGCGCTCACGCACCGTGAGCTGCGCGAGCGGCGTGTCGTTGACCTTGTTGATGTCGATATAGGGGATGCAGATGCGGCCGTGCGCCACTGCCAGGATCGTGTCGAAGATGATGGCCGGATCGTCGAACTGGAAACAATAGCCCTGCGCCCCCAGCCGTACGCATTGCTTCAGGATGCCGATGTCATGGTCGTTGGAAAAGACGGTGATGCGCACGTCGAGCTTGCGGCTCTGGACCTCGGCCAGCACATCCGCGCCGTCCATGTCGGCGAGCTTCCAGCCGATGATTGCGACGTCGAATCCACCCTTCGCCGCCAGATCCAGGAATTGCTTGCCGCTCTGCACGCTGCCCAACAAGTCGAACCGGCCATCGCATTCGAGCATCTCGCGCAGCGCCGATATGACGAATGGATTGCGTTCGGCGACGACAATGCGCATGCGCCGGTCGCCAATTGCCTTGCTCGTTTTCCCGGGCTTGCTGTTCAAGGGCCGTTTTTGTCCTGAGGTGGTTGTGCCGAAACTCCGAGGTCAGGCTTCAGGCCTGGACCCGTACCATGACAATTCTGCCCCAATCGCGCCGGGGTGCTCTTTCCCCAGCGACATCGGCTGTCGCGCCGTCCGAAGCCGCGATTCGCTGGTTGCCGATGGGGCAGGCACCGCCAGGGCAGACGTCCGGCGATACGCTCACCATGTGGCACGGAACCAGCGTTTCGTTTGATATTCCGTGCCTTAGAGCGATAAGTTCTCAAATCGAATCGCGTCTGCAGGTGAGATGCATAGGATTTCCGCGGAACCGGTTTCCGCTTTAAGGTCCGATGCTCTAGACCTGAGACACGATTTTTCCGGGAATGGCGGGAGGCGCTGTTGGAGGACAAGCAGACGATCTCCGCCAAGGCGTCCGACGACATCCACGCTGATATCTATGGCGAGGACGGTGCGGTCCTTTCGTCCTTCCTTGCCCAGATCGGCGCCGCGATCGCCGACCGTGATACGCCGACCCTCAAGCATGAAGTCGACCATCTCCACCAATCGGAACTCGGCGACCTGATCGAGGCGCTGCATCCCGAACAGCGGCGCGCCCTGGTCGAACTGCTGGGCGCCGATTTCGACTTCTCCGCTCTGACCGAGGTCGACGAGGCGATCCGCATGGAGATCGTCGATCACCTGCCAAATGCGCAGATCGCGCAGGCGGTGCAGGAACTCGATTCCGACGACGCCGTCTACATTCTCGAAGACCTCGAAAAGGAAGACCAGGACGAGATCCTGTCTCAACTGCCGTTCACCGAACGGATCAGGCTGCGCCGTTCGCTGGACTATCCCGAAGAGACCGCCGGGCGGCGCATGCAGACGGAGTTCGTCGCGGTGCCGCCGTTCTGGACCATCGGCCAGACCATCGATTACATGCGTGAGGACAAGAATCTTCCCGACCGTTTCAGCCAGATCTTCGTCATCGATCCGACCTTCAAGCTCGTCGGCGCCATCGATCTCGACCAGATCCTGCGCACCAAGCGCGCGGTCAAGGTCGAGGATGTCATGCATGAGACGCGCCACGCCATTCCGGCGACCATGGATCAGGAAGAGGCGGCGCGCGAATTCGAGCAGTACGACCTCTTGTCGGCCGCCGTCGTCGACGAGAACGAGCGGCTGGTCGGCGTGCTGACCATCGACGATGTCGTCGACGTCATTCAGCAGGAAGCCGAGGAAGATCTGCTGCGCATGGGCGGCGTCGGCGACGAGGAACTCTCCGACACGGTGTTTGCAACCTCGCGTTCCCGGGTTCCCTGGCTGCTCGTCAACCTTGTCACGGCATTCCTGGCGGCATCGGTGATCGGGCTGTTCGACCACACGATCGAGCGGATCGTGGCGCTCGCCGTGCTGATGCCGATCGTGGCCGGCATGGGCGGCAATGCCGGTTCGCAGACCATGACCGTCACCGTGCGGGCGCTGGCGACGAAGGATCTCGACATCTACAACGCCGCCCGAATCATCCGCCGCGAAGTGGGGGTGGGCTTCATCAACGGCGTTGTCTTTGCCGTTTTGATCGGCATCGTCGCCGCCCTGTGGTTTCGTGATCCCAATCTGGGCGGGATCATCGGCGCGGCGATGATCATCAACATGTTCGCGGCCGCCCTTGCCGGTATCCTGATCCCGCTCATGCTCGACCGATTCAATATCGATCCGGCCGTGGCGTCGGCGGTTTTCGTCACCACCGTCACCGACTGCGTCGGCTTTTTCGCCTTCCTCGGCCTCGCAAGCTGGTGGTTCGGCGTCAGGTAGCCTCAATTGACTTTTACGTAAATGCCGTGCGAGGCTCGCGCGGGGGCCATGTCGATTCCGGCGGGCAAGGGTTTGGTTCGGGACGGGAGGCAGCGCCGCGTGGCGTTGCCCAGGGTTCGGACATGGAGCGACGATGCGGGAATATTACTCGATCACCGAACTGACCCGCGAATTCGACGTGTCGACGCGGACGCTGCGTTTCTACGAGGACGAGGGGCTGGTGCAGCCGGTGCGGCGCGGCCGCACGCGGCTGTTTCGCCCGTCCGATCGCCATCTCATCCGGCAGATCATGCGCGGAAAGCGACTCGGTTTCTCGATCAACGAGATCCGCGAAATCATCCAGATGTACAAGGAGCCGCCGGGCGAGGTCGGGCAACTGAAGCTGATGATCAAGCGCATCGAGGAAAAGCGCGAGGATCTGCGCCAGAAGCGCCGCGATCTCGAGGAGACGCTGGCCGAGCTCGACCAGGCCGAGGAATCCTGCGTCGAGCGGCTGGCGGAGCTCGGCGTCAATACGTAACGCCGCTCAGATCCAGCGCCGCACCCTTTTGGCGTAATCGCGGTATTTCTTGCCGAACTTCGCCGCCAGCATCTTTTCCTCACGCTCGATGGCGAGCTTCTGCGTGGCGAAGGCCGCGATAAACGCCAGCGGCAGGAACCAGACGATCCCCGTGACAAAGGCGACGCCGATCAAAAGCAGCGTGTTGGCGAGATACATCGGGTTGCGGGTGACGCCGAATGGGCCTGTGGTGACGAGGTGGTCCGGCATCGCATTGGGGTTGAGCGTCGTTCTGGCCCGGACCATGGTGCGGATGGCGGTGAACCAGAGCGCCGCGACGGCGAACAGCGCCACCCAACCGGCCGCGAACAGCAAATCGCCCAGCAGATCGCCGATCCAGGGCAGCGGATAGAGCAGTCCGAGAATGACGCTGATGGCGATTGCCGCGACGTAGATCACCGGAGGCCACGGTATCACACCGGGCTTCGGCTGGGTTTCGGTCATTGCGTTCCTCCCTCGTTCATCTTGTCCTCGGTCTGGCCCGTGCAGCTGGCGGCCAGATCGCCCAGATGCGCTCGGAATTCCGTAGTCTGGTCGTTGTTCTCGAGCCGATCAAGCGCGGCCTCGCTCTCGAGTCTCGTCAGCATGCAACTGCAATAGCTCGAACAGAAGGTCGCGTTGCGCGTCTGCTCGCAAGAGCGCTGGCAGGTTTTCAGGAAATTGACCTGCACGGTTTCGACCCGGGCCGGCATGACTTGCGAGAACAGCCAGACGCAGCCGATCAGCAGCGGCTGGTGGATCAGGTAGAAAGCCAGGCTGTGGCGGCCGATGAAGACCAGCGGATTGGCCCAGCGGCCCGGCATGAGGCTCGCCAGGCGGGCTCGCAAGCCGGAGGCTGAGGCGAGTTTCGCCACCCCGATGCCGACAAGCACCGCGCCGAACCACGGAAACAGCGGCACATAGTCGTTGGAGCGTGGATTGATCGCCGACAGGCCGATCCACCACAGCCAGGGATGGTCCAGGGCTTCGAAGCGCAGATAGACGGGCGCGGCGATGACCAGCGCGGCAACGACAAGGGTCAGCAGGGCGGGCAGCCGCAGGAAGGCGAGGCCGAGCAGGCTGGCGAGCGCGATCTCGTGCAGGATGCCGAAGAAGATGAACCCATCCGGCGTCGCGATACGGGTGACCGCCGAAATGGCGATCGCCGCTCCGGCGACCATGGCGAAACGCTTCCAGAAACCGTTCCAGCGAATTTGCTGGCCGTGCGCGAGGTAGAGGCTGATGCCAACCAGGAACAGGAAGGTCGAGGCGATGCAGCGTGCGTAGACCTTCCACCAGCCGAAGGCGGTGAGGCCTGGATCGGTATAGCCGAAGAATTCCAGGTCCCAGGTGAAATGGTAGCTCGCCATGGCCAGCAGCGCGATGCCGCGCACGATGTCTATGGCGACGATGCGCCTGGATGGCTCCGGAGCGGGTGCGGTCGGCGTATGGATGGTCATGGTCTCGCGATCTGATTCAGCCCCGCCTGAGAACTATCACGGTTGGACCGGATAGAAGAAGGCCGGGGCGTTGGATCAAGCGACGCTTTAGGCCAGCGCCGGGAAGTCGTTGACCGGCTTCGCTTTTCACGGCCTATGCGTCGGTTTCCTCTTAATCGTCCGGGAACGGCCAAGGCAGATTTGGCCGGTGATTCTGCTTTGGGGAAGCAATGTCCACCCATGTGCGCCATCCGATCTGGCTCCCGGCCCTCAGGGCCGCGGATGCGCGCACCTTCGCCTCGCTCTATGCGGTCGAATCCTTCGCCCGCGCCACGGTGTCGAGCGTCATCCCGATCCAGGCCTACGAGATCCTGCACAATGAGCAGATCGTCTCGATCCTCTACACCATCGTGGCGCTGCTCGGCCTCTCGGTGACCTTGTTCATGCCGATGCTGATCCGCCGCTTTGCCCGGCGCTGGGTCTATACCGCCGGCGCCTGCCTGCTCGCCATCGGCTCGCTGTTCTTCGTCACCCACACGCTGGCCGGGCAATTGGCAGGCATGCTGTGCCGTGTCATGGGCGCCAGTGCGCTTTCGATCACGCTCAACCTCTACATCATGGACCACATCCGCAAGACCGACTTCATGCAGGCCGAATCGCTGCGCATGGCGTGGTCGATGTTTGCCTGGACCGGTGGGCCGACGCTCGGCATCTTCCTCTACACGCGCTTCGGCATCTACGCCGCGCATGGCGCGGTGGCGGTGTTCGCGCTGGCGCTTTTGGCGCTGTTCTGGACGTATCGACTGGGCGACAACCCATCAATCCGGCCCGGCAAGACACGGCCGGCCAATCCGCTCGCCAATATCGGCCGCTTCGTCGCGCAGCCCAGATTGAGGCTTGCCTGGCTGATCGCCTTCGGCCGTTCCTGCTTCTGGACGACGTTCTTTGTCTATGGGCCGCTGTTCATGGTGATCACCGGCGAGGGCAAGCTGGCCGGCGGCTTGCTGGTCTCGGCGGGCAACGCGCTGCTCTTCATGGCGATCTTCTGGGGCAAGGCCGGAAAACGCTTTGGCGGCCGGCGCACCATGACTTTCGCTTATTTCGCCATGTCGGCGATGCTTTTGGCGGCAGGCACGGTCGGAGAGAGCGTGCCGCTGCTCACCGGCGCCTTCCTGCTGTGCGGCGCCTTCTTCACCATAGCGCTCGACGCGCTGGGCTCGACCGCCTTCATGCGTTCCGTGCGCTCCTATGAACGGGCGCAGATGGCGGCGGTCTACCGCACCTATCTCGATTTTTCCGAACTGACGCCGCCGCTTGTCTATTCGGTGGTGCTGGCCTTCTTCGGGCTGGGCTCGGTGTTCGTCACGCTTGGTCTGCTCGCAGCGGTTTGCGGTTTTGTCACGTGGCGATACCTGCCCAGGTCTCTGTGAGGATCATGGCTTCGGTGCAAGCGCCGCATGGCGTTCGCGCACCCAGTTGTGGAAACGGTGCAGGTCATACTCCTCGGGCATGAGCACGCCGGCCTGGTGGCGCATCGAGCGCAGGCCCCTCTGGTTGACTTCGCAGATGGCGGCGTCCTCTTCCAAAACCTGTGTGCCGAAGGCGACGATGTTGTCGATGTCGGTCGCGGCCAGCGCCTCGGGCGCGAACAGCCATTCGGCGATAAGCTCCGTCTGTTCGGGACCGAGCGGCACCAGGCGTACAGTCCTGACATAGTCGACATGACTGACGATGAACATCGAGGGCAGGCTGGTGGCGTAGGTCTGGCCGGCGGCGCGTTCGGCCGGCGTCAACCCGGAAAAGACCGGCCCATGCGTCTTGCCGTCGCGCGACCACGTCTCGGCGCCGGTACGCAGGCCTCCGGAAAACTCCGGCGCGTCATTGTCGGCGTGGCGCGTCCATTCGGGATCGTCGTGCCGGCTCATCAGGCCGCGGCCATAGATCGGTACCAGCCGCGACAGGTCCTTGTGGACGCCCGGGCAGTGCAGGCACTCGTTGAAGTTCTCCCAAAAGATCTTCCAGTTGCAGTGCATCACCTTGCGCAGCACATGGGCCGATACCAGAGTTTCCAGCGGCCAGTTGTCGAGATTGCCGGAGGCCGCATCGAAGGATGCCTGCGCCGAGCCCGCCGCACCCTCCTGCAGATTGATGAACACGAAGCCGCGCCACACCGAGAGCGCGACGCGGTAGAGCGGATGGTCGGCCTTGTCGAAGCCGTCCGGCAGCGATTTCGACGGCACGCGCACGAGGTCGCCGCGCAGCGAATAGGACCAGGCATGATAAGGGCAAGTGATCAGCCGGGCCTTCAGCCGGCCCTCGCTCTCCTGGCAAAGCTGCGAACCGCGATGGCGGCAGGTGTTGTGGAAGGCGCGCAAGGCGCCGGTTTCGTCGCGCAGCACGAGGATGTCCTGCGTGCCGACGCGGAACCGGCGGAAGGCCAGCGGCTGGGCCAGATCGGCCTCGCGGCAGACGAGCAGCCAGTTTTTGTACCAGATGGCGTCGAGGTCGCGCTGGTAGCTCTCACCGTCCCAATAGGCCGATGAGGGCAGGGTCGGTTCGGCCTGGGTCAGGCCATTGTAAGGGGCGCGCTCGCCGGCAATGGGCTGCATGGCTGGCTTCCTGTGAAGCGGCCAGCCGACACCCGACCAGGAGAAATGTCAATTGGCGTGCCCGGAGACGGCATGGCGCAATCGCGCTGTTTGCCGGCGGAATTTGGTTTGCCGCGTGTCGTGATTTTCCCTATAGTCATGCAGTCGTCGGTTCCGTTTTGGAGCCAAGAGGGAATGCGGTGCGGGCGAAATTCTTGCCCAATGCCGTGGCTGCCCCCGCAACTGTATGCGGTAGTCCTCTCCATATGCCACTGAAGATTCGTCTTCGGGAAGGTGGGGAAGGGCGCTGATCCGTGAGCCAGGAGACCTGCCGACGACGGCAAAACTGACAGGCCCTCGGGTGGAGGGTGAAAGGACAAGATATGAATACCGCTTCCGTCTCCCTCGGCACCTCCGTCTCCTCGCAGTCGCGCTTCATGCAGCTGGCGCTCGCCGCGTTGCTCGGCACGTTCATCATCGGCTTTGTCGGCTTCTCGCATATCGATGCGGTCCACAATGCAGGTCATGACAACCGGCATTCGATGGCTTTTCCCTGCCACTGACGAGGATCTGACGTCATGAATCTGTTTCGCAACGTCGTGTTCATCGCGGCGATCGCAGGGCTCGTGGCCGGCGTCGTCCTCGCCTGCATGCAGGCCTATGCCACCGTGCCGCTGATCCTCAAGGCGGAAGTCTACGAGCAGGCCGAAGGCGGCCATAGCCATGACCATGCCGCCGCACCGGCGGCGCCAACTGAGGCCGCCGGGGGCAACGCCACGAGCTCCGCCGCACCGGCGGCATCGAACGCCATGAGCGCCGCCACCCCGGTGCCGGCCGCAGCCGCCGCTCCGGCCGAAGACGAAGGCTGGGCACCGGCCGACGGCTTCGAGCGCTTTGCCTTCAACGTCGTGTCCAATGTCGTCACCGGCATCGGCTTTGCGCTGATCCTGGTCGCGGTTTCGGAATTCGCCGGCGGCATCGGCAATTGGCGCCAGGGCGTGTTCTGGGGTCTTGCCGGCTTTGCCATCTTCACACTGGCGCCAGGTCTCGGTCTGCCGCCGGAACTGCCGGCCATGCCGGCGGCCGACCTCACCCAGCGCCAGATCTGGTGGGTGGCGACGGTGATCGCGACCGCCATAGGGCTCGGCCTGATCGCGTTCCGCAAGTCGCTGCCGCTGGCCATCCTTGCCGTGGCGCTGATCGTTGCTCCGCACATTGTCGGTGCGCCGCAGCCCGACAGCTTCGAGACGCCGATCCCGGAAGGCCTGCACCACCAGTTCGTGGTTGCGGTGACGTTGACCAATCTGGTGTTCTGGCTGGTGCTCGGCGCCGTCGTCGGCGTCGTGCGCGGACGCTTCACCGGCACCGCGACCAGCCTGCGCGACAGCTTTGCCTGACCGCAACAAGCTGACCTTCATCATTGGCGGCGCGCGCTCCGGCAAGAGCGCGCATGCCGAAATCCTGGCGACGGCGTTGCCGTCACCGTGGACCTATATCGCCACCGCGCAAGCCTATGACGACGAAATGCGTGAGCGCATCGCGCTGCACCGCTCGCGGCGCGGCGAAGGCTGGACGACCATCGACGCGCCGCTCGACCTTGCCGGCACCCTCGATGCCTTGCCCGACAACCAGCCGGTGCTGGTCGATTGCCTGACGCTGTGGCTGACCAATCACATGCTGGCCGATCGCGACGTCGGCGCCGAGTGCCGGCGGCTGGCGGATGTGCTGTCGCGGCCGCGCGGCACATGGTTCGTGGTCTCCAACGAAGTCGGGCAAGGTATCGTGCCGGACAATGCCCTGGCGCGCCGTTTTCGCGATGACGCCGGCCGGCTCAACCAGCAGGTCGCGGCGATCGCCGATATTGTTCTGCTGATGGTGGCGGGGCTGCCGCTGAAGGTGAAGTGACATGACCGACATCGACAACAAGGACGAAGAGCGCCATCGCGCCAAGATGGCCAAGCGCAAGGCGGTGCAGGACGCCGAGGTGGCGAGCAAGACGGTCGAAAAGGGCCTGCTGATCGTCAACACCGGTCCGGGCAAGGGCAAGACCACGGCCGCCTTCGGCCTGGCACTGCGGATGCTTGGCTACGGCAAGCGCGTCGGCGTCGTGCAGTTCATCAAGGGCAAATGGCACACTGGCGAGAAGGATGCGTTTGCCGCTTTCGGCGACCGCGTCGTCTGGCACGCAATGGGCGAGGGCTTTACCTGGGAGACGCAGGATCTGAAGCGCGATATCACGGCCGCGGAGGCCGCCTGGACCAAGGCGCTGGAGTTGATCGCCGATCCCTCGATCAGCCTTGTCGTACTCGACGAACTCAACATCGCGCTGCGCTATGATTATCTCGATCTCGACAAGGTGGTTGCGGCGCTGAAGGCGCGGCGCGAGGGTCTACATGTCGTCGTCACCGGCCGCAACGCCAAGCCGGCGCTGGTCGAGGCGGCCGATCTGGTCACCGAGATGGGCGTGACCAAGCATCACTTTTCGGCAGGCGTGAAGGCGCAGCAGGGGATCGAGTTCTAGAACGCAAGAACGGCGATGACCGAAACCACGGCGAACAACGCGATCAGCAAATAATCGGCGATGCGGTAGAGTTTCAGCGCCCGCCTGATGTCGCCGCTGTCGACGTCGCGGCAGCCGCCTTCGCCCATGAAGACGTCATCGACCACGATGCCGCCATAGCTGCGTGGCCCGGCAAGCGCCAGGCCAAGCGCGCCGGCCATGGCCGCTTCCGGCCAGCCGGCATTGGGCGAGCGGTGCTTTTTCGCATCGCGCCATACCGCCTGCCAGGCACTGCGGGGATCGGCGTCCTTGACCAGGAAAGCCGCCAGCACGACCAGCAGCGCCGTCAGCCTCGAGGCAGGCAGGTTGATCCAGTCGTCGAAGCGCGCCGCCGCCCAGCCGAAAGCCTCGTGGCGCGGGGTGCGGTGGCCGATCATCGAATCGGCGGTGTTGGCCGCCTTGTAGGCAGCGCCGCCGGCCAGTCCGCCAACACCGGTCCAGAAGGCGGGGGCGACGATGCCATCGGAAAAATTCTCGGCCAGGCTCTCGATCGCCGCGCGACAGACGGCGGCGCGGTCGAGCGCTTCGGGATCGCGGCCGACTATGCGCGAGACGGCGACCCGGCCCATGGCGAGGCCGCCCGATTCGAGCGAGTCGGCCACGGCCTCGACGTGATCGTAGAGGCTCTTCTGCGATAGCAGCGATGTCGCCAGAAGGGCGGCAATGAAAAACCCCAGCGGAACGAACCAGAGCAGGACAAGCTGCACGCAAAGGCCGATCACCGCCGGCACCAGCACGATGACCAGCAGCGCCTGGACGCCACGTTGGCGACGCAACGCGTCGGGATCAGTGGCGCGGTTGAGCCTCAAGTCGAGAAAGGATATCAGCCTGCCGAACCACGTCACCGGATGGCCGATGGCGCGGAAGAGCCAGTCCGGGTAACCCAGGACGAATTCGACGGCCAAAGACAGGAAAGCGATCAGGACTGACATGAAGCTTCTTGATGGAGGGGTGGACCATGGTGGGAGTCTTGGCCGGGCGAGGGCGCTTTTCCCCAACGCTCCTCTGCCGTTCGTCGACCTTTCGACCGGTATCAACCCGCACTCCTACCCGCTTTTCGACCTGCCCGCCACCTCGCTGTCGCGATTGCCGGAAGCGGGGCGGACCCGGGAGTTGACGGAGATCGCGGCCAGTACCTATGGCTCACCGTCGCCGGCCAATGTCGTCGCGGCGCCCGGCACGCAGATCCTGCTGCCGCGCGTGGCCTCGCTGGTGAGACCCGGCAAGGCATTGGTGCTGGGGCCGACCTATGCCGAGCATGCGCGCGCCGCGGCGATCGCCGGGCACCAGGTGAGCGAAGTCAGCGATTTTGCCGCGCTGGCGGATGCCGACCTTGCGATCATCGTCAATCCGAACAACCCGGATGGGCGCGTCATCGAGCGCGACCGGTTGCTGGCGCTGGCCGCCGGGCTGCGCGCCAGAGGCGGGCTGCTGGTCGTCGACGAGGCCTTCATGGATGTCGGCCCGCGTCAGCACAGCCTCGCCGGCGACGTCGATCAAGGCGGGCTTGTCGTGCTGCGTTCCTTCGGCAAGTTCTTTGGGCTGGCCGGCCTGCGGCTTGGCTTCGCGCTTTCCGATCGCCCAACGGTGGAATTGCTGGAAAGGCAATTCGGGCCGTGGGCAGTGGCCGGTCCAGCGCTGGACTATGGCATTCGCGCGCTTGCCGATATTGGCTGGCAGGACGCGATGCGGGCATCGCTCGCCGAGGCAGCCGCGCGGCTGGACGCATTGTTCGGCCGTTTCGGCGTGCCGGTCGTGGGCGGCACCACGCTGTTCCGCTATATCAGTCTTCCGGATGTCGCCGGCCTGTTTTCGGCGCTTGGCGAGAGGGGCATTCTGCTTCGCCACTTCAACGATCGGCCATTGGTGTTGCGGGCCGGCCTGCCGGGGAGCGAGTTGGAATGGCAGCGGCTCGAATCCGCCCTTGCCGAATGGGCGGCGCGGCGCGAGGATCAATCGAAGGGCTCGAAGCAATGATCCATGTCTGCTCGCTGGCAAAGGTCGAGGAAACGGTGGCAAGGACCGGCGCCGACCGCATGCTGTCGCTGCTCGCCGCCGGAACCGAGGTGGTGCGACCGGCCTCGATTGTCCGGGAAAACCATCTGCATCTGGTCATGCACGACATAGCGGTGGCGCAGGAAGGCATGACCATGCCTGGCGAGGAGCATGTCCGCGACGTGCTCGATTTCGCGCGCCGCTGGGACCGGGCGAAGCCCATGGTCGTGCATTGCTATGCCGGCATCAGCCGCTCGACCGCTTCGGCCTACATCATCGCCGCCGCTCTGGCGCCGACACGCGACGAGGCCGAACTGGCCTGGACGCTGCGGGCGCTGTCGCCCTCGGCGACACCCAATCCACGGCTCATTGCCGTGGCCGACGCGCTGCTGGATCGCAACGGCCGGATGATCGAGGCGATCCAGTCGATCGGGCGCGGCGCCGACGCCTTCGAAGGCACGCCGTTCGCGCTTGATATAGACGGCTGGAGCGTTTCACCGTTTCATGGAAACGGCGAACCACTCTAACGCTTTGTTCTGACGCAATTCCCAAGGGAAAGCGCTACGCGCTTTTCCCGGGAAAACCGCTCACTTTTCCTGGAATTGCTCTAGTTACTTCAGCCAGTCGGCGAGCTTCGCCTTGCGCACATCCCTGAGCAGGCTGATGAAACCGTCGGCCTGATGCTCTGCCGTCAGCCTGCCTTTTTCCGATGTCGCGATGCTGGCGTCGCCAACCACGCCATTGGGGTTAAGGTCACTGGCGATCCAGGCAAAGGCATGGGTGCCGGTGTGGCGCAGCAGCGAAAACTCCTTCTCCGCCACGGCGACGTTGGAAACGAAATTATCGGCCTTGCCCATGTCGACGAGGTCGGGCCGGAAATGCAGCATCAAAGAGGTCTCGACATCGCCGCCATGGATGCCGTGGCGGTCCTCGAGTTCGGTGTACATGCCGGCCGGACGGCCAAAACGCTGCCAGCTCGTCTTCACCGCCAGCATCTTTTCGCGCACACGCAATTCACGCGTGATGATGCCCATGATCTCTTCATTGCCGCCATGCGAATTGACGACGATGAGTTTGCGCACCCCGGCGCGGGCGATTGACACGCCAAGCTCGGTCCAGGCCTCGACCAGCGTCGTTGCCGGCAAGGTGAGCGTGCCCGGCGCATGCAGGTGCTCGTTCGACTTGCCTACCGCCTGGACCGGCAGGATGCGGATGTCGAGATCGTCGGGCAGGCGGGCGATCACCGTGTCGAGCATGCCGTTCATGATCGAAGTGTCGGTCGAGACAGGCAGATGCGGTCCATGCTGCTCGATCGCCGCCACCGGCAGAACGGCGATCGTCGCCTCCGGATCGATCGAGGCGTATTCCGTGGTCCGGTAGTCGCCCCAGCAGACGCGTCTTTTTGCAGCGGTCATGTCATGCCTCTTCGATGAACGGTGAGACCTAGCGCGGCACAGGCCTGCTGTCGATCACCCAGCCGCGATGACCTCGACCTCGACCTTGAATTCGGGGCGGGCAAAGCCGGAAACGATCATCAGCGTCGAGGCCGGCGCGGGGCTCGAAAACAGCCTGTCGCGGACATCCATATAGGGCCGAAGATGCGCGCGGTCGGTGACATAGGCGTTGATGCGCACGATGTCCCCGAGCCCCAGCCCAGCCTCGCCGAGGATTGCCTCGATGTTGCGGAAGCAGAGTTCGGCCTGGGCGCCGGCGTCCTCGGGAATCTGGTCGTCCGCCGTGATCGCCACCTGACCCGAGCACAGCACCAGCCGCTTGCCCGCCGGCACTTCGACGCCGTGGCTATAGCGGGCGAAGGGCGGCTTGATCGACTTCGGGGTGAGGAATCTGAACATGGCAATCTCCTGGATGCCGTCAGCCTAAGGCGGGACGCATCACAGCTTCAAGATGGCGGTGCATGTTGCCGGTGCGATTGTGGACAGGCGTTCAAAAAATAGGCACGATGCCTTCGGTGCAGCACGACCTTTCCGGCTTTCGCAGATGGCTGTGGTGCAGGCGGGCGGGTTCCGGCGCGTGACGCCGGTGGCATGTGTCTTGCTTCTTGAATCTTCGGTGTCGAGCCTGGCGCGTGGCGCCGGAGCAAACAAAGGGTGGTTGTCGATGTACGCAAAACAGAAGATCTCGGTAGCGGTGGTGGCCTTGCTTGCCGCCAGCACGCTGGGTGCCGCGGCGAATGAAAAAGTTACCTTCGGCACCAACTGGCTGGCCGAGCCGGAACATGGCGGTTACTATCAGGCCGTGGCGGACGGCACCTATGCTGCCTGCGGCCTCGACGTCACCATCATGCAGGGCGGTCCGCAGGTCAGCGGCCGGCCGATGCTTTTGGCCGGCAAGATCGATTTCTACATGGGCGGCAATCTGCTGTCGGCCTTCGATGCCGTCCAGCAAGGCATTCCGATGCGCGTGGTGGCGGCCGATTTCCAGAAAGATCCGCAGGTCATCATGTCCCATCCCGGCGAGGGGCTGGACAAGTGGGAAGACCTGAAGAACGCCGACCAATACATACTGGGTGACGAAGGCGTGCAGACCTTCTTCCAGTGGATGGTCACCGCACTCGGCTTCGACGCCGCCAAGCGCGCGCCCTACACCTACAACACCGCTCCCTTCCTCGCCAACAAGAAGTCGATCCAGCAGGGTTACGTCACCTCGGAGCCGTTCGCGGTCAAGAAGGAAGGCGGCTTCGTGCCGAACCAGTTCCTGCTCGCCGACTATGGCTGGGACACCTACTCGACGACGATCGAGGTGATGCAGGACACGATCGACAAGAAGCCGGAGGTGGTCCAGTGCTTCGTCGATGGCTCGGCCAAGGGCTGGTACAAGTACCTCTACGGCGACAATAAGGCCGCCAACGACATGATCAAGAAAGACAATCCTGACATGAGCGACGAGCAGATCGCTTTCTCGATCGGGCAGATGAAGAAGTTCGGCCTTGCCGATTCCGGCGACACCGAGAAACTCGGCATCGGCGCCATGACCGACGCGCGCATCAAGAGTTTCTATGACAAGATGGTCAAGGCCAAGGTCACGCCTGAAGGCATCGACATTTCGAAGGCCTACACGCTGGCCTTCGTCAACAAGAGCGTCGGGCTCGACCTGAAGAAATAGGCCAGCCTGAGCATGATAGGGGAAAAGGTGGCGCGAGCGCCGGCATCGGACGTCGCTCCGACCTTGCTGGCGCTGCGCGGCGTCGGCAAGGTGTTTTCCAACGGCGTGACGGCGCTGAGCGACGTCGACCTGACGATCAGGGAAGGCGATTTCCTCAGCCTGCTCGGGCCGTCCGGTTGCGGCAAGTCGACGGCGCTGCGGCTGATCGCCGGCCTGTCGACGCCGACCTCCGGCCTGCTTGACTGGCGCGGCGGCGGTTCGCTCGACCGCGCCAACATCGGCTTCGTCTTCCAGGAGCCGACGCTGTTGCCCTGGGCCAGCGTCTTCGACAATGTCTGGCTGCCGCTCAGGCTGAAAGGCATTTCCCGCGCCAAGGCCGCCCCGGCGATCACGCAAATGCTGGCGCGGGTGCACCTGACCGGTTTCGAGGACGCCGTGCCTCGGGAACTGTCCGGCGGCATGAAGATGCGCGTCTCGATCGCGCGCGCCATGGTGACCAAGCCGCGTGTGCTGCTGATGGACGAACCGTTCGCAGCACTGGACGAGATCACCCGTTTCAAGCTCAACAACGATCTGCTGGAGCTTTGGCAGGACGAACGCTTCACCGTCGTCTTCGTCACCCACAGCGTCTTCGAAAGTGTGTTTTTATCCAACCGGGTCGTCGTCATGGCGGCGCGGCCGGGCAGGGTGTTCGACGAACTCGCCATCGAGGCGGCCTATCCGCGCGACGAAGCATTTCGCACCTCGCCCGACTATGCAGCCCTTTGCCGTCAGGCATCCGACGTGCTGGTCAATGCCATCAATTCAACAGCGGGCCCGCATCATGACGGTCATTGACGGCACGTTGAAACTCGACCCCGAGGAAGCGCGCCGCGTGCGCCAGGAGCGGCTCGAGCGGGTCGGCCGCTGGGTGCTGCCGCTGGCGATCATGATCCTGGCGATCTGGCTGTGGGACCGCATCTGCGTGTGGAACGAGATCCCGCAATATATCCTGCCGCGCCCCGGCGTGGTGCTGCAGACGCTCCACAACGATGCCGGCCTGCTGTTCTCCTCGCTGCTGGTCACCTTGCGCATCACCTTCCTCAGCCTGGCCTTGGCCGTCATCGGCGGCGTCGGGCTGTCGGTGCTGTTCGCGCAATCGAAATGGGTGGAGATGTCGTTCTTCCCGTTCGCCATCGTGCTGCAGGTGACGCCGATCGTGGCGATCTTTCCGCTGATTAACATCTACGTGAACAACCAGACGACCAAGCTTCTGCTGTGCGCCTGGATCGTCGCCTTCTTCCCGATCCTGTCCAACACCACGCTCGGCCTGAATTCGGTCGACCGCAATCTGCGCGACCTGTTCAAGCTCAATGGCGCGACGCGCTGGCAGCAGTTGCGCTATCTCAGGCTGCCGGCGGCGATGCCGTATTTTCTCGGTGGGCTGAAGATCGCTGGCGGCCTGTCGCTGATCGGCGCCGTGGTAGCCGAGTTCGTTGCCGGCGCCACCGGCCAGTCGTCGGGGCTCGCCTCGCGCATCATCGAGGCCGGCTACCGGCTCAACGCGCCAAGGCTGTTCGCGGCGCTCTTCCTGATCTCGCTGACCGGCATCCTGATCTTTCTCGTGCTGTCGCTGATTTCGCATCTTATCCTCAGGCGCTGGCACGAAAGCGCACTGAAGCAGGAGCGGTAAGGCCTTGATTCCGAACTCAGCTTCATACCAGCTCGCCAACGCCCGCCTTCATCGATCACTGACGTCGGGCCTTGTCGCAACCTACGACAATGACGGTTTCACGCTGGCCGACGTTGCTATTGCAGACGGCAAGATCTCCAGCATTGCGGTGCATGGCAAAGCGAAGGCGCCGACGGAGGCTATCGACCTTGCCGGTCGCATCGTCTTGCCGTGCTTCGTCGACTGCCATACCCATATCGACAAGGGCCACATCTGGCCGCGAAAGCCCAATCCCGACGGCACCTTCATGGGCGCGCTCAACGCCGCCGGCGCCGACCGCGTCTCGCGCTGGAGCGCCGAGGACCTGGCAAAGCGCATGGATTTCTCGCTGCGCTCGGCCTATGCGCATGGTACCAAAGCGCTGCGCACCCATCTCGACAGCGTCGCGCCGCAGGAGGAAATCTCCTGGCCGGTGTTCGAGACGATGCGCGAGGCATGGCGCGGCCGCATCGAGTTGCAGGGCGCCTGCCTGCTCGGCATAGAGGGCGTGCGCGACAAGAAATGGTTCGACAGGCTGGCGAAACGGGTCGCAGCCGCCAAGGGAGTACTGGGCGTCGTCACCTATATGGTGCCGGATCTGGAGGAACTGCTTGACCATGTCTTCGCGCAAGCGATCAAGCATGGGCTCGATCTCGATTTCCATGCCGATGAGACCGACGACATCGCGGCGATCTCGCTGAAGAAGATCGCCGAGGCCGCACTTTGGAACGGTTTCGAGGGCAAGATCCTCGTCGGCCATTGCTGCTCGCTGGCGCGGCAGCTCGACCTCGAGGTTCTGGACACGCTGGACAAGGTGGCGAAGGCCGGGCTGGCGGTGGTGTCGCTGCCGATGTGCAATCTCTATCTGCAGGATCGGCGCGGGGACCAGACCACGCCGCGCTGGCGAGGGGTGACGCTGCTGCACGAGATGAAGGCGAGGGGCATTCCTGTCGCCGTCGCTTCCGATAACACGCGCGACCCCTTCTATGCCTATGGCGATCTCGACATGCTGGAGGTCTACCGCATAGCGACGCGCATCCTGCATTTCGATCATCCGGTCGCCGACTGGCCGCAAGCGGTCGCCGCGACGCCGGCCAAGGTGATGCGGCTTGATGGGCTTGGCACGCTTGCCGCCGGCGGCGATGCCGATTTCATCCTGTTCAAAGGTCGAAGCTGGACGGAATTGCTGTCACGCCCCGAATCGGATCGCATCGTCGTGCGCGGCGGCCGTGCGATCGAGCGGCAGTTGCCCGACTATGCCGAACTCGACGAACTGATGGTGGAATGATGGACGTTTCGGCGCTCAAACGCGATCTCGACGGGCTGAAACTCGACGACAATCCGGCCATCGTCCAGCAGAAGAGCCGTGACTTCTACTGGTACAGCCCTGTGTTGAAACAGCAGCTCGACCATGTCACCGGCGACCTGATCGTGACGCCGAAGACCGAGGCCGAGCTGATCCGTGTGCTCGCCGCCTGTCACCGGCATGGCGTGCCGGTGACGCCGCGCGGCAGCGGCACGGGCAATTACGGCCAGGCGATGCCATTGTCGGGCGGCGTGGTGCTCAATCTTGCCGAGATGAACGAGATAAAGTCGATCGCGCCGGGGCGCGTGGTGACCGGGCCGGGCGCGGTGCTGGCCGATATCGACAAGGCCACGCGCGCGCATTCCGGGCAGGAGCTGCGGCTCTCGCCCTCGACCTACAACACTGCCTCGATCGGCGGTTTCATTGCCGGCGGCTCGGGCGGCGTCGGTTCGATCAATTTCGGCGGGTTGCGCGATTTCGGCAATGTGCTGCGCCTGCGCGTGGTGACGATGGAGGCCGAGCCAAAGGCGCTCGAACTCACCGGCGAGGACTTGCATAAGGTGACCCACGCTTACGGCACCAACGGCATCATCACGGAAGTCGAGATGCCGCTGACCGCGGCCTATGAGTGGGTCGACGTCATTGTCGGCTTCGATGCCTTCATGGACGCGGCACGCTACGGCAATGCGCTGGCCTGCCAGGACGGCATCCTGACCAAGCTGATCACGCCGATCGCCGCACCGGTGCCGCAGCTCTATTTCAAGCGGCACCAGAAGTTTTTCAGGGAAGGGCAAAGCATCTGCGTCGTCATGGTGGCGCAGCATGGGCTGGATGCATTCCTCGCCTTCACCCGGCGCCCCGGCGGCGAGGTGATCTTCAACGCCGCGACGGCGACGCCGGAGGAGAAAAAGGGCCTGCCGCCGGCCTATGAGCTGGCCTGGAACCACACCACGCTGAGGGCACTGCGCGTCGATCCCGACATCACCTATCTGCAGTCGCTCTATCCTTTTCCCAATCAGCTGGCGTTGGTCGAGAAGATGGATGCGATGTTTCCGGGCGAAGTGTTCTCGCATCTCGAATTCGTGCGGCTGGACGGCAACATCACCTGTTTCGGCCTGCCGCTGGTAAAATTCACCACCGAGGCGCGGCTCGACGAGATCGTGCGCCTGCACGAGGACAATGGCTGCCCGATCTTCAACCCGCACCGCTACACGCTGGAGGAGGGCGGCATGAAGCAGACGGATGCCGTGCAGCTCGCTTTCAAGCGCGAGACCGACCCGCAAGGCCTGCTCAACCCCGGCAAGATGATCGCCTGGGAAAATCCGGACTATGACTATCGATCCGGAAGGACCTTCCTGTTCAAGGGGCTGCAGAGGGTGGGATGAGGAGAGGTTTGCGCGCGTCCACCCCCCTCTGGCCTGCCGGCCATCTCCCCTTCAAGGGGGGAGATCAGCTGTTTCGACGCCTCGAATCCACTCCAGCATTGGTGATTGGCGAAAGTCGAAGCGATGGCCAATCTCCTCCCTTGAAGGGGAGAAGCCCGGCAGGGCAGAGGGGGGTGCCTCGCGCTGACCTGCGGGATGTTGTCCCGTGAACATCCTCGTGCTCTACGCCCACCCGGTCGAGACCAGCTTCAATGCCGGCCTGCACCGGTTGATCGTCGAGCGGCTGATGGAGGCGGGCCATAATGTCGATGACTGCGACCTCTATGCCGAGGATTTCGACCCGCGGCTAGTGCGCCAGGAGCGGCTGGATTATCACAACCAGCGCGGCCCCGAGGATCCGGCAGCGCCTTATGTCGGGCGCTTGCTGCGGGCCGAGGCGCTGGTGCTCTCCTATCCGGTCTGGAATTACGGCTTCCCCGCAATCCTGAAAGGCTTCTTCGACCGTGTCTTTCTGCCCGGCGTGTCGTTCAAGCTGGTCGACGGCAAGGTGCAACCGTCGCTGCACAATATCAGGAAGGTCGCGGCGGTCACCACCTATGGCGGCAGCCGGTTCCGCGCCATTGTGATGGGCGATCCGCCGCGCAAGCTGATCAAGCGCATGCTGCGCGCCACAGTAAAGCCCGGCGCGCCGGTGACTTACCTCGCGCATTACGCGATGAACCTGTCGACCGACCAAACACGAAAATCCTTCATGACGAAGGTGGCGGCGAGCATGGATGCATTCTGATGCGGGTCCTCGTGGTCTATTGCCATCCGGTGCCGGAAAGTTTTTGCGCCGCAATCCGCGACACCGCTCTGGATGTGCTCAAGGCAAGGGGCTGGGAGGTGCGGCTGCTCGACCTCTATGCCGAGAAATTCGATCCCGTGATGGGCTGCGACGAGCGGCGCACTTACAACAATCAGGCGCCGCAGGACCCGGCGCTAAAGCCGCATTTCGGGCTGCTCGCCTGGGCCGAGGCGATCCTGTTCGTCTATCCGACCTGGTGGTACGGGCTGCCGGCGATGCTGAAGGGCTGGCTCGACCGGGTCTGGGCGACGGACGTCGCCTTCAAACTGCCGGCGGGCAAGGGGCGGATCACATCGCTGATGACGCATGTCAGCAAGGTCGGTGTCATCACCACCTGCGGCGCGCCGACCTGGTGGAGCGTCGTCGTCGGCCAGCCCGGACGCAAGACCTTGCTGCGCGGCATGCGGGCGCTGTGCGCGAGACGGTGCAGGACGTTCTTCCTGGCGCATTATCTGATGGACGCCTCGACGCCAAAGACGCGGGCGGCGTTTCTGGCGAAGGTACGGATGAAGCTGGAGCGGTTTTGAGGGACTTACCCTCCCCCTTGTGGGGAGGGTCGCGCAGCAAATGCCGCAAAGCGGCTTTTGCGAAGCGGGGTGGGGTCCTCGTAGGGCGCACCCCCGCCCCGGCTCGCAATCCTCGCTTCGCTCCGACCGCGAGCCGACCCTCCACAAGGGGGAGGGTAAGAACGCTACATCCTCGTCCGCTCCGCTTTCGGATCATACATCGGCTTCAGCGAGGCTTCCGCCGCGAACCGCTCGCCGGCGATCTCAATCTTATAGGATGAGGCCAGTACATCCGCCTCGCTCTCGCCCTGGCAGGGCACATAGCCCAACCCAATCGCAGCGCCGAGATGGTGGCCGTAATTGCCCGAGGTGATCGGGCCGACGATCTTGCCGTCGCGCAGGATCGCTTCGTTGTGGAAGAGCAGCGGCTGCGGGTCTTTCAGCCGGAACTGGACCAGCCGGCGGTTCAATCCGGCTTCCTTCTTCTTCAAGACCGCATCGCGGCCGATGAACTCGCCCTTTGCGGTCTTCACCGCGAAGCCGAGGCCGGCTTCCAGCACATTGTCCTCGTCGGTGATGTCGTGGCCGAAATGCCGAAAGGCTTTTTCGATGCGGCAGGAATCCAGCGTGTGCAGGCCGCAGAGTTTCAGACCGACATCCGCACCCGCCTCGTCGATCGCCTCGAAGACATGGGCGGCCTGGTCGGTCGAGACATAGAGTTCCCAGCCGAGTTCGCCGACATAGGTGACGCGGTGGGCGCGGGCCAGCCCCATGCCGATCTCGATCTCCTGGAACGTGCCGAACGGGTTGTTCTCGTTGGAGAAGTCGTTGGGGCTGACTTTCTGGATCAGCTTTCGCGCATCCGGACCCATCAGGCAGAGCACGCTTTCGGCCGCCGTGACATCGGTGATGACCACGAACTCGTCCGCTACGTGTCGGCGCAGCCAGGCGAGGTCGCGCTGCAACGTGGCGCCCGGCACGACGAGGAAGTAGGCCGTATCCGAGAGCCTGGACACGGTGAGGTCGCTCTCGATGCCGCCGCGCTGGTTGAGCATCTGGGTATAGACGATCTTGCCCGGCGCCACGTCCATATCGTTGGCGCACAGCCTTTGCAGGAAAGCGCAGGCATCGCGGCCCTCGACGCGGATCTTGCCGAACGAGGTCATGTCGAACAGGCCAACCTTGTTGCGGACCGCCAGATGCTCCTCGCGCTGGTTGTGGAACCAATTCTGCCGCTTCCAGGAATAGCGGTATTCGCGCTCCTGCCCCTCGCGGGCGAACCAGTTGGCGCGCTCCCAGCCGGCGACCTCGCCGAACACGGCGCCGCGCGCCCTCAGGTGTTCATGCAGGGGCGAGCGGCGCACACCGCGCGATGTCGCCATCTGCCGATAGGGGAAATGGTCGGCGTAAAGCAGGCCGAGCGTTTCGGAGACGCGCTGCCTGAGATAGCGGCGGTTCTTCTGGAACGGCTGGGCGCGGCGGATGTCGACTTCCCAGAGGTCGAACGGCGCTTCGCCGTCATTGATCCACTGCGCCAGCGCCATGCCGGCGCCGCCCGAGGAGACGATGCCAATCGAATTGTAGCCGGTCGCCATCCAGTAGCCCCGCAATTCCGGCGCCTCGCCGAGATAATAGCGGTCGTCAGGCGTGAAGCTTTCGGGGCCGTTGAAGAAGGTATGGATGCCGGCGGTGGCCAGCATCGGCATGCGGTTGACACCCATTTCGAGGATCGGCTCGAAATGGTCCATGTCCTCGGGCAATTGGTCGAAGCAGAAATCCTCACGAATGCCGTCCATGCCCCAGGGCTTGGCCACCGGCTCGAAGGCGCCGAGCATCATCTTGCCGGCGTCTTCCTTGTAGTAGGCGCACTCATCCGGAACGCGCAGCACCGGTAGGCGTGAGAGGCCGGGGATCGGCTCGGTGACGAGATAGAAATGCTCGCATGCGTGCAGCGGAATGGTGACGCCGTTCTGGGCACCGAGTTCGCGGGCCCACATGCCGGCGCAATTGACGACGATGTCGGCCTCGATCATGCCTTGTTCGTCACCCTGCGCCCACGACACGCCGGTAACGCGGCCATTTCTGGTATGGACTTTGGTGACCTTCACATTCTCGACGATGGCGGCGCCGCGCTGGCGCGCGCCCTTGGCCAGCGCCATGGCGATGTTGGCGGGATCGCACTGGCCGTCGAGCGGCAGATGCACGGCGCCGACGACGTCCGAGACGTTGAGATGTGGATACATCTGCTTGACTTCGCTCGGCGAAATCTCGCGCACGTCGACGTCGAAGGCACGCGCCAGCGATGCCTGCCGATAGATCTCGTGCTTGCGCTCCTCGGTCAGCGCAACGGTGATCGAACCGACCTGGCGCATGCCGGTGCCAACCTCGGTCTCGGCTTCCAGCTTGACGTAGAGGTCGGCCGAATATTTCGCCAGCCGTGTCATGTTCTGCGAACCGCGCAACTGGCCGATCAGGCCGGCGGCGTGCCAGGTCGTGCCCGAGGTCAGTTGCTTGCGTTCCAGGAGCACGATGTCGGTCCAGCCGAGCTTGGCCAGGTGATAGGCGACAGAACAACCGGAAACGCCGCCGCCGATGATGACCGCGCGAGCCTTGGTCGGGACGGTCTTGGTCATGCGGCCTCGCGGCGATAGGTGGAAGCAAAACGGCGCAGTCGGGCGGCCGCTTCCTGCAGTACGGGCTCGGGCTGGCAGAGGCTGATGCGGATGTGGCCGGCGGCGGCTTCGCCGAAGCTCGATCCGGGCATCACGCCGACCTTCTCCTGGTCGAGAAGGGCCCAGGCGAATTTTTCGTCGTCGGGTTCGACATCCGATATGTCGAGCATGACATACATGCCGCCTTCGGAACCGCGCACACTGACATTGTTCATGCCGCGCACGGCATCCAGCAGGACGGTCCGGCGCGCCGCGTATCGCTCGGCGATCTCCTTGACGCCGTAACGGTTCTCCAGCGCCTCGGCGCAGGCGATCGAGATGAAGGCCGGCAGGCCGTAGGTCGTCACCAGATTGAGGTTGATGAGCAGCGTGATCATATCCTGCGGACCGGTCAGCCAGCCCATGCGCCAGCCGGTCATGCCATGGCTCTTGGACATGGAATTGATGACCAGCGTGCGCTCGGCCATGCCGGGCAGCGAGCGCGGCGAGACATGCTCGCCGCCGCCCAGCGTCCAGTAGACCTCGTCCGACAGCAGCCAGAGATCGTGCTCCCTGCAGATTTCGGCCAACTGTTCCAGCCGCTCGCGCGAATAGACCGCACCCGTCGGATTGTTCGGCGTGTTGATCAGGATGGCGCGCGTGTTGGGCTTGAGGGCCGCGCGGATCATGTCGGCGCGGGGTTGAAACCCATCCTCGGCCGGCGTCTCGACGACGGTGAAACTGGCGCCGGCGGCGCTGAACGTGTTGGGATAGGTGGCATAATAGGGTGCCACCACGATGGCGTGATCGCCCTGGTCGAGAACGGCCTGCACGGCCGCATAGAGGGCGGCCTGGCCGCCCGGCGTGGCGATGACTTGATCAGGCGTCGTCTCGACGCCGGTGCAGGCGCTGGAGGCGGCCGCCATCGCCTGGCGCAGGCGCGGCAGGCCGGGAAGCGGGGTGTAGTGGTGGTTGCTGCCGCGAACCGCGGTCACGCAGGCCTCGATCGTTTGCGAAGGCGTGTCGAAATCGTGGTCGCCGACCGACAGCATGATGATGTCTTCGCCGGCTTCCTTGCGGGTCCAGGCGGCGAAATGAACCTCCCAGCCATCCTTGCCCGAAGGCACGATGCCGGAAATGCGAGACGATGGTCTGGGCATCATTGAACTCCCGAGATCTGGTAGCCGGCCTGTTCGAGCCCGCCGCGCAGTGCGGCGATATGGGCGGGGCCGACTTCGCAGCAGCCGCCGACGATGTCGGCACCTGCCTGCACCCAACCGATCGCTTGCTCGGCATAGGCGTCCGGGCCGAGGTCGTGGCGGGCGTGCAGCACATCGACGGTACCGCCGTGCTTCAGCGCCTCCGTGGAGGTGAAGCCATTGGCATAGGCGCCGACCGGGCCGCCGAGGTCGATCAGTTCAGGCAAGGCGGCGGCGATCGCTTCCGGCCGGCAGCAGTTGAGCAGCCGCGCCGCTATCGGCAGGCCATCGAGCGCGCTTGCCGCGGCGGCTATTGTTTCACCGCTGCGCAGCCGCGGCGCGCCGTGATCGGCGAGCGTCCACGACACCCAGACCGGCTTGCCGCTTTCCGATGCCGCGGTGACGGCCGCGCGCGCCTCATCGGCAGAGGCCATGGTTTCGCAGAGGAACAGATCGACGCCATCCGCCTGCTCGGCGACGATGCGGCGGTAGATGTCGAGCGTCTCCTGGTAGGAGATGGTCAGCGCCGGCGCGTAGCTGCCGAAAAGCGGCGACAGGCAGCCGGCGATCGCTGCCTCGCCGGCTTCGTCACAAGCCTGCCTGGCCAATTCGATGCCGCGCTTCTGCAACGGCTTGAACAGGTCCTCGGCCCCCTCGCGCGCCAGGCGTTCAGGTGTCGCGGAATAAGTGTTGATGGTGATGACGCGCGCGCCAGCGCGGATGAATTCGGCATGCAGGTCGCGCACCAGATCGGGTTCGTCGATCAGGACCCTGGCCGACCACAACGGCGTCGGCTCGGATCTGCTGCGCCGGACCAGTTCCTGGCCCATGCCGCCATCGGTGAGGATTACATTCTTCATGCGCGCAGCCTCTCGTTTCTGGGATCCCAGAGCGGCTCGTCCTTCTGCACGACCGCCTGGAAACGATCGCCGAAGATTTCGACCTCGACGGAGGTGCCGGGCTCGGTCAAATCCATCCGCAGCATGCCGAGCGCGATCGACTTGTCGATGCGATGGCCCCAGCCGCCTGACGTGGTCTCGCCGACGATCTCGCCGCCATGCCACAGCGTCGACATGTAGGGCGCGTCGCAATCGCCGGGGTTTTCGACGACCAGCGTGACGAAGCGCTTCTTCACGCCTTGCTGCTTCTCGTTCTGAAGCGCGGCCTTGCCCCGGAAATCGGGCTTCTCCCATTTCACGAAGCGCTCGAGCCCGCCCTGCAGGATGGAATAGTCGGTCGACAGATCGCCCTTCCAGGTGCGGTAGCCCTTCTCCAGCCTGAGCGAATCCAGCGCGTACATGCCGAACGGTTTCAGCCCGTGCTTCTGCCCGGCGGCCCAGATGGCGTCGAAGATGGCGGCGGTGTCGCCGGTCTTGGTGTGGATTTCCCAGCCGAGTTCACCGGCGAAGGAGACGCGAACGAGCTTGGCCCAGCGGCCGGCTATCTCAGTTTCCTGATGTGTCAGCCACGGCAGAGTGAGATCGGCGTCGCAGACATCGGCCAGGATTTTCCGCGAATTGGGGCCGGCCAGGATCTGGGTGGAATAGTCCTCGGTCCGGTCGGTCAGGGTGAAGGCCGCATCCCCGGGCATGCGCGATTTCAGCCATTCGAAATCATGCCATTGCGCGACCGCCGCGGTGATCAGCGTCATCTCGTCATCGCCGTGGCGAACGACCGACATTTCGGTGACGATGCGGCCCTTGTCGTCGGCGAAATAGACAAGGCCGATGCGGCCGGGCTTCGGCACCAGGCCGGTGACCTGCAGGCTCAGCCATTCGGCGGCGCCTGGGCCTTCGAGGTTGAAGCGCGAGAAGCCGGGCAGGTCGAGGATGCCGGCGGCGTCGCGCACGGCCAGGCATTCTTCGCGCACGCGCTCTTGCCAGGGTCCGTCGCGACGGAAGGTCAGTGTTGCTTCCTCGGAAATGTCGTCGCCGGGTTGCGCGTACCAGGTGGCGCGTTCCCAGCCATTATAGGCGTCGAAGCGACCGCCGAGCGCCTTTGCGCGATCGTGGATCGGCGAAAGCTTGCGGTCGCGCCCTTCCGGCCAGGCATGGCGCGGGAACTGGATGGCGTATTCATTGCCGTAGATTTCCATACCTTTGGCGACGCAATAGTCCGGCGCCGAGGCGAAAGATGTGAAACGGCGCGGATCGCAGGACCACATATCCCATTCGGTCTGGCCCTGGGTGATCCATTCGGCCAGCACCTTGCCGGCGCCGCCGCCCTGGGCGATGCCGAAGGTGAAGACGCAGGCCTCGAAGGCGTTGGGCACGCCGGGCATGGGGCCGATCAGCGGATTGCCGTCCGGCGCATAGGGGATCGGTCCGTTGATGACCTTGGACAGGCCGGCCGTACCCAGGATCGGCACGCGGGCGACGGCGTCTGCCAGGTAATGTTCCAGCCGGTCGAGATCGTCGGGGAAGAGCTGGAAGGAAAAATCCTCCGGCATCGGATCGTTGCGATCAGCCCAATGCGCGCGGCAATTGCGCTCATAGGGGCCGAGATTCATGCCGGCCTTTTCCTGGCGAAGGTAATAGGACGTATCGACATCGCGCAGCAGTGGCAGTTTCTTGCCCTGTTCCTTCGACCAGGCGGCGAGTTCGGGGATTTCCTCGAACAATATGTACTGATGGCTCATAACCATCATCGGCACTTCGCGACCGAACATCCGGCCGACTTCGGCGGCACGGTAACCGGCGGCGTTGACAACGATCTCGCAGCGGATCTCGCCCTGCGGCGTGGTGACCACCCATTCGTCCTTCTCGCGGCGCACGCCGGTGACAGGACAGAAGCGGATGATTTTCGCACCCAGGTCGCGCGCGCCCTTGGCCAGCGCCTGGGTCAATTGCGCCGGGTCGATGTCGCCGTCGCTCGGGTCATAGAGCGCACCCTTCAGGTCGTGCGTCTCGATGAAGGGATAGCGGCGCTTGATCTCGTCGACGCCCACCACGTCGATATCCATGCCCTGATAGCGGCCCATGCCCTTGGCGCGCTGGAATTCCCGCATGCGCTCTTTCGTATGGGCAAGGCGCAGCGAGCCGGTGACGTGGTAATTCATGGGATAGTCGACCGCGTCGGCCAGCCCGCGGTAAAGCTCGGTCGAATAGCGCTGCATGTTCATCAGCGACCAGGACGAGGAGAAGGTCGGCACATTGCCGGCGGCATGCCAGGTCGAGCCCGATGTCAGCTCGTTCTTTTCCAGGAGCACGCAGTCGGTCCAGCCCGCTTTGGCGAGATGATAGAGCGAGGAGGTGCCGACGACGCCACCTCCGATGATCACCACGCGCGCCGTGCTCGGCAAACCCGCCATGTTCTTCTCCCAGAAATGAAGCGCGTTGCGCTTCCTTTTTTGTTGTGATGCATGTCGTTATCCCAAAACCGCTGCACACTTTTGGGCGACATGCATGTCAATAAACCGGTGGCGAAACCACCCAGATGACAACCGCCGGCTCGGTGCCTGGATTGCGCCAGCGATAGGGCTTGCCTTCGAAGCGGAAGGAATCGCCTTCGCCGAGCCGGTGCCAGACGCCCGCAATCTCGATCTCGAAAATACCCGAGGCGAGATAGCCGGCTTCCTCGGTCGGCCGCATCTGCTCGGTCTTCATCTCCGCGCCCGGCGCGAAGATCGAGCGCACCATCTCGAAACTACCACCGAGATCGGGCGACAGGAGTTCTTCCACCAGGCCGGATTCGCTGGTGCCAAGCGTGCGGCGCCTGCCGGCGCGCACCACCACGCCGCGCTCGCTTTCGACCGGCACGTCATGGCTGAAGAACAGGCTGATCGGCACACCGAACAGTTCGGCGAACGCCCTGAGGTCGCTGAGCGACGGCGTCGACAGGCCGCGTTCGACCTGGCTGACCCAGCCGACCGAACGGCCAAGCTTCAAGGCGATTTCGGCGAGCGTCAGCCCGCGTGCCCGGCGCAGCGCCCTGATATCGCCAGCCAGCACGCGTTCGTCAGGTCCCTGCAATGTTCGCGCGGTAGGAGACGCCAAAACGCTCACTTCATGAAAAATTCAATCCGAATTTCATGAGAAATCAAGCTCATGAAAAAATCAAGTAGATTTTCACCAATGCTCAAGATTTGCTTGCAGGATTTTGACGGTTCATGCAAAGGCTCCGCCGCGAGCGGCGAGTGGGGACGTCCGATCGACGCTATGGCGAAGGGACGGCCCATGTTGGAAAAGAAGGCTCGAATCGAGGATGAGGCCGAGATCGTCGACGAGGCGATCATGTCGCGCCGTTCGGTGCGCGCATTTCTGCCCGACATGGTCGACGACAACACCATTCGCGATATTCTGGTGGTTGCGGCACGCGCTCCGTCCGGCACCAACATGCAGCCATGGCGGGTCTACGTTACTAAGGGCGAGACCAAGCAGCGGATCTCGGACGCCGTTCTGAATTCCGGTATCCGCGCCGAAAAGGCCGACTGGGACGAGTATCGCTACTATCCCACCCAGTTCTTCGAACCTTATCTGACGCGGCGACGCGCCAACGGTTTCGGCCTTTACGGCGCGCTCGGCATCGGCCGCCGCGAGGTCGACAAGATGCGTGCCCAGCACGACCGCAACTTCGTCTTCTTCGACGCGCCGGTCGGCATGATCTTCACCATCGACCGCCGGCTCAACCAGGGCTCGTGGATCGACTACGGCATGTTCCTGCAGAACATCATGGTCGCTGCGCGGGGCAGGGGCCTGCACACCTGCCCGCAGGCCGCCTTCGCGCCCTATCACCGGCAGATCCGGCCGGTGCTCAACATTCCCGACGAGGAGATCGTCGTCTGCGGCATGGCGCTCGGCTATGAGGACATCTCCAAGCCGGAAAACGCCTTCCGCACCGACCGCGTGCCGCTGGAAGAGTGGGTGACGTTCAGCGAATAGCTCCGCCGGCGGTTGACTTTCTCTTGCGCATGCCGTTGTCCCAAAACCGCTGCACACTTTTGGGCGACATGCATTATTCCGTATTCAGCTGTGCGCCGTGACCGCTGACATGGGCGCCGTCCTGCGGCGTCAGCTTGAAATAGGCAAGCAGCGCGCAGAGCGTGATGATGCCTTCGATCGCGAACAGGATCCGGAAATCATTGGTCACGGCAGGCCCGCGGCCGGCCAGAAACGACAGCATGGCCGCCGCCAGGCCGACGCTGACCGCCACCGCCAATTGCCAGAGGATGTAGTAGAGCGCGCTGAAGCGGGCGAGCTGGTCGGGGGCGATGTCGGAATAGGCGAGGTTGCCGGTCGAGGCCCATTGGACGGACCGAAAGACGCCGAAAGCAAAGATATAGCCAAGCACGATCCACACCGGCGTCGCCGCCTGCATCAAGGCAAAGCCGGCGACCATGGCGGCAACGACAGGCGTGTTGAAGATCAGGACACGGCGGAAGCCGAACCGGTTGAGGACGCGCGGCATGAAGAAACGCATGATCACCGAGCCGAGCGCGGCAACGAAGGTCAGCGATCCCGCCTGCACCGCGCTCATGCCGAAGCCGAGCTGGAACATCAGCGGTAGCAGGAAGGCGACGGAGCTCAGCCCGATCGTGTCCAGCCCGCCGCCGGTGAGGAAGGAGATGCGGAAGGTGCGGATGCGCAGGAGCTTGAGGTCGAGCAGGGGATTTGGCACGCGCAGGCAGTAGAGCGAGGCTATCGACAGGATGACGACCGCCAGCGCCAGTTCGCCGGCGATCATGCCGCCGGCGGCGTCCTTTGCGGCAAGCGAGTCCATTCCGAACACCAGCAGGATCATGCCGCTGCCGACCAGCAGGAAGCCTGGAAAATCGAACCGCGTGCGAACGGGCCTGGTCACGGTCGGGAACAGCGAGGCGGCAAGGACCGCCGCCGCCAGCGCGAACGGCACGTTGATGAAGAAAATCCAGCGCCAGGAAATGTAGGTGGTCAGCGCTCCGCCTACGAGCGGCCCGACCAACGGCCCGGTCTGGCTGGCGACCGAGATATACATGTTGATCTTCAGCGTCCGGTTGCGCGGAAAACTCGACAGGATGACGACCTGGCCGAGCGTGCCCATCAGCGCACCGCCAAATCCCTGCAGCGCGCGGGCGCCGACCAGTGTCCAGATGTTATCAGACAGGCCGCAGAGCGCCGAGGAGGTGGCGAACACCAGCAAGGCAAAGCAGTAGACGTTGCGCAGGCCGAAGCGGTCTGCGGCCCAGCCGCCGAGCGGCATCGAGATGATCAGGCTGGCGACATAGACAGTGATCAACAGGCCAAGCTGGCTCGGTGGGCGGGCAAGGCTTTCGCCGATGCCGGGCAGTGCCGTCACCACGACATTCTGGTCGAGGCTGGTCATGAACACGCCGCAAGCGACCGTCAGCGGTAGCAGGAGCAAGGCTCTGGCTGACACATCGGCGCGATCCGTGGCGCCGGCGGATAGTTCTGCGGTCATGGAGATGTTCGAACCAAACGAATTTGCCGAGCCTGAGACGGGATTTTTATCCCTTGGGCCGATCTGGCGGCCACGTTTTCCACAATGGCCACCCGCGGTGCGATTCTCTAGCGGCAGAAACGGCCGGCATTGAGGCCAGAAGCAGCCCCTTTGGGTCTCACCGCCTACTGCACCTCGTAGCCGACTTCCTCGCTGGCATGGCAGAGCGCCTTCCAGAACGAAAGTGCGAAGGAGCGGAAGACGTAGATGTCGAACTGGTCGGCGCTGGTGCGCTGGATCTGGGCGAAGACGTCGTGATGGGCGGTCGAGCGACCGGCGCCGACGGGGAAGGCCGGCAGCGCGAAGTCGATGGCGAAGAATTTCGCCAGCACCCACTCGGCCTTCGGCCCGGCGATGCGGATCGCGGTGCATCCGTGCGAGAGGTCCGTCACTGTGCCGATGGCCGGTGTCACCGCCTTGGCAAAAGCCGCGGTCAGCCCTTCGGCCTCGTCGGCCACGGTGAATTTTCCCGGCGCGAAGCCGAACACCGATTTTACGCCATCGCTCGAGCCGCCGCCGGCGCCGTCGGGCAGCGCCAGCCCGGTGACAGTGCGGATGGCAGCGATCAGTTTCTTCTCCTCGCCCGGCCAGGCGGCGAGCTGCACGATCGAGCCCGGCCTTGTCTCGGTCAGCAGGATCTCGATGCCATGCTCGAAATTGCCATGCGAGCCGACATGAAACGCCGGCTCGAGGGGGGATTGGCGCTCAACCATGCATGCGGGTCCCTTCCGGATCGTAGAAATGGTTGGAGACGATCTCGACCGGCCCGAACCTATTGCGCAACGGATCGGAGACATGGGCGCGGGTGCCGTGCCTGGCCTTGCCGCCCTCGACCAGCGCCAACGCGATGTGCTTGCCGAGCGCCGGCGAATAGCAGCAGGCGGTGATGTGGCCGATCGAGCCGTGCGGATTGGCTTCGTCCAACGCCTCGACAATGTGCGCGCCACCGTTCAGCGGCCGGTTGTCCAGCGCGATCAGGCCGACCAGTTCCAGGCGGTCGGACGCGATCAGGCCTTCGCGATCCATCATGGCCGAGCCGATGAACGGCTTCTTCTTCGACAGCATCCAGTCGAGATGCAAGTCGCGCGCCGTGGTGCGGCCGTCGATCTCGGCGCCGGTGACGTGGCCCTTCTCGATGCGCATCGTGCCCAGCGCCTCGAGCCCGTACGCGACCAGCCCGAACGGCTTGCCGGCTTCGATCAGCGCTTCCCAGACATGGGTGCCGTGGCCGGCGCCGGAATAGACCTCGAAGGCCATTTCGCCGGAGAAGGAAAGCCGGCAAATCATCACCGCCACGCCTGCTATCTGGCCATGGACGATGCCCATGAAGGGCAGCGTCGCATTGTCGACCGCGGTGCCGGTGACGCAGGCGGCGAGGATCTGCCTGGCTTTCGGGCCGCCGATCGCCGCACCCGCCCATTCGTCGGTCACCGAGGTGACGTGGACCTTGAGGTCGGGCCAGATCACGTCGAGGAAGTATTCCAGATGCTGCATCACCTTGCCGGCGTTCGCCGTGGTGGTGGTCATCAGGAAATCCTGTTCGCCGAGCCGCCAGGTGGTGCCGTCGTCGAAGGCGAAGCCGTCCTCGCGCAGCATCAGCCCGTAACGCGCCTTGCCGACGGCGAGCGTCGAAAACATGTTGGTGTAGACGCGGTCGAGGAACGCGGCGGCGTCAGGGCCCTGCACGGCGATCTTGCCTAGCGTCGAGACATCGACGATGCCGGCACTTTCACGCGTCGCCTTGGCTTCGCGCACATAGGCCTGCTCGATCGTTTCGCCTGAAAGCCCGTAGATCATCGGCCGGTACCAGAGGCCGGCGGAATACATGGTCGCGCCATTGGCGAGGTGCCAGTCATGCATCGGCGTCAGCCGTTCCGGCTTCAGGTCGCCAAAGCGCTCCGCCGCCAGCGAGCCGATCGACACCGGCGCAAAGGGCGGCCGGAAACGCGTCGTGCCGACTTCCGGGATCGGCTTGCCCAGCGCCTCGGCCATGATGGCCAGGCCGGGAACATTGGAGCTCTTGCCCTGGTCCGTGGCCATGCCGAGCGTGGTGTAGCGCTTGAGATGCTCTACCGAGACGAAGCCTTCGCGGTGCGCCAGCCGGACATCCTCCGCCGTCACGTCATGCTGGAAGTCGACAAAGCTCTTGCCCTTGGCCCTGATCTCGAAGACAGGCGCCGGATCGGGATCTCCGTGGACGGCTTCGACCGCGGGCAATGCCGCCGGCGTGCTCGTTCCACCGGCCGCTGCAAGGCCGGCGGCGCGGCCTTCGGCGATCGCCTCGGCCGTGGAAAAACTGCCGGTAAAAGCGCCGGCTCCGATCCATTGCTGCGCCGGCTTCGGCGGCAGGAAGGCCTGGCGTGCGGCATTCCATTCCGCTTTGGCGCCGGCCTGGCTGGCCAGATGGATGGTCGGCGACCAGCCGCCCGACATCAGCAGGCAGTCGGCATGGATGCTACGCTCATCGCCGGTGAGCGCGCCGGTGACCATGTCGAAACGCTGCACCTTGACGCCGGAGAGCGCCTTGCCACCCTCGGTGGCGACGACGGCGTGGCCGGCAAAGATCTCGGCCTCGGCCTCCGTGGCCAGCTTGCGCATCTCTGGCGAAAGCTCGGACCTGACGTCTGCGATGGCGACGACCGCCGCACCGGCCTTCTTCAGGGCGATGGCCGCGCGATAGGCGCTGTCATTGTTGGTGAACAGCGCGATCCGCTCGCCCGGCAGCACGCCGAACTCGTTGGCATAGCGCTCCGCCGCATGCGCCAGCATCACGCCCGGTCTGTCATTGCCCGGGAAGACCAATGGCCGTTCGAAGGCGCCGGTGGCCAGCACCACGGATCTGGCACGGATCGCCCAATAGCGATGGCGCGGCTCGCCCTTGGCGGGTTGTTCCTTGTGGTCGCTGACCCGTTCGAGCGCGGCAAGCGTGTTGTTGTCGTAATAGCCCCATACCGTCGTGCGCGGCAAAAGCCGGACGTTGTCGCGACCCTCGAGCTGGGTGACGGTGCGGCGCGCCCAATCGGCTGCCGGCGCGCCATCGATGGTTTCGTCCGACCAGTTGGTCGAACCGCCAAAACGCGGCTCGAGATCGGCCAGCATGACGCGCGCGCCCTGATCGGCGGCCGCCTTGGCGGCCATCAGGCCGGCCGGCCCGGAGCCGACCACCAGCACGTCGCAAAAGGCGTTCATGCGCTCGTAGCGGGCGGGATCCTTCGCTGATCCGGCGCTGCCGAGACCAGCGGCGCGGCGGATGAAGTGCTCGCAGAACATCCAGAAGCGCGTGCCTTTCAGCGGACCGATCACCGGTCCCATGAAGGTCTTGTAGTAGAAGCCGGCCGACAGGACCTTGCCGCCGAGCTGGTTGACGGCATGGATGTCCCAGGCGAGCGAAGGGAAGCGGTTCTGGCTGATCGCCACCAGCCCGTCATGGATCTCGACCATGGTCGCTGGAATGTTAGGCTCGCGCACCTCGCCCTTCAGCACCGTCACCAGTGCATTGGGCTCCTCCACGCCCGCGGTCAGCAGGCCGCGCGGACGGTGGTATTTGAACGAGCGGCCGAAAAGCGTGACGCCCTTGGCCAGGAGGGCGGAGGCCAGCGTGTCGCCGGCATGGCCGGTATAGGCAACGCCGTCGAAGCTGAAGCGGATCGTCTTCAGCCGGTCGATGCGGCCGCCGGTGTCGGTGCGGCGCGGGCTCATGCCTTGTCCTCCGCCTTGCGGCGCGCGGCCGAGGCATGATCGCCGCGCACGAAGGCGACGCTCGAAATCTCATGCGTCAGCGTGTTGCGCACGACGCGCAGATGCGCGCGGCAACCGCCGGAATGCTGCCAGATCTCATTGTGGTCGCCGGCCGGGTTCAGCCGGTCGTAGACATAGGCGTTCCACGCCTCGAAATTCTGCGAGGCCGGGTCGGGACGTTCGCGGTTGCCGTCACCCTGATAGGTGAATTCGATGACGTCGCGCGGGCCGCAATAGGGACAGGTGATCAACATCGGATATTCCTAATGCAGCCTTGCTTAGTGAAGTCTGGGGTTCGCGCCCTGGCCTTTGTCGTCGATGACGAGGCCGCGGTGGAAGCGATCGAGGGTGAACGGCGCGTTGAAATCGTGCGGCTCATCCTTGGCGATGGTCCAGGCAAAGGTCCAGCCGGAGGCCGGCGTCGCCTTGAAGCCGCCATAGCACCAGCCGCAGTTGAGATACATGCCGGGCAGGGGACCGGTTGTGATGATCGGCGAACCGTCCATCGACATGTCGCAGACACCGCCCCACGAACGCAGCATGCGCACACGCGCAAGGCCCGGAAACAGCGCCAGCATCTCGCTCATCACCTCGTCGACGATGGGCAAGTTGCCGCGCTGCGCGTAGCTGTTGTAGCCGTCGATATCTCCGCCATAGACAAGGCCGCCCTTGTCGGACTGCGACATGTAGAAATGGCCCATGCCGAAGGTCACGACCGTGTCGATGAAGGGCTTTAGCGATTCCGTCACGAAAGCCTGCAGCACATGGCTCTCGATCGGCATCGTTTCGACGCCGGCCAACCGCATGACGCGCCCGGTGCTGCCGGCCACGGCGACCGCCACCTTCCTGGCCCTGATGTCGCCGCGCGACGTGGTGACGCCGGTGACGCGATCGCCATCGCGCAGGAAGCCGGTGACCTCGCAATTCTCGATGATGTCGACGCCGCGCCGGTCGGCGCCGCGCGCATAACCCCAGGCCACCGCATCGTGACGGGCGGTGCCGGCGCGCCGCTGCATCAGGCCGCCGACCACCGGAAAACGTGCATCGCTGGAGATATCGAGCGCCGGGATCAGGCGTTTGATCTGCGCCGGCGTCATCAGTTCGGCGTCGACGCCGAGATGGCGCATGGCGTTGCCGCGCCTGGCATAGTCGTCGAACTGCGCCGGGGTGTGCGCCAGGTTCAGGCAGCCGCGCTGCGAGAACATGACGTTGTAATTGAGTTCGTGCGACAGGCCTTCCCACAGCTTCATCGAATGTTCGTAAAAGCGGGTGTTGGCGGGCAGCAGATAGTTCGAGCGCACCGCCGTGGTGTTGCGGCCGACATTGCCGGAGCCGAGCCAGCCCTTTTCCAGCACGGCGACATTGGTGATGCCGTGCTCCTTGGCCAGATAATAGGCGGTCGCCAGCCCGTGACCGCCGCCACCAATGATGATGACGTCATAGGAAGCCTTCGGGTCCGGCTTGCGCCAGGCCGGCTTCCAGTCCTTGTTTCCCTTGAGCGCGTTCGCGAGCAGCGAAAAGGCCGAGTACTCTGCCATCATTGTCATCCGGTTCGGGCGATGCGGCAGACTATAGAGCAGGCCGCATCCGCAAAGCCAATATTGCGCCATGGCCTTTCGACTGGCCGACGCTGTGATGCGACGGCTTGCCCCACGATATGGCCGTCTTTATCAAGGACAGGCTTTTTAAGTGCCTTTGCCGCCGCGAGTCGCCGATAGTCATGCTTTTGAGATTGCTTCGCCTCATTTTGGTTTTCATGCTGGTCATTTCGGCGTCGCCTTCGTTCGAGGCGATGGCGCAGGCGCTTGGCCAGGGCTCCATCGGCCTGATCGCCGATCAGCAGAAAGCCATCCAGGGCCTGTCGGCCAAGACCGACGATCTTGAGAAGAAAATCCAGCAGGACGCTGAGGACGATGCCTCGCTCGTGGATATCCGCCTGCAGCTGGAGGATCTATCGCGGGCGGCACTGACCAGTGCGCTGGCGTTTCGCACGCGCCTCACCGACATCAACAATCGCACCGAGGTGCTCGGCCCGCCGCCGGCGGCGGGCCAGCCGCAGGAGCCCGACATCGTGACCGGCGAGCGCCAGGCGCTGGCGTCGGAAAAGGCCGAGATCAACTCGGTCGTCGCCAGCGCCCAGAACCTGTCGATCCGCATCAGCGGGCTGGTCGACAAGATCGGCAACATGCGCAGCGCGCTGTTCCGCAACCTTTTGACCAAGCGCTACGTGCTGTCGGACGCACTGAGCTCGCAGGTCTTCGCCGACGCCCAGGAGGAATACGCCAACTTTTATAAGGCAGTGTCGTCCTGGCTGAGCTTCGCGTTCAAGTTTAAGTTCCAGGCCATCCTCGCCGCTACCTTCGTGGCGCTCGGCCTGGCGCTGGTGCTGCTGGTCGGCGGCCGGCGGCTGTTCGGGCGGGTATTCGAGGCCGATCCCGCCAACGAGGACCCGTCCTATCTCAGCCGCTTGTCGGTGGCCTTCTGGTCTACCATGCTGCCGACCCTGGCGGTCGGCGTATTCCTCGCCTCCACGGTGTTCTTTTTCAATTATTACAATGTGTTGCGCGGCGACATCGGAGTCTTTCTGAATGCTCTGGCAATCGCCATCGGGGTGATCTTCTGCGTCAACCGGCTGACCAATGCCGCGCTTGAGCCGCAGTTGCCGAACTGGCGCCTCATCCCGGTCGAAACCGGGGCGGCGCGCTGGCTGGTGCGCCTGTCCACCGCCATGGCGGTCGTCATCAGCGTCAACACCTTCCTGTCTGTCGTCAACGACAAGATGGGCTCGCCGCTGTCGCTGACCATCGCGCGCAGTTTCGTCGCCACCATTGTCGTCGGCATCATCCTGATCCTGATGGCGATGCTGCGGCCGTTCAGGGCACGCGACGGAAGCTGGCGCCCATGGCCGGCATGGCTGCGCTATCTGGCGCTGGCGCTTGGCCTGTTCACCATCATCGCCGCCCTGCTTGGCTATATCGGCCTTGCCCTGTTCGTCTCGCTGCAGGTCGTGGTCACCGGCACGGCGCTGATCACCGCCTATATCGGCTTCCTGTCGGCGCGGGCGATCGGCGAGGAAGGGGCGTTCGCCAACACCACCGTCGGGCGCTGGCTGTCGACCCATTCCAGCTACGAGGACACGGCACTCGACCAGCTCGGCCTCGTCGTCAGTGTTGCCATCAACCTGTTGATAGTGCTGGTTTTCCTGCCGCTTATCCTGCTGATGTGGGGGTTCCAGCCCGGCGACATCCAGGCCTGGGCCTACAAGCTGGCGACAGGGATCAATATCGGTTCGGTGACGATTTCGGTCACCGGCATTCTTTCGGGCATCGTCGTCTTCATCATCGGCTATTTCCTGACGCGATGGTTCCAGGGCTGGCTCGACGGCTCGGTGATGGCGCGCGGCAAGGTCGATACCGGCGTGCGCAACTCGATCCGGCTGGCTGTCGGCTATGCCGGTGTGGCGCTGGCGGGGCTGGTCGGCATATCGGCGGCGGGCATTGATCTTTCCAGCCTCGCTCTGGTCGCCGGTGCCCTTTCCCTGGGTATCGGTTTCGGCCTGCAGAATGTCGTCTCCAACTTCGTCTCCGGCCTGATCCTTTTGGCCGAGCGGCCGTTCAAGGTCGGCGACTGGATCGTCGCCGGCGACGTCAGCGGCACGGTCAAGAAGATCAGCGTGCGCGCCACCGAGATCGAGACTTTCCAACGGCAGTCGGTGATCCTGCCCAATTCAAACCTGATCAACAACGCCGTCGGCAACTGGACGCATCGCAACAAGCTCGGCCGTGTCGAGATCAAGGTCGGCGTCGCCTATGGCAGCGACGTCAAGCAGGTGCATGCCCTCCTGCTGGAAATCGCGCGCAGCCATGCGATGGTGCTTAAGAACCCCGAGCCCTTCGTGCTGTTTTCCAATTTCGGCGCGGCCGCGCTGGAGTTCGAAATCCGCGTCTTCCTGGCCGATATCATGAACGGCAGCGTGGTGCAGAACGACATTCGTTTTGCCGTGCTGGAGAGATTCAACGACCAGCATATCGAGATCCCGTCGACGCCGCGCGCTGTCGTCGAGGTGAACAAGCCCAAGGCCTGGCCAACCGACGACGACAAGATCGAGGCCGACTTCGCCGAACAGGAACAGGCGAAGGTGGAAGCCGCGGCCGAAGCGAAAAAGCTCGCCAAATCCGGACGCAAGGCGCGCAAGCCCGATCCCAGCTAGGGCCGGTTCCCGTCAGCCCGTTGCCGCCTCGCATCATATCGTGCCGGCCGGCGAAATTAACAGGGTCGGGCGTATGCTTGCGGACAGGCCAAACCAATTGCGGCATGAATGCGGCATTCAGTTGCGGTTCAGCTTCCATCTCATATAAGCTCCCATGCAAAGGGCGAAAATGCCTTGCGAAATGCAACAGAGGCGGTGGGAACACCGATATTGCAACATGTGGAAGTCTCTCGTCGCTGCCGTGGCCTTGCTCGCCGTGAGCGGCTCGGCCCATGCCGCCAGCGCGGTCAACAAGGACGCCGAGACCCGCACGCTGGTCGTGACGGAAGGCGGCAGCAAGACCGAACTTGCGCTGGCCGGTGGTGAAACCGTCGAATTCTGCCAGAACGGCTGCTTCGTCACCTTGCCGAACGGTGACCTTGAAGCCCTGACCGGCTCGGAAACCGTCGAAATCTCGGGCGGCGTCGCCCGCATCAAGTAACCCGGGCGGCATGATTGGAAAGGCCGGGCATTTGCTCGGCCTTTTATCGTTTCCGGTAGCTGTTGTTTTACAATGACGCCGGAAATACCGCCGCGGCAGCCGCCTGCAACCAGGCGTTTTAACGTTCGTTACGCCATCCCCCGCTATACCAGCCTGAAGACGCCGAAAAGCGGCGCTCAACGGGATTCCGGCTTTCCGGATCATAGGCTGGCAGGGCAGGACGGGCATGGATGCGCGGTCGGACAGGAACGCAATACCGCTTGCGGTCGATCTCGATGGCACGCTGATCGCGACCGACCTGTTGTGGGAAGGCATGTTCCTCCTCCTCAAGAAGAACCCGCTCTATATCTTCCTGGTGCCGTTCTGGGCCGCCGCCGGGCCGGCGCGGCTGAAGCAGGCGATCGCACAGCGCATCGATATCGACCCCGCGACGCTGCCCTATCGCGCGCCGCTGCTCGACCGGTTGCGCGCCGAGCACGGCGAAGGCCGCAAGATCGTGCTGGCGACCGGTACGCCGCGCAAATTCGCCGACGCCATATCAGCCCATCTCGGCATTTTCGACCGTGTGATGGCGACCGACGGCCTCGACAATCTCACCTCCGGCAAGAAGCGCGCCTCGCTGATATCAGCCTATGGCGATGGCGGCTTCGATTATGCCGGCAACAGCCGCCATGATCTCCAGGTCTTCGACGCCGCGCGCAATGCAATCGTCGTCGCGCCCGACCGTCATGCGGCGCGCTGGCAGGCAGCGCATGGCGCCGAAACCATGCCGGCGCCAAGGCTGACCTTGAGAACCATCATCAAGATGCTGCGCGTGCATCAGTGGCTGAAGAACTCGCTGATCGCCGTGCCGATGGTGCTGTCGCACGAATATTTCAACACCAACATGATCTGGGAATGCCTGCTGGCGTTCGTCTCGTTCAGCGCGGTGGCGTCGGCGATCTATATCGTCAACGATTTCTTCGATCTGGCGCTCGACCGCAAGCATGTCACCAAGCGCAACAGGCCGTTCGCCAGCGGTGCGCTGTCGATCCCGTTCGGTCTGGGCGCCATCGCGGTGCTGCTGGCGATCGGCGTCAGTACCGGACTGTTCCTGTCGCCTGAATTCCTGGGGGTGCTTGGCGGTTACATGGTCGTCACGACGGCCTATTCGCTATCGTTCAAGCGCATGCTGCTGGTCGATGTGCTGACGCTTGCCGGCCTCTACACGATCCGAGTGATCGCCGGTGCGGCCGCGACCGGCGTCGCCGTCTCGTTCTGGCTGCTCGCCTTCTCGATCTTCTTCTTCCTGTCGCTGGCGCTGGTGAAACGCTTCGTCGAACTGCGCACAACCGCCATTCCGCACGGCGAACGCATTGCCGGGCGCGGTTATCGCACGGAAGACCAGGATATCGTCGCCCAGGCCGGCATGGCCTCCGCCTTCTCCTCGGCGCTGGTTCTGGCGCTCTACATGGACAGTGTCGCGGTGCGCGAGCTTTACCCGCATCCGTGGCTGATCTGGCCGCTGCCGCCCATCGTGCTTTACCTCACCATGCGCGTCTGGATACTGGCGCGCCGCGACGAGATGAATGACGACCCGGTCGTCTTCATCATCCGCGATTGGCGCAGCCAGATCGTTGTGCTGATCGGCGCCGTGCTGCTGGTCATCGGGGGCTGGTAGCATGTCAGAACGCTTTCGGAGCTTTGGCCTTGCCACGCCGCCGGCGCCGCGTGCGATCCACGCCGGCGATGCCATCGCGCTGCTGAAGGGTGGGCAGGCGAAGGAAGCCTCGCTGCTCGCCTATGGCAACGGGCGTTCCTACGGTGATTCCTGCCAGAACCAGGCCGGCACGGTCGTCGATATGCGGACGCTGAACCACATCCGCGCCTTCAACGCCGAGACGGGCGTGCTCGAAGCGGATGCCGGTGTGCTCCTGTCCGATATCATCGCGCACGCCGCACCTTACGGTTTCTTCCCGGCGGTGGTTCCGGGCACGCAGTTCGTCACGCTCGGCGGCGCCATCGCCAATGACGTGCACGGCAAGAACCATCACCGGCGCGGCACGTTCGGCTGTCATGTCGAAAGCTTCACGCTGCTGCGGTCCGATCGAAAGACCTATCGCTGCTCGGCCACCGACAATCCGCGCCTGTTCCGGGCCACCATCGGTGGCATGGGCCTGACCGGCCTGATGCTCTCGGCCTCGATCCGGCTGATGCGGGTGCCTTCGCTCGACATCGTCGAGAAGACGACGCCGTTTCGTGATCTCGGCGAATTCTTCGATCTGGCCGAGGCGGCCGATCAGGCCAATGAATATGCGGTGGCCTGGATCGACCAACTCGCCGGCGGCCGCAACAGCGGGCGTGGGCTGCTGTTCACCGGCAACCATGCCGAGCACGGCTCGCATGCGGCCTCGCGCCCCGGCGGCAATCTTTCCGTGCCGTTCCAGCCGCCCTTCAATGTGCTCAACCGGCCGTTCCTGACCGCTTTCAACGCCGCCTACCGGTGGAATAAAAGTCGCGCGACCGCGCCGCGTCAGACCGGCTACCACGGTTTTTTCTTTCCGCTCGACAGCGTGCGCGACTGGAACCGGCTCTATGGTCCCAATGGGCTGTTCCAGCACCAGAGCGTGGTGCCGGAGGAGGTGGCGCGCAGCGTCGTGCCGCAATTGCTCGCGGCGGCCCGGCGAGCGCGGCAAGGATCCTTCCTCACCGTGCTGAAGCGCTTCGGTTCGATCCGCTCGCCGGCGCTGCTGTCGTTCCCGCGCCCCGGCTACACACTGACGCTGGATTTCCCCAACAAGGGAGCGGCGACGCTTGCCCTGCTTGGCGAACTCGACCGCATCACGGTCGCGGCCGGCGGGGCGGTCAATCCCTACAAGGATGCGCGCATGGGCGCGGCAATCTTTGCTGCTTCCTTTGCGGACTGGCCGAGGCTGGAAGCGCTGCGCGATCCTGCCTTCATGTCCGATTTCTGGGCGCGCACGGCTGGCAGCATCGACCTGCGGCGGCGCGGCGTGGAGGCCGCCGAATAGATAAAAATGGAATGAATCGTGGTTAGCGAACGGTTAATCGTAAGATTTACTTAAAACAGTCCTGTCAGTTCACGAAATCTTTTCGGCTTTGTATTACTGGAAATCACGGGGGTGGGCGCGCGAGCATGAAATATATCGTCTTTATTCTCTTTACGGTCATGACCAATGCCGCTGCGCAGCTTATGCTGAAGCAAGGCATGATGTCGCTTGGGCCGATCTCGTTCGAGGGCGTCAATCCGCTCGTCAAGCTGCTGCAGATCGTCTTTAGCCCCTGGGTGTTCCTCGGGCTCTGCACCTTCGTGATTTCCATGGCCTCGCACCTCTATGTGCTGTCCAAGGTCGAGCTTTCCTTTGCCTATCCCTTCCTCAGCCTCGCCTATGTCGCCGTCGCCATCTTCGCCTATTTCGTCTTTCGCGAGGACCTCAATGGCTGGCGCATCGCCGGCATCGCCTTTATCTGCGTCGGCACGGTGCTGATCGCGCAAAGCGAGCGAGGGCATGAGGACCAGACCGCTTCCATCACGCCCGACAAGATCCCTGCAAACGAGACCGTTCGATGAGACATGTGATTTTCGGCGGTGACGGCTTTGTCGGCCGCCACCTTGCGCCCAAGCTCGTGGCGGATGGCGAAGAGGTCATCGTCGCCGACATCGCCAGGAGCGACCTTGCGCACTACCGCAACGTCCGGTTCGTCCAATGCGACGTCACTGATCGGACGTCGGTCGCCGCCGTCGGGCTCAAGGCCGACGACATGGTCTACAATCTGTCGGCCAAGATGCTGTCGCCGATCCAGGTGCGCGCCAAGCGGCACGACTTCTTCTTCCCGGTGAATTTCCATGGCACCGAGCACATCATACAGGCCATGGACAAGGCTGGTGCGCCAAGGCTCGTCCACTACACGACGGACATGATCTACGGCCACACGGTCACCCAGCCGATGACCGAGGAGCATCCCGTCGCGCCGCTCGGCGAATATGGCTGGTCGAAGCAGAAGACCGAGGAACTCGCCGCCGAATGGCGCAAGCGCGGCATGTCGATCTCGCTTTTCCGGCCGCGCCTGATCATCGGCCCAGGTCGGCTCGGCATCCTTGAAAAACTGTTCAAGCTGATCGACTGGAACCTTCCAGTGCCCATGATCGGCTCAGGCAGGAACCCCTATCAGTTCATTTCCGTTTTCGATTGCGCGGAAGCTGCCCGCGCGGCCTGGAAGGCTGGCGTGCCCAATGAGGCCTATAATCTCGGCTCGCTCAACCCGCCGCCGGTGAAGAAATTGCTCGGCGATCTGATCCGCCATGCCGGCTCGAAGTCGATCCTGCTGCCGACGCCCGGCTGGGCGGTCAAGCGCACGCTCGACCTGCTCGATCTCGTGAACATGCCGATCATGGATCCGGAACAATATCTGATCGCCGACGAGGAATGCGTGCTCGACGTGTCCAAGGCCGAGCGTCAGCTCGGCTGGGTGCCGCAATATCGCGACGAGGACATGCTGATCGCCGCCTACAGCGAATACCGCGCCAAGAAGGGCGGGCCTGCTGTCGCCACCAAACATGTGCCCGCCGAATAGCGGTCCCGCCAAACAATTCGTGGCGCACGACGCTGGTCGTAGCGCGGACAGGAGATTGAAATGACCGTCATGGCCAAGCCCGAACAGACGAATGCGCGCACCATGGTGAGCGCGCCGGCACTGTCGCCCGCAGCAATAGCCAAGCCCGACCTGATCAGCGTCGAGCAGGCCAAGGCGATGGATGTCGCTCTCATGACCGACCTGTTCAAGGCGCATCTCAATCCTGGCCAGCTGCATTTCATGAAGCTGCTCGGCTTCCACAAGATCAAGATCGAGCGTGCCGAAGGCATGTTCTACATCGATCAGAACGGCCGCAAGATCCTCGACTTCTTCGGCGGCTTCGGTTCGCTGGCCTTCGGCCACAACCATCCCCGTATCCTGGACGCACGCAAAAAATTCCAGGAGGAGAAGCGCCAGGAAATCGCCATCGCCTTCATGTCGCAATATGCGGCAGCGCTCGCGCACAACCTCGCCAAATGCTCGCCCGGCGATCTCGACATGGTGTTCTTGGGTTCGTCCGGCTCGGAGGCGATGGAAGCGGCGGTGAAGCTCGCCGAACGCGCCGCCGGCCCGAAACGGCCGAAAATCGTCTATGCCGAGAATTCCTTCCACGGCAAGACAAAGGGCGTGCTCGGCATCACCGACGGCCAGCTCTACCGCGCCGATTTCAAGGTGGCCGACAATACAATGCGCATTCCCTTCGGCGACATCGAGGCGGTCGAGAGCCTGTTTCGTTCCGATCCGGAGGTTGGCGTCATCGTGCTCGAAACCATCCAGGGCGGCGGCGGCATCATCCAGGCAGAGGCGCAATACTGGCAGAAGCTGCGCGCGCTGTGCGACCAGTATGGCGTGCTTTGGGTCGCCGACGAAGTGCAGTGCGGCTATGGCCGTTCGGGCCGCTTCTATGCCTTCGAACATTACGGCGTCGTGCCTGACGTGACGGCGCTGGCCAAGTCGCTCGGCGGCGGCAAGGCGGCTGTCGGCGCGATGATCGCCAAACGCGACGTTTACATGAAGGCCTATGGCACGCCGAAAACGGCGATGATCCATGCCATGGCAACCTTCGGCGGCATGGGCGAGGGCTGCGTCACCTCGATCGAGGCGCTCAACGTGCTTTATGACGAGGGGCTGATCGACAACGCCGCCGTCACCGGCGACTATCTGCTGCAGCGACTGCAGGCGCTCAAGGAAAAGTACCCGAAGATCATCAAGGACGTGCGCGGCAAAGGCCTTATGGTCGGCCTGGAGTTCCACGATTTCTCGCAGACCTTGCCGATGGTGCTGCGCCCGGTGGTCAGCATGCTCGACGACAAGCTGAAGGGCTCGCTGTCAGGCTTTGTCGGCGCGCTTCTGCTGCGCGACTACGACGTGCTCGTCGCCTTTACCGAATACAATCGCAACGTCATCCGGCTCGAGCCGCCGCTGATCTGTCAGCGCGAGCATGTCGACCACTTCGCCGATGCCTTCGACAGCTTGCTGTCGCGCGGCATCGTGTCGATCGTGAAGGATTTCGTCAAAAGCCAGGTCCGTTAGAAGAGAGTCCGTTGAGCACAAAAAGATGCTGACCAAGTCTCCCGCTGCGAAAAACCCGCTCGACCGACTCACCGAGACCGGTCTTGCGTGGGGCGAGGGGACCTATGCGCGCTTCGCCGCACCCATCGGCGCGGTAGCCTTCGCGCTCTACATCCTTCTGACGGCATTCACGGCGTGGGTGATGCCCGACGCCAATTGGGACATGCTGCCCTACCTTGCCATCGCCGAAGAGGGCGCCCATCCCGACGCGCAGGCGCTGCATGATTATGCCTACAGCACCGTCAAGGCAGGCGTGTCGGCGGGTGACTACAAGGCGCTGACCGATGATGGCGGCGGCTTCCGCAGCCACATGATGGAGAATGCCGCCGACTTTCATTCGCTGCTCGGCATGTACCGGATAAAATTCCTCTATGCCGAGATCCTGTCGACGCTGAGCGCGGTGATGTCGCCGGTCGAGGCGATGCGGCTGGTACAGGTGTTTTCGGTGCTCTTGTTCGGCGCGATCGCGCTGCTTTGGCTGCACAGGGAAAAGGCCCTGGCCTTGGCGCCGGTGATCGGCGCGGTGCTGATCATGGCTAATTTCGGCGATGCTGCGCGCGCTTCGACGCCGGACCTGCTGACGTCGGCGCTGCTGCTCGGCGGGCTCTACGCCTATGTCAGAGGCCGCGAGGCGGCGACGGCGATCCTGCTCTTCCTCGCCTTCATGGTGCGGCCGGACAATATTGTTTTCCTTGCCATATTCGCGGTGATGCTGGTCGCCTTCCGGCAGAGGGCGTGGGGCGCGCTGGCCGGCTTTGCCGCGTCCTTCATCGCCTATTTCGCCATTTCGCACTGGGCCCAGCATCCCGGCTGGTGGCCGCATCTGTGGTTCTCCAGCATCGAGCAGCACTACAATATGGACGGGTTCGAGCCGGCGTTCTCGGTCACCGCCTATCTCAGGGCGTTTGCGACATCGTTGCTGCGCGCCGTCAATTTGAACAGCTGGGTCGGCGTTTCGGTGCTGGCACTGGTCGGCTGGTTTGCCACCAGCCGCGCCGGTTTTCGGCTCGAGGGGCGTGCAGGTATCCTGTTCGCGGCGCTGGTGCTGGGTGCGCTGGCGAAGTTCACGGTCTTTCCGATCCATGACACGCGTATCTATTTCCCGCATCTGATCCCGCCCTTCCTGCTGCTGGCAACGCCGTTCATGGCGCTGTGGGCAGCATCGGTCCGCGGCCAGCACCGCGCGGCCTTGCACGTCATTCCGGGAGACAAGCCATGAGTTCGCTATCCAGCCTGGCGCGCATCGCCTTGTCGCTCGGCCTTCCCTCGGGCCTGCTCGATCGCGGGCCGTCGCTGCGCGGCACCAAATTCCTGGCGAAGGCGGCGCTGAAAGCGCGCTTCGGCGGGGCAGGGCTGGCGTTCCAGATGGTCAATGTCGGCGCCTGCGACGGCGCGCTGTTCGACGATGTGACGCCGTGGCTGCACAGGATTGCCGGCGCCCGCGCCATGCTGGTCGAGCCGATCCCGTACAACCAGAAACGCCTGCGCGCCAACTATCCCGATACGGAGCGCTTCATCATCGAGCCGGTGGCAGTGACCAGGACCAAGGGCACGATCACCGTCCACACTTTCGATGCCGCGGCGCTCGAGGCCGGTACGCTGCCGATCGAGTTTATCGGCTGCTCCTCGGTCACCGACACCAATCTGATGTCGGGCAAGAACGCCTGGGGCGAGGCCGACGCCAATTTCAACAAATTCGCACCGCACCTCAGGGATATCGAGGTGCCGTCGGAAACGCTGCAGACGCTGCTCGACCGCAACGGCATCAGCTATATCGACGCCTTCCTCGTCGATTGCGAGGGTGCGGACTGGATCGTCTTCGAACAGCTTGATCTGAAACGCTATCGTCCCGGCATGATCAAGGTCGAAGTCGGCGCACTGCCGGCGGCGGAGATCGGCCAGGTCGTGGTCAAGCTGAAGACGGCGGGCTACCAGGTCGGTTTCCAGGCCGAGGATATCTGGGCCTTCGCGTAAGACATCGGCGGCCGGACGGAAATGAATCGGCCGGGGGCCATGCCGCCGATATTTCTTTATTTGGCGTTGTCTTGGAGTGAAGAGCCGCCAATGGGGCGTGGACAGCTGCTTTCCGCACGGATATTGTTTAGACCGTTCTGTGGTTCTCTTGTTTCGGTTGTTTCTCGGATTTCTTGCGAAACTTGGCACACGAAATACTGGACGTGAGCAAAGATGGTCAAAGCCGCGGCGAAGAAGCCTGCCAGCAACCCCCTTGGCCCAGGGCTCCAGCCCGCGATTGATGACCGGCTGAAGGAGGCGGATCTTGGCCTGAAGAGCGCCGACATAAAGCTGAAAGAAGCAGAACTCGTTGAGAAAACGGCATGGTATAGATTCCTATCAGCGCCGCTGACGCCAGTTCTGATAACGGCCATTGCAGGATTTGTGGTCACGCAGGTGACGAATTCCATGCAGGCGAGCGCAAATCTGGCGGTGGAGCGCGAGAAGAACAAGGGGTCCCTTATTCTCAAAGCGTGGGAAACAGGCGATCCGGCGGTTTCGCTCAGGAATTTGCAGTTTCTGGTGAAAATTCAGCTCATCGATGATCCGGCAGGCGTGATCGGCAAACTCACGCCTGAAGATGCGCCTTTTCTGCCACGTCCTGGCGGTCCCGTTGTTCCCGTAAGCGCGAGCGATATGAAGGTTTTCTTTGAGCGTTACAAACAGGCATTCGGAACCATCACGCAACGCACCGTTGACAATCTGACCCAGCTTTTCCAGGACATTTCAAAGGACGCGTCAGCCCAAGACATCCGCCAGGTGGCATACGTTCTGGCAACCATCAGGTTTGAAACAGCCAATTCTTTTTCGACGGTTACCGAGATGGGGACGGATGCTTCGCTGGAAGGGAGGTATGGACCGGATTCGCCTTTTGGTTCCGCCCTCGGCAACACTTCACGTGGCGATGGTGCCCGATACAGGGGGCGCGGCTATCTTCAAATAACCGGCCGAAAGAATTATCAATTCATGGGCTCGGCATTGAACATCGATCTGGTCGACCATCCTGAACTCGCGGTCGATCCGCAAATAGCCTATCGCATCACTTCCCTGGCGATGTTCGATGGCCGCCTTACCAACAAGAAGCTTGCGGATTACATCACCGCCGACAAAGCAGACTATTACAACGCCCGGCATGTTGTGGATGGAGGGGGATTGGGCCACGCGTCAGATATCGCGGATGCTGCAGTCAAGCTTGAGGCAATCCTGCGCGAAACCGTTGGAGATCAATCCGCGCAGGCTTCGCAGCCGTAGCGCCTTCGAACGACCCAATGCGCTTGAGTTGCCTCTGGCGACAAATCGCCTTGTCCGCAGCTGTCTGGTCGCTCGGCTTTTTGCCAATGTCGCAAACAGGCTTCATCAGCGCTATCGCTCCGCCCTATAGTCCGCCCGCTTTATCACTTTGGAGTCGCGGGCAATGGCAGAGTTTCCGAAAAGGGCGAAGGTCGTCATCATTGGCCTCGGCGGTATCGTCGGCGCGTCGATCGCCCATCACCTGATCGAACGTGGCTGGACCGATATTGTCGGCATCGACAAGTCGGGCATCCCGACCGATATCGGCTCGACCGCGCACGCTTCCGATTTCTGCTACACCACCAGCCACGATTTCCTGTCCTGCTGGACGACGCTTTATTCCATCGATTTCTACGAGAAGATGGGCCATTACGCCCGCATCGGCGGCCTCGAAGTGGCGCGCGTCGGCGACGACAGCCGCATGGACGAGATCAAGCGCAAGATCGCCTCGGCGAAGGCCTTTGGCACGCGCGCACGCCTGATCGAGCCGGCCGAGATCAAGGAAAAGTTCCCGCTGATCGAAGAGGGGATGGTGCAGGGCGGCCTTTGGGATCCGGACGCAGGTCTGGTCATCCCGCGCTCGCAAACCGTCGCCGGCAAGCTGGTCGACCAGGCGGAAGCGTCGGGTAAGCTGAAATCCTTCGCCAACACGCCGGCCAAGTCGCTCGTGGTCAAGGACGGCCGCATCAGCGCTGTGGTGACCGATCGCGGCACGATCGAGGCCGACTATGTCATCGTCTGCGCCGGCATCTGGGGCCGGCTGATCGCCGAAATGGTCGGCGAGGACCTGCCGGTCATGCCGATCGACCATCCACTGACTTTCTTCGGCCCCTACAATGAGTTCGCCGGTACCGGCAAGGAGATCGGCTGGCCGCTGCTGCGCGACCAGGGCAATTCGGCCTATATGCGAGACACCGGCGACCCCAAGACCGCCGAGGGCGGCCAGATCGAGTGGGGCTACTACGAAGAAAACAACCCGCGCCTTTGCCATCCGCGCGACCTTCTGGAGAAGGACCAGGCGCGTTTGTCGCCGTCGCAGCGCGACCTCGACATGGAGCAGATCCTGGCGCCGCTCGAACGGGCCATGGAGCTGACGCCGATCCTGGGCGAACTCGGCTACAACGAAAGCCATTCCTTCAACGGCCTGCTGCAGGTGACCGCCGATGGCGGCCCGTCCATGGGCGAAAGCCAGAGGGTGAGAGGACTGTGGTATGCCGTCGCCATCTGGGTCAAGGATGGCCCCGGCATGGGCAAGCTGATCGCCGACTGGATGACGGACGGCCGCACCGCGATCGACCATCACGCCATCGACTATGCGCGCTTCTATCCGCACCAGACGAAGGAACAGTTCATCTGGGATCGCTGCACCGAGACGGCGATGAAGGTCTACAATCCCGCGGTGCATCCGCGCGAGCCCTTCTCCAAGGGCCGCAACATCAGGCGCTCGCCATTCTGGGAGCGCGAGAAGGAACTCGGCGGCTATTTCATGGAACTGGGCGGCTGGGAGCGTGCCCATGGTTACGCCGCCAACGAGCCCCTGCTGGAGAAGTACGGCAATCGCGTCCCCGTACGCGAGAACGAGTGGGACAACCGCCATTTCTGGCGCGTCTCCAATGCCGAGCATCTGGCGATGAGCGAGGATTGCGGCATCGTCAACCTGTCGCATTTCTCGATGTATGACGTCGAAGGTCCAGACCACGTCGCGCTGCTGGAATGGCTGTGCGCGGCCAAGATCGGCGGCGACAACAACATCGGCAAGGGCATCTACACCCACTTCCTCGACGAGGAAGGCATGGTGCGTGCCGACTTCACCGTCATCCGCATGGCCGACCGCTGCCGCGTCATCGACGGCGCCGATGCCGGCCCGCGCGACTTCCGCTACATGCAGCGCACCGCGCAGGACAAAGGCTTTGACGTCACCGTCACCGATGTGACGGAGAAATACGTCACCATCGGCATTTGGGGTCCGAATGCCCGCACCACCTTGCAGAAGGTGGTCGAGAATCCCGAGGGCCTTTCGCCGGAGAATTTCCCCTTCGCGGCGATCAAGCCGGTCAGGATCGGCGGCAAGGATGTCACCGCCTTCCGCATCTCCTATGTCGGCGAGCAGGGCTGGGAACTGCATATGCGCTACGAGGATGGCCTCGCCGTCTGGGACGCGCTGCGCTCGACCGGCGTCATGCCGTTCGGCGTCGAGACCTATGCCAACACGCGCCGCATGGAAAAGAGCCTGCGCCTGCAGAACGCCGACCTTCTGACCGAGTACAATCTGTTGGAAGCCGATCTCGCGCGTCCGAAGGTCAAGGAGAATGATTTCTGCGGCAAGGCCAAGCATGTGGAATACCGCGCCCGCGAGCACCAGCCGGCGACTTTGTGCACGCTGGTGATGACCGAAAACACCGATTCCAAGGGCGTGGCGCGTTATCCCGTTGGCACGATGCCTGTGCTGGATCCGGCCACCGGTGAGACGCTGGTCGATGAACTCGGCCGCCGCTCCTTCACCACCTCGGTCGCCTATGGGCCGACGATCGGCAAGAACATCGCGCTCGCCTATCTGCCGCATTCGTTTGCGCAGGAAGGCCGCAAGCTAGAGGTGGAATATTTCGGAGAGACCTATCCCGTCGAGGTCGCAGGCGTCGGCTACAAGCCGCTCTATGACCCGGAGAACCTCAAGCCGCGCAGCTGATCGGTCGGGCGGACCACGGGACTCATTGCAAAAGCCTGGCTTCGAGCCGGGCTTTTGTCTTTTTAAGCGGGCGGTTTTCGCTTACCCTCGCGGCATGTCTGCTTTATCGCGCGCAAGACATCTGCTTTCCGGCAGCGCCGCGCTGGCGCTGATGCTTTCGCTGACGCCGGGGTCTCGCGCGGATGAGCCGGTCGATGTCGAGCTGGTGCTGGCGGTCGACGTTTCGCTGTCGATGTCGGCGGACGAGCTCGAGATCCAGCGTCATGGCTACGCGGCGGCGCTGACGCATGACAATGTGCTGCAGGCGATCGCCGATGGCGTCCATGGCAAGATCGCCGTCACCTATGTCGAATGGGCCGGCACCACATGGCAACGCGTGATCGTGCCATGGACTGTCATCGCAACCCGAGCCGACGCGGAGCGGGTGGTCGCGCAACTGTCCGCGCAGCCGCCGAACAGCGCGCGGCGCACCTCGATCTCCGGCGCGCTGGAATTCGGCAGCGATCTTTTCGCTGAAAGCGGCTACCAGGGGACCAAGCGCGTCATCGACATTTCCGGCGACGGGCCCAACAACCAGGGCGCTCCGGTCAATCTCACCCGCGACGGGGTGGTGAGACAAGGCATCGTCATCAACGGCCTGCCGCTGATGACCCGGGGTGGCCTTTCCGGCGCCTACGACGTCAACGATCTCGACCGTTATTACAGCGACTGCGTCATCGGCGGCCCGGGCGCCTTCATGATCCCGGTCAACGACTGGACGCAATTTCCCGAGGCCATTCGCCGCAAACTGGTGCTGGAGCTTGCCGGCCCGGCCTCACCGCAATGGGCGGCGGAGGAGGGCGATCACCCGCCGGTGGTACTGGCGCAGGACAAGCCCGCCGCCGACTGCCAGATCGGCGAGAAAATGTGGCGCAACCGCAACTGGATGCTCGACAGCCGCTGAGCCGAGCGAGCCAACCAACGGTGACGACTGACACGATCGCAGCTCTTCGGCCGAGCGCCGTTGCGGCGACTGTCCGTGGGCAGGGCTTCAATCCTGTCCAACGCGGGTAGTGAGGCGAGCCTACAGGCAGCAGCCGAACACGTTCCTGTTGATTGACAAGCCGACAGGCGTCTGTGAACAATTTCGCCCAGAGAAAAAAGGGGAACCGACATGAACCGAATCGCCGTTTTCGCCGCGACTTTGACGCTTGCCGCCGGTCTGTCCGTGCCGGTGATGGCCGCCACATCGGTCACTATCGGCATCAGCGGCTGGACCGGCTTCGCGCCGCTGACGCTTGCCAAGCAGGCAGGCCTCTTCAAGAAGCACGGCCTCGACGTGACCTTGAAGAAGGTGCCGCAGGCCAGCCGTCCGCTCGCCATCGCCAGCGGCGACCTGCAATGCGCCGCCACTACCGTCGAGACGTGGCTGGTGTGGAACGCCAGCGGGGTCACCACCAAGCAGATCTTCCAGCTCGACAAATCCTATGGAGCCGACGGCATCGTCGTGCGCAATGACATCAAGACGGTCGCCGATCTCAAGGGCAAGAGCGTCGCCTCCTCGGCTCCGGGCACGTCGCCCTATTTCCTGCTCGCCTGGGTGCTGAACAAGAACGGCATGTCGACCAAGGACGTGACGGTCGTCAATCTGGAGCCGGACGCGGCGGCGCAAGCCTTCCTCGCCGGCCAGAACGATGCGGCGGTCACCTATGAGCCGTTCATCTCGGCCGTGCGCGACAAGGCCGACCAGGGCCACATACTGGCGACCACGCTCGACTATCCGATGGTGCTCGATACGGTCGGCTGCACGCCCGAATTCCTCAAGGCCAATCCCGACGCCGCCAAGGCGCTCGCCGACAGCTATTTCGAGGCGCTCGACCTGATCAAGAAGGACCCGCAGAAATCCTATGAGATCATGGGCGCCGACGTGAAGCAGTCGGCCAAGGAATTCGAGGATTCGGCGAAGTACCTGAAATGGGCCGACAAGGCCGAGAACCAGCAGTTCTTCACCAAGGAATTCCAGGATTTTTCCAAGACCTGGCCGACACCAGCGCGGTGGCGAACTGATCGTCCGGCCTTTGCCCATCGTGCGGCGGCGTCCGGCGCCGCCGCTCTTTCCTGGACACGTGACCATTTGATGGGGACGATGTGAAGATGCGCCCCTTGCATCCAGTGTCGCCGGGCCTGCGAACCGTGCTCGGCATTTCCTTTTTCGTGCTGTTTATTGCCTTCTGGGCCTGGATCACGCTTGGCGGCCACGTCAACCGCATCTTCCTCGCCGATCCGCTGTCAATGCTCAGGGATGGCTGGCGGCTGCTGATCGAGGACCGCTTCTGGCTCGACATAGTGATCACCATCTGGCGCGTCTTCGGCGGGTTCGTGCTGGCCTCGGTCGTCGCCGTGCCGATCGGCATCGCCATGGGCGCCTGGAAGCCGGTGGAAGCGTTCCTGGAACCCTTCGTCTCCTTCGCCCGCTATCTGCCGGCCTCTGCCTTCATTCCGCTGCTGATCCTATGGGCCGGCATTGGCGAAATGGAAAAGCTGCTGGTCATCTTTGTCGGCTCGGTGTTCCAGATCATCCTGATCATCGCCGTCAAGGTCGGCTCGACGCGACGCGATCTGGTCGAGGCCGCCTATACGCTGGGCTCGACCAACAACGGCATCGTCAAACGGGTGATCATGCCGGCCAACGCGCCCGAAATCGCCGAAACGCTGCGGCTGGTGCTCGGCTGGGCCTGGACTTATGTCATCGTCGCCGAGCTGATCGGCTCGTCCTCCGGCATCGGCTACATGATCATCAACAGCCAGTCGCGGCTGGCGACCGGACAGATCATTTTCGGCATCATCGTCATCGGGCTGATTGGGCTGTTGTCCGATTTCGCCTTCAAGGGGTTCAACCGCTGGCTCTTTCCATGGAGCCTGGCGTGAACAAGCTTCTCATCGAGGGCGTCTCGCGCACCTTTGCCGGCGTGCGTGGCGGACTGCCGGTCAAGGCGCTGATGCCGATCGATTTGGCGGTCGCCGCCAACGACTTCATCACCATTCTGGGGCCGTCCGGCTGCGGAAAGTCGACGCTGCTTAGAATTGTCGCCGGCCTGGAAGCGCCGAGTGAGGGCCGCGTGCTGCTCGACGACAAGGCCGTGACGCGGCCGGGACCCGATCGCGGCATGGTCTTCCAGTCCTACACGCTGTTCCCGTGGCTGACGGTGACTGAGAACATCGCCTTTGGCCTACGCGAACGCGGCATGGCGCCAAGGGAGCGGGACGACATCGTCGCCTCGTATGTCGATCTGGTCGGGCTGAGGGGTTTTGAAAATCATTGGCCGAAGCAGCTTTCCGGCGGCATGCAGCAGCGCACGGCGATCGCCCGTGCGCTCGCCAACGATCCCGAGATCCTGTTGCTGGACGAGCCGTTCGGTGCGCTCGACAACCAGACGCGCGGGCTGATGCAGGAGCTGCTTCTCGGCATCTGGGAGCGACGCAAGAAGACGGTGCTGTTCGTCACCCACGATATCGAGGAGGCGATCTTCATGGCCTCGCGCGTCATCGTGATGACGGCGAGGCCCGGCAGCATCAAGTCGGATGTCGCCATCGACCTGCCGCATCCGCGCCACTACACGCTGAAGACCAGCCCTGAATTCTCGGCGCTGAAAGCGCGGCTGACCGAGGACATCCGGGTCGAGGCGATGCGCACGGCACAGACGCAGCCGGCCGAGGCCTGATCCGGCGATCAGGCCGCCAGCAACTGCTTGCGGTCGACACGCTCCTGCTGCGGCGAACGGGCGTAGAGCTCGCGGTAGCACTTCGAGAAATGCGAGGCCGAGACGAAGCCGCAGGCGACCGCCACCTCGACCACCGGCATCGAGGACTGGATCAGCAGATGCCGGGCGCGGTCGAGGCGGATCTCCAGATAGTAGCGGGCAGGGGAACGACCCATCTCGGTGCGGAACAGGCGCTCGATCTGGCGACGCGACAGGTCGACATGGTCGGCGATCTCGATCAGCGACAGCGGCTCCGAGAGATTGCCTTCCATCAGCTCGATAATGGTCAGCACCTTCGAGTTCTGCACGCCGAGACGGGCGCGCAGCGGTAGGCGCTGACGGTCGGTCGGGCTGCGCACGCGATCGGTCAGCACCTGTTCGCAGACCCGGTTGACGAGGCTCTCGTCGAAATCGTCGCCGATCAGCTTCAGCATCATGTCGAGCGCGGCGGTGCCGCCGGCGCAGGTATAGATGTTCTGGTCGACTTCGAAGAGGTCGGCAAAGACATTGGCCTTCGGGAACGCCTCGGAAAAGCCCGGCAGGTTTTCCCAATGGATGGCGCAGCGCTTGTTGGACAGGAGGCCGGCGGCTGCAAGGATGTGTGCGCCGGTGCACAGGCCGCCAACGGCGACGCCACGATTATACTCCTCGCGCAGCCAGGCGAAGGCCGACTTGTTCTGGTAGCGCTCGACATCGATGCCGCTGCAGACGATGGCCATGTTGGGCCGGTCGGGGCCCGCCATCTTCTTGCGCTCTTCCTCCAGCGAGGTGTTGACCGCGCATTCGACGCCGTTCGAGGCGCGCACCGGCTTGCCGTCGATGCTGGCGAGGCGCCAGCGATAGGCCTCGTAGCCGAGCATGCGGTTGGCGGAGCGCAGCGGGTCGAGTGCGGTCGCAAAAGCGATCATGGTGAAATCGGGGACAAGGAAAAAGACAAACGATCGCTTGATCGGATGCTTGATGGCGTTCACGGGAACCTCATCTGGCCATGGCGCGAACAGGATGTCGCGAATAGCATAGCGACATCAGGAAAAACCTTGGCTGTCAATCGGCTACGCTGCCTCAGTGAGACAAAATTTGCGACATGGGTCGCAAATGGGCAATCGGTGTGCGGCAATGCCCACGGGAGCTGCATCAACTGTTCACGCGACAGGCAAAATGTACAAAGGCAAAACAAAAACGCCGCCGTGGCTGGAGCCAGGCGGCGTTACAGTCGTGAAGCAGCGGCAGGGAGACGCTGCCTGGAAAATGGTCAGGCGACGAAGCCGAGGCGAGCCGCAGCCATCGCACCGGTCTGGCCGGGCATGGTGTTGGCAAGGCGCTGACGCTCGAGAGCGGTGGTCAGGTTCATTTCGCGGCGGGTAAAGAGGCGGGCAAAAAGCTTCATCATCATCTCCTATCGGTTGCTCAGACGGGTCGCCTTCGCTTGATGGAGTGGGGCAGCTCGTTTGCTGGCGGTGATATAGGCTTGTGTTGTGTAAAACTAAATCGCAAAAACGAAGCGCTTGATATGAAATGCGACACGGATTGCGACAAATTTGGGCAAGGTGCCTAGGATTTGCGATTGTTTACAGGAAGTTAGTTCGAAAACAGGCTGCTATGCGGCTTGTTCATATGCGCCATGCAACGGCGGCATGGCTCAGGAAAATCATTTGAACGCAAATAAAATAGAAAAGGCCTGCCGGCGGGCTTCGCGGCAGGCCTTCAGCACAGGGTACACACGATCTACTTTGCTCCAGCCCAGGATCCGACGCCGTTGCGAATGCCGGTCTTGGTGTCGGCGGCTTCTGGCCAGCCGATATCCTTCTGCAGTTCGATCGGCAGGGAGCGGATAGCGCGTTCGGTCTGGTAACGGGCGCGTGCCGCGCTGAATTCAGTCGCGATGCGACCGAGGGACGAGAGGATAGACATTTCATTCTCCTTAGGTGCCGGGCCGGAGACATTCCGGCCTTTGATATGGGGGGCTTACACGCGGCGTGTTTCAACCCCATTTCATGTCGATTGCAGGCCTGTGACATGGTCGTTTCACGGCTGCTTGTGGCAGCAACCTCAATCGATGGAGTTGACTATCCTCCTGATCCGGTGTTCAATCAAACGAAATGGAATGATGCTTTGTATCAGAAAAATTGAAGGTCGCTTCCCATGAACGCCCCGCTCAATCATCCGCTGCCGCTCCTCGATCTCGACGTTTTGCGCACTTTCGTGGCGATTGCCGAGACCGGCAGCTTCACCACCGCCGCCAATGCCGTCTTCCGCACACCGTCCGCGGTGTCCATGCAGATCAAAAAGCTGGAGGACATTCTCGGCCGTTCGGTGTTCGCGCGCGACGCGCGTTCCGTATCGCTGACCACGGATGGCGAGATGCTGCTCGGCTATGCCCGCCGGCTGCTGTCGATCAACCGCGAGGTGGTGTCAAAGTTCATCATTCCCGAGATTGTCGGGGTGGTGCGGCTCGGCTCGCCGGATGATTACGGCGAGCGCGTGCTGCCGCATGTGCTGAAGCGTTTCGCGCAGTCGCATCCCTCGATCGCCGTCGACGTCACCATCGACCAGAGCAGCAATCTGCGCCGGCGCATGGACGACCGCGCGCTCGACATCACGCTTCTGACCAACTCCTACAAGACCAGCGCGCTCGGCGCCGAAGTGCTTTTGACCGAGCCGATCGTCTGGGCCGGCGCCAAGGGCGGCTGCGCGCATCTGCGCGAGCCCTTGCCGGTTTCGCTGTGGGAAGAGGGCTGCGCCTGGCGTGCCGGCGCGCTCGAAGCGCTGGGGCGCGAGGGCCGCAACTACCGCGTCGCCTATATGAGCGCGCATACGGCAGGCCAGCGTGCCGCGATCATGGCCGACCTCGCGGTCGCGCCGCTGCCGCGGTCATTCCTCGGCAACGACATGGTCGAGCTCTGCCCGAAGGACGGCATGCCCGATATCGGCACCTACAATCTTGCCATGGTGGTGGCGCCGGACGCCAGCGCGCCGGTCAAAGCCGTCGCCGACCACATCCGCGCGACCTTTGAAGTGTTCCGGGAAACCGGCAAGTTCTGATCTGCCGCCGGATCGAAAGCGCTACTCCGCCGCCTCGGCGGAGGGCGCTTCAAACCTCGTTTCCCTATCTTGCCTGACCGGTGAGCGGCTCTCGCAGAGGAAATTGACGATGTGCTGTCGCGCGCGTCGCGATTCCGGCATGTCGATCAACGGCCAGGCGTGGAACATGCCTTCCTCGTGGACGACATCAACCTCGACACCGGCCTCCCGCGCCTTTTGCGCGAAGATCAGATTGTCGGGCGTCAAGAGATCGCGCGAGCCAGTCAAAAGCAGCGTTTTCGGCAGCACCGACAGGTCGCCGTAAATCGGGCTGATGTGCCAGTCGCTGCGATCGATGCCGGCGCTGTACATCCGGATCGCTTCGAGACCGCCCGGGATGCCGAGCCAGGGATCGTTGCGCTCGGCCTCGAACAGATCGGGGTTGGAAAGCGACATGTCGAGGCCGGGCGAGATAAGCACGTGGCGCGAGGGCAGGGACAAGCCTTCTTCCGCGGCCATCATGGTCAGCACCACCGCCATGTTGCCACCGGCGGAGTCGCCCATGAAGACGATGTCTTCCGGCTCGGTCTCGTCGAGCATCTGGCGATAGACGTCGCCGACCATGCCGAACATGGCGTGGAAATCGTGCTCCGGGGCGATGGGATAGATCGGCACCGTGATGCCATGGCCGAGCCGGTCGGCCATGTCGGCAATCAGGTGCCAGTGATAGGGCGTGATTTCAAAGACATAGGCGCCGCCATGCAGGTAGAGAATCCGCTTCTGCTCGCCAGCTCTTGGGGCGATTTCGTAGACCGGAAAGCCACAGACGGTGCGTGTCTGGATGTCGAAACGCTGATGCAGCGAGGCCGGCGGATGGTGATCCTCGGTCTTGCGTGCGGCCGCGATCCAGCGCTTCAGGTTTTCGGGGCTGGCAAACGCCTTCTTGCGGCTGTACCTGAGCACGAAGGACACGAAGTGGCTTTTGAAACTTGGCATGCGGATACACGAACTTCGGCTGCAGCCGACTAAGAGAAACCTCCACTATCTCCGAAGATCGTACGATCGCCCGAAATGTCAAGTTTTGCGCTCTGTCCACACGGCGGTGTGATCGGCGCGGCCGACGTCAGCGGCGCGGCAAAAGAGCCGCGTGCAGCCGGTTGCTGGTGGCGACCGGGGATTTCCGAGATCCCCGGCGCCTGCCGAGCAATTTGCATTTGTCGGCAAAGGTCATCAGCGCGCCGTGCCCAGAAGCAGCGACGTGAGCGCGGCCTGCGGATCGCTGGGCGGCGATGCCGGCCAGCCAATGTCCTTCTGCACATGCGCCGGCAGGCTGTTCAGCGCGCGGATCGCCTTGTTCCTGGCGTGGTTCTGCCTGATGGTCACACCGAAGCGGCCGAGATTTTCGAACATCGACATTTTCATCTCCCTTGAAGAACGGCGACGACCGAGGATTATCTTCGGCCGCCGTTCGATGCGGGGTAAATGCGCCTGCCATGTATCGGATGGATTTCGCGAAAGCAGCGTTTCGGTTTCCGGATCGGTCGATCCGGAAACATTTGCATGCAAATGAGTTTAAGGTTGGAGACGGCCTGTGAAGGTCGCGTCTATTCGCGGCCGCGCCTTGCCGCGTGGCCTTCGCGCGAGCGCCGGCGCGGCGTTGCGTCGCCGGCGATGCCGTCCTCGCTCACCGTCTTGCGCGGCGGCAGTTTCACGGCCGCCGACAGTTTCGGGAACGGGCCGACCTTGTTGGGCAGCGCCATGGCGTAGACGAAATGCTCCTGGAATTTCGGTTCCAGCGCGGTCTCGATCTTCTCGATCTGGCTCACCGTCTCCTCGATCTCGCGGCGATAGCCGCGGTTCAAGAGCGCCATGCGTGCGCCGGCACCGGCGGCGTTACCGACGGCGGAAACCTTGTCGAGCTCGCAATCGGGGATCAAGCCCAGCACCATGGCGTATTTCGGGTCGATGAAGGAGCCGAAGGCGCCGGCGAAGTGGATGCGGTCGACATGGTCGGTATTCTGCTTTTCCATCAACAGCTTGGTGCCGGCATAGAGTGCTGCCTTGGCGAGCTGGATGGCGCGTACGTCGGTCTGGGTGATGGTGATCTTCGGTTCGCCTTCCTTCAGCACATAGGAGAAGGTGCGGCCATTGGCGGTGACGCGCGGCGAGCGCGCACTCAGCGATCCGTCGACGACGCCGTCCTCGGAAATGATGCCGGCAAGATACATTTCCGCCACCACCTCGATGATGCCGGAGCCGCAGATGCCGGTGACGCCGGTCGCCTGCACGCTTTCCAGGAAGCCCGGTTCGTCGGACCACAGTTCCGAGCCGATGACGCGGTATTTGGGCTCCAGCGTGTCGGGATCGATGCGCACGCGCTCGATGGCGCCGGGCGCGGCACGCTGGCCGCCGGAGATTTCGGCGCCCTCGAAAGCCGGACCGGTCGGAGAGGAGGCCGCCACGACCCGCGCACGGTTGCCGAGCACGATCTCGGCATTGGTGCCGACGTCGACGATCAGCATCATCTCGTCCTGGCGATGCGGGCCTTCCGACAGCGTCACCGCCGCCGCATCGGCGCCGACATGGCCGGCGATGCAGGGCAGCATATAGAGGCGCGCGCCCTGGTTGAGCTTGAGGCCGATGTCGGAGGCCTTGATGCGCACCGCGCCCGAGACGGCGAGCGCGAAGGGGGCGCCGCCGAGTTCGGTCGGATCGATGCCGAGGAACAGATGGTGCATGATCGGATTGCCGACGAAGACGGAATCCAGAATGTCGTTGCGCTGGACATTGCCCTCCGCGCAGACCTTGTCGACAAGGCTGGAGATCGCCTCGCGCACTGCCACCGTCATGCCTTCGCGGCCGTCCGGGTTCATCATCACATAGGAGACGCGGCTCATCAGATCCTCGCCGAAGCGGATCTGCGGGTTCGAGATGCCGGACGAAGCGGCGACGCGGCCCGACAGCAGCGACACCAGATGCATGGCGATGGTGGTCGAGCCGATGTCGCAGGCCAGCCCATAGGCCTCGTTCTTGAGGCCAGGCCACAAGGCGATGACGCGCGCGATATCGCTGTCGGCATCCTTGTGGATGGCGGCGGTCGCGGTCCAGTTGCCCTTGCGCAATATGCCTTGCACCTGCGGCAGCAGGTAGAAGTCGAATTCGAGGTTTTTGAAGCCCCAATCCTTCATCAGCGCGATCTTCAGCCGGTCGAGGTCGCCGAGCGGCTTGTGCATGTCGGGCTCTTCGATCTCGACATAGCACATGCGGATCGCCGTATCACGGGCGATCACCCTGGTGTCGGCATCCTTGCGGATGGTCTGCGCGTTGATGACCGTGTCCTGCGGCACGTCGATGACAAGGTCGCCGAGGATCTGCGCCGAGCAAGAGAGGCGGCGCCGCTCAGGCAGGCCGCGCACGCGCTCATAGCGCTCTTCCTTCGGCCCCTTGGGCGAGATGTGGTCGTTGGAGGAGACGATCTTGTGCTTGGCGAAATTGCCTTCCTGCACCTCGATCTGGCAGCGCCCGCACGTGGCGCGGCCGCCGCATACGCTCTCGACATAGACGCCGAGTTGGCGCGCGGCATCGAGCACCGGCGTGCCGACAGGAAACCGCCCGCGCTTGCCCGACGGCATGAACAGCACGAGTGGATCGGTAATGTTGGCAGGCGAGTTCATGCGTACACGTGTCTCGGAAGGGATTGTCGATACCGTTTAACGGATCGTTTCATTATTGGGCGGAATGTCTGATGGTCCAGAGGCCAATCATGTCCGATCTCCTGCTGTCCAGCATATTTACCGCCTTTACCATGGTGCGGGTGCTGAAGGGGCCGTGGCTGCGCAATCCGCAATATCTGGCCACCGGAATTCTCGGCGCGATCGTCGCGGTGCTGCTGCTGCACGGGCCGTGGCCCGCCTATGACGATGACTTCGTCATAGGCGGCGTGACCGGCATATTCGGATCGTGGGCGGGAATGGCGTTGTTCGACGCCATATTGGGGGTCGCCTGACCGCAGCGCAGACGCGTCCGACCGCATCGATGATGCGATCGGTCCAGCGTGGTTTGCAGTCCGGTTCACGATTGCGCGCTTACCCCCGACCCATGCGGGCTTCACGGCCGCCGCGGCGGCGGCCACCGTTGGCAGCGCCGTCGCCTGGGGCATTGACCTGCGTCGGCGCCGCGACCGCATGGCCGCCTTCTGCCGGCTTGTAGTCCTTGTAGGTCCTGATCCAGTTGGTGCAGTTCTCGTCGGTGCCGTTGAGCACATTGGCGCCGCGCACGGCTTCCATTTCCTGCGGACGCACCGGGTTCATGATGGCGCTCGTCATGCCGGCGCCGATCACCATCGGGATGAAGGCGGCGTTGATGCCATGGCGGTGCGGCAGGCCGAAGGAGATGTTGGACAGGCCGCAGGTGGTGTTGACCTTGAGCTCTTCGCGCAGGCGGCGCAGCAGCGCGAATACCTGGCGGCCGGCGTCACCCAGCGCGCCGATCGGCATGACCAGCGGGTCGACGACGACGTCGTGCGCGGGAATGCCGAAATCGGCGCAGCGCTGGACGATCTTCTTGGCGACGGCGAAGCGCACGTCCGGATCCATCGAAATGCCGGTCTCGTCATTGGAGATGGCGACGACCGGGACGTTATATTTCTTGATCAGTGGCAGGATGGCTTCGAGTTTTTCTTCCTCGCCGGTGACGGAGTTGACCAGCGGGCGGCCCTTGGCGACCTTAAGCGCCGCCTCGATCGCGGCGGTGACCGAACTATCGATCGACAGCGGCAGGTCGACCAGCCCCTGCACGATCTCCAGCGTCTGCACCAAAAGGCCGGGTTCGGTTTCGTTCGGGTTGACCGAGGTGACGCCGGCATTGACGTCGAGCATGGTGGCGCCACAGGCGGCCTGTTCCAGCGCGTCCTTGATGACGGTCTCGAAATTGCCAACCACCATCTCGGCGGCGAGCTTCTTGCGGCCGGTCGGGTTGATGCGCTCGCCAATCACGCAGAAGGGCTGGTCGAAGCCGATGATGATTTCTCGTGTCGCCGAGGCGACGATGGTCCGGGTCATGAAATCTCTCCGTCGTGATATAAAGAGTTCTTTATATCGTTATCTCTTCTTGATCAAGCGAATGGTGGTCCTCCGCGCGGATCAATGCGCGGTCTTGACCATATCCACCTGGGTTTCGGTAATCTCGTCGTGCAGGATGTGGTCGAGCCGGTCGGCAACCATCTGGTCGTCGCGACGGATCTCGCGCTTCCAGGGCTGGCGGCTCTTGAGCACGCCCGATTCATCGACGATCTCGGCGACATATTCCTCCTGGCGGTAGGCCATCACATGGACGCCCGAGATCCCAGGGATTTCCTTCACCTCGTTGATGATGTCGATGCAGAGCTGCTTGCCTTCCTTCTTCTGGTCCTGCGCGCCTTCCAGCCGCTTAATGACGGCATCCGGGATGTGGATGCCCGGCACGTTGGAGCGAATCCACTTGGCGGTCTTGGCCGAGGCAAGGGGACCGACGCCGCACAGGACGAACACTTTTTCGGTGTGGCCGAGATCGCGTGCCTTCTGCATGAAGGTCCTGAACATCGGCACGTCGAAGCAATACTGCGTCTGTACGAACTGCGCGCCGGCGGCGATCTTCTTGCCGAGATGGATCGGGCGGAAGTCGAAGGGCGGCGCGAACGGGTTGACGGCAGCGCCGAGGAAGACCTGCGGCGGCGTCGTCAGCTTGCGGCCGGACAGGAACTTGCCGTTGTCGCGCATGATGCGGATGGTTTCGAGCAGCGACATGGAATCGAGGTCGAACACCGGCTTGGCGCCGGGCTGGTCGCCAGCCTGCACGCCGTCGCCGGTCAGGCACAGCATGTTGGCGACACCCATGGCAGCGCCGCCCAGCACGTCGCCCTGGATGGCGATACGGTTCTTGTCGCGGCAGGCGATCTGCATGATCGGGGCATAGCCCATGCGGGTCAAAAGCGCGCAGATGCCGACCGAGGACATGTGGCAGTTGGCGCCGGAGGCATCGACGGCGTTGATGGCGTCGACCCAGCCGTCGAAGATCTTGGCCCTGTTGTAGACGTCCTCGGGATCGGCGCTGTCAGGGGGATTGAGCTCGGTCGTCACGGCGAACTCACCGCGCCGCAGCACGCGCTCGAGCCGGCCCCTGGACGAATGGCCGGGAAGGGGGTCGAGCGGCAGGTGAATGCCGGCCGGGTTCTCGTCGCGCTGACGGGCACTCATGTGGCGGCTCCGGTCTTTGGCGCCGCCGCGGTTTCACGGGCGGCGGCCGCCTGCGCGGTGACCCGCAGCCAGGCGGAGGTCTCGCGCAACGACTGGTCGACCGGCTTCTGCACGGCCAGAATCTTGTCGGAGTTGACCATGTTCTGCGAGCCTTCCCAGGCCTTGACCCAGACGCAGGGCATATCGGGCTCGACCTCGCAATTGCCGTTGGCGCGCACGCCGCCGCAGGGGCCGTTGCGCAACTGCTTGGGGCAATTCATCGGGCATGACATGCCGGTCGAAGACAGGATACACTGGCCGCACATGCGGCAGTCGAACATGAAACCCTTAACGCGTTTCTCGACGAATTTGATCGGGGCCTCGACGCGACCGTAGCCGATGCCTTTCCACAGAGGGTGGAGGAGCAGAAACATGTCGGCGAAACGGGAATAGAACCATTCGAGCAGGCGCGAATGCCGGATCGACCATAGTCTCACCGCGAAGGAGCGCTGCACGCGCCGCTGCGGCGACACGTCGGCCGGCTTGTAGTCGGATTTCGGCGCCGCCTTCTTCACCAGGGTGGCCTGGGTAACCGTCGGCCCATCGTTTTTGACAGGGGTGGTCTCAGACATTTTCTTTGCCGCCCGCCTTGACCAGAGCGACCAATCTTTCACGGTCATATTTCGTATCGAGGTCCTGGAAAGCCTTTTCGACCTCGGCGTCGAGATCGTCGCCGACAGGAACCGGATCGGCCTTGCGCCATTCGGCCAGATAGTCGTCGGTGCCGCCGGCGCCGGTGCGCATGGCACACATGTCGATGGCTTCGGTGAAGCGCAGCGGCAGCTCGCGCTTGGCATTCTGCCGGCCCTTCTTGACGATGACCTGGGCAGGGATGTCGCGCCAGTAGACGACGATAAGATCGGCCATGAATTCTCGCTCCTCGATCTCAGAGCATTGCCGGATGCGCAATGGAGCCGCTTGTTATGGGACGACGCGCGCGCATTCAAAAGCGACGCATTTCAATGTCGTAAAATGAAAGGCGTGTTTATTCGTTCGCGGGGCGCACCGGCGGCAGGGTCGGCGTGCCGAAAAGCCGCCTTAGCCCTGTGCGGCTCCGGGCTGATGAGACCCTACCAGATTCCGGTTCTGAGGCCGGTCCAGAGGTAGAACCAGATCGTCGGATGATACCATTGTTTGGAAGGCTCGCCGGGATCGAAAGTCGTGAGTTTTCCGGCCAGGGCATCGCTGACCGCCTCGATGCAGATATCGCGCGAGAACGCCGCCTGGCGCAGCGCGTGGCTTGAGATGGTGTCGCCTTTTTCCGGTCTGCCGCGTGCCTGCTTCAGTACGCCGCCAGTGTCGACGCCGGCGTCGACGAGGTGGACGGTCGTGCCGAAATTCTGCGCATCACCTGATGCCAGGGCCCAATAGCCGCCATTCATGCCGCGATATTTCGGCGTGATGCCCGCATGGTAGTTGAGCACCGGGCAGGGCATTTTGCGCAGTATCTCAGCCGAAATCAGACGGCAACCGTTGAGCAGCACGACGCCTGGCTGGATCTTCTGGATCGCCTGCAGGCACTCAGGCCCATTGGCCGAGGCCACCTGGATGATCTCCTGGCCTGGTCGCGGCTCAACCTCCAGTCTCTCCTCGGCAATCAATCGCGCGCTATGGCCGGCCCGCAGCCGCTTGCCCAACCTGCTCAGCACCATCGTGCCAAGCTGGCCAATGGCCGAGATCCAGCCCTGGCGGCGAGCCCGACCACGCAGCAATTGCTTTTTGGATTCAGGGGTTTCGAGGATGACGCTGACAGGACCAATGCGATCGGTGATTGCGTTGATCATGGCCCAGACATGCTGGCCGCCGCCGGTCACGACGACGATCGACGCGCTGGTTGCAACCGGTGAAGACATGGCCCGCTTTCCTGCCTTGCACGCGGCCGGCTGCCGCATGCTGGCCGGATTTGTGCCGGAATGGGGTTAAATCTTGATGACCGCGCTCAGCGCTTGAACTCGATGATATCGAGCTTCGATTCGTAGTAGGGCGCGGGAAGTTCGACGCGCCATTCGCTGGCACCGGTGCGGAAGGCATAGCCGACCTGGTCGGTCTGCGGACCGCTGCCATAAGGTTTTGCCCGATCATTGTTGACGGAGCCGGAGCCGAGATAGATGGCGCGCTTCTCGCCGTCGTCGAAAAAGCGGCCCTGGGTTCGCTGCGAGCCGCTGATCTTTTCAAGCCGCCAGCCGGAACCATCATCGGTCACCTTGCACTTGAACCAGCCATAGATGACGAGCGGGCTCAAGCCGCCTGCCTTGATGGTGCGGCACTTCCAGTTGCCGGTCAGGTCCTTGTCGGAGAACGACGCCAGCGGCTTGGCCAGCAAGGCATCGAGTTGTTTGACCTCGGCCGGGCTGCCCGCCTTCGCCTCGGCGAGCGCCGCCTTGCGCGTCTCGCCATATTTTTCGAGGCGGACCTTGTCGGCAGGCGTGATCAGCTTCTGCACCTCGCCGTCGGCAAGAGCGGGCAGGGTGCAGCAGAGCAGGCCGATGGCGGCAAAAAGGGGGCGAAGGATCATCTGGAACTCCCTGAGTCTCTAAAATGGCAGTCGAAAAAATGGCAGTTAATGTCTGGAGCGGCGCCGTTGCCGGTCGATGGCTGATTTTATCGGGTCGCCCGCGCCTGTCATCCGTGCTTAACAGCGTCGCCGTCAGAAATCATGGTGTGACGCATGCGAATCTTGCTCACGGGATCGTCGGGTTGGCTGGGCAGCGCGCTGGCGCCGCGCCTGCGCGCGCTTGGCCATGAGGTGATTGGCCTCGACCCTGTTCCTTCGGTGGAAACGCGGATGATCGGCTCGATCGCCGACCGCGATCTGGTCATGCGGGCGGTCGGGGACAACCGAATCGAAGCCATCATCCACAGCGGCGCGCTGCACAAGCCCAATATGGAGAGCCGCGCCAACAGCGATTTCGTCGCCACCAACGTGCAAGGCACGCTGAACCTTCTGGACGCCGCGGTGGCGAGCGGCGTGCAGCGCTTCGTCTTCACCTCGACCACCTCGCTGATGATCTCGCAGGCGATACGCGACGGCTTCAAGGGCGGTGCGCGCAAGGCCGCCTGGCTGACCGAGGCGATGTCGCCCGAGCCGCGCAACATCTATGGCGTGACCAAGCTTTCGGCCGAACATCTCTGCCGCCTCTATCATCTGCAGCATGGCCTGCCGGTGGTCGTGCTGCGCACGGCCCGCTTCTTTCCAGAAGCCGACGACATGGCGCATGCGATCGAACAGTCTGACGCCAATACCAAGGCGAATGAATTGCTGTTCCGGCGGCTGACGGTGGAGGATGCGGCGGAAACTCATGTCGCTGCGCTGGAGAAGGCGCCACAGCTTGGCTTCGACATTTTTATCGTCTGTGCGCCGACGCCGTTCCGGCCTGATGATTGCGCCGAACTGATCGCCGATGCGCCGTCGGTGGTCGCGCGCTATTTCCCGGACTTTCCGGCGCTGTACGCGCAAAAAGGCTGGACGATGTTTTCCTCCATCGACCGCGTCTATGACGCCTCGCGGTTGCGGGAGAGGCTCGGTTTTGTCTGTAAGACGAGCTTTGCCGATGTGCTGGCGGCGCTAAGGGCGGAGGAGGCCGCCTAGCGCATTGCGCTCACGCGACCTTCGCCGCCTGCGCCAAGCCCGCCGTCAGGTCGCCATAGCCGGTCGCGCGCCGCTCATAGGCAAGACCGAGCAGGGCGGCGGCCTTTTCCGCAACCTTGTCGAGTTCCGGGTCGTCGGTCTGGGCGAGATAGACCAGCTTCTCGTAATTGCCGAAATAGTCCTTGATCAGCTCCGGATGCTTGTCGAGGCCGAGCGGCTTCATGAAGAAGGCATCGAACTGGCGGCACAGGAAGTCCGTCATATAGAAGGACATCATGTCGTCGTCGGCGATCTTCGCGTAGGCGTCCATGCCTTGATAGAAGGCGAAGCAGTGCGGGCCGGCCATGCGCTCGACACCATGCTTCTCGATGACGCGGTCGAGCAGGCCACCGGTGCCGCAATCGGCATAGCCGACGAAGATGTGCTCGTACCCCTCCGCCTTGGCTTTCTCGATCGCCTTGTCCATGGCGGGTGCGATGCGGTCGGGATAAAAATGAAACTCTGCCGGCAGGCAGGTCAGTTCCAGGTGATCCAGCCCGAGCTGTTCCTTGACGCCCAATACCTCACGCGCAATCATCCCACAGGCGATGACAAGCAACCTGTCCGTTTGATTCGGTTTCGTTTTTTGCGTCTTGACCAAGTCGATCAGGCTTTCGCTGCGGGGCTAATTTATCTGTCGAGGGAGACACCATCCATGAAACTGCTACGCATCGCGCCGATAGCCATCCTTGCCTGCGCACTTGCACTTACCGCCTGCGCCAACACCATTCGGGGTGTCGGCAAGGATGTCAAATCGACGGCGAGGGCAGTCAAAGACACTGTCGCCAACTGATCGGCAGCCTCTCCCATCATCTGGGAACAAAAAAGCCGCGCTGCAAGGCGCGGCCTTTCTTATCGGTCATCCTGATGCCTTGGGTCAGGCCGAAGCGCGGACATTGTGCTTGCGCTTCATGAAGTCCTTGGCGGTCTCGACGGCCACCGCGGCATCGCGGCAATAGGCGTCGGCGCCGACGGCCTTGCCGAATTCCTCGTTGAGCGGCGCGCCGCCGACCAGTACGACATAGTCGTCGCGAATGCCCTTTTCCTTCATCGTGTCGATGACGACCTTCATGTAGGGCATGGTCGTGGTCAAAAGCGCCGACATGCCGATGATGTCGGGCTGATGCTGCTCGATCGCATCGAGATATTTCTCGACCGCATTGTTGATGCCGAGGTCGATGACGTCGAAGCCGGCGCCTTCCATCATCATGCCGACGAGGTTCTTGCCGATGTCGTGGATGTCGCCCTTGACGGTGCCGATCACCATCTTGCCCTGCTTCGGCGCGCCGGTGGCGGCGAGCAGCGGGCGCAGGATGAACATGCCGGCCTTCATGGCGTTGGCGGACAGCAGCACCTCGGGCACGAACAGGATGCCGTCGCGAAAATCCTCGCCGACGATGCGCATGCCTTCGACCAGCGCCTCGGTGAGCACCTTGTAGGGCGCCCAGCCGCGCTCGAGCAGAATGCGCGTGCCTTCCTCGATCTCTTCCTTCAACCCGTCATAAAGGTCGTCGTGCATCTGCTGCACCAACTCGTCGTCGGAAAGTTCAGAAAGGATGATCTCGTCGTCGGACATTTATCCAGCTCCTCACGGCATCGCGACTGTGTCGCAAGGCACAAAATATTGGCGTTCATACCTAACCCGCAACGGGCGGCTATCCATAGCTGATTTGCGACTTCCCGCAAAAGGAAAGCGACTGGAAAATCTATTGGTTTTCTTGTCGATTTTGCGACAGGCATTGGCGCGGACGGGCCGTTTCGAATAGGGTGCATGGCTACGATCCGGCGAAAGCCGCGCCATGCGGCCACAACGGCTACGGACCAGCCATCGTCAGGCCAGGCCATATTCAGGGAAGAGCGATCATGAGCGAACACGCGGCAGTCGACCAGGAAGCGTCAAACGCGCGGCGTGGGCGAGCCGCGAGCGGCGGAGCGGCGGCAAGGCGCGCCGCGCGTTCCGGCGGCGGACCCGGCACCCAACTCACCTACATCAAGCGCAAGATCAACATCTATGAGGTGCTCGACGAGGAAGGCCTCGCGCTGATCGAGAAGAACACCGACACGGTGCTGGAGGAGATCGGCATCATCTTCCGCGACGACGCCGAAGCGTTGCAGCTGTGGAAAGAAGCCGGCGCCGACGTCAAGGGCGAGCGCGTGCATTTCCCGAAGGGGCTTTGCCGTTCGCTGCTGAAGACCGCGCCGTCCATCTATACCCAGCATGCCCGCAATTCCGAGCGCTCGGTGCAGATCGGCGGCAATGCTACCGTCTTTGCGCCGGTCTATGGTCCGCCCTTCGTGCGCGACCTTGACGGTGTCAGGCGCTACGCGACGATCGAGGATTTCCAGAATTTCGTGAAGCTCGCCTACATGGCGCCGTCGATCCACCATTCGGGCGGCACGGTGTGCGAGCCGGTCGACGTGCCGGTCAACAAGCGCCACCTCGACATGATCTATTCGCACATAAAATACTCGGACAAGCCGTTCATGGGCTCGGTGACCGCGCCGGAACGCGCCGAGGACACCGTCGCCATGGCCAAGCTCGTGTTCGGCGATGATTTTGTCGAGAACAACACCGTGCTGACCAGCCTGATCAACGCCAACTCGCCGATGGTGTTCGATGAAACCATGCTGGGCGCGCTGAAGGTTTATTCGCGCCACAACCAGGCCTGTATCGTCACGCCGTTCATCCTTGCCGGCGCGATGAGCCCGGTGACGGTCGCCGGCACGTTGACGCAGGTTCTGGCCGAAGTGCTGGCCGGCGCATCGTTCACGCAGCTCATCCGGCCGGGCGCGCCGGTGCTGTTCGGCACTTTCGCCTCGTCGATCTCGATGCAGTCGGGAGCGCCGACCTTCGGCACGCCGGAGCCGTCGCTGGTGTCCTATGGCGCCGCACAGCTCGCACGCCGCCTCGGCCTGCCGTTCCGCACCGGCGGTTCGCTGTGCGCGTCCAAGGTTCCGGATGCGCAGGCGGCCTATGAAAGCGCCAACACGCTGAACTCGACGATCCTTGCCGGCACCAACTTCGTCCTCCACTCGGCCGGCTGGCTCGAGGGCGGGCTGGCGTCCTGCTATGAAAAATTCATGATGGACATCGACCAGCTCGGCATGCAGCAGAAATTCTCAGAAGGCGTCGACCTGTCGGAGAACGGCCAGGCGATGGACGCCATCCGCCAGGTCGGCCCGGGCAGCCACTATCTCGGCTGCGACCACACGCAGGCCAATTTCCAGACGGCGTTCTACCGCTCCAGCATCGCCGACAACAATTCCTACGAACAGTGGCTGGCCGAAGGCGAGAAGACCGCGCCGCAGCGCGCCAATGAACTCGCCCGCCGCTGGCTGGAAAGCTACGAGGCGCCGCATCTCGATCCGAGCATCGACGAAGCCCTGAAGGAGTTCATCGCCAAGAAGAAGGGGTCGATGCCCGACGCCTTCACTTGAAAGGAGCCCGAGTCAGGCGGGGCTAAAGTCGCCAACATCATCCACAAGGAAGTCTGGCGGAGCGCCTTCTCCGACCCGGACAACAAGGGTTGATTCCGTGCGCGGCATGATCGAAGAGATCACGGCCGCGCTTGGCGCCAACGGTCTCATCCTGCGTGGCGGTTTCTTTTTCCCCGGTGATGAGGATGCCCCTCATGGCACCTCGGGCGCGCCAGTGAAATCCGTGCTGCTGGTGGGGCAGGCGGGTGCGGCACCCTGGCCGCATTTCCTGCGCTGGCGGGAGCAGCAGCCGTCGACAATCGCCGATCCGCTCGACAGCTGGTCGCGACAGGTCATCGGCGATGTGGCGGAGGCATTCGGCGCGCGCGCCGTTTCTCCCTCCGACAAGCCCTATCTGCCGTTCCAGCAATGGGCTATTCGCGCTGAGGGGCTAAAACCGTCGCCGCTCGGCATTCTGATGCATCCGAAATACGGGCTTTGGCATGCCTATCGCGGCGCTTTGCTGTTCGAGGACGAGATCGCGCTTCCGGGGCAGGGCGAGGCAATTCATCTCTGCGACGCCTGTGTCGAGAAACCCTGCCTGAAATCCTGTCCGGTCGATGCCTATTCTACGGAAAGCTTCGCCTATCAGGCCTGCCTGGCGCATGTGCGGGGTGGGAATGGCGAACCGTGCCGGAGCGGCGGCTGCCTCGACCGCAATGCCTGTCCCTATGGCACGGAATATCGCTATCCGTCTGATATCCAGGCCTTCCATATGGCGGCATTCGCCGGCCTGTGATGGTCACGCGATCCTGCACGAAATGTTGACGGGTACTTTCAAGGAATGCCTTGCCGTGGCAGGCCGCGTGGATATGTATCGCGCATCCCACAAATGGAGCACGCAATGGCGAAGCAGGACCTCAGGATCAAGATCCGTGACGGCGTGGCGAAGGCGGGCCTGTTCCGATCGGCCAAGACGTCCCCTTCCAAGTCCGGCGTCATTCTCTACCAGGACGCCTTCGGTCCGCGTCCGGCGCTCGACGGCATGGCCGAACGGCTGGCGGGCGAGGGCTATGTGGTGCTGGTGCCTGACCTGTTCCATCGCAACGCGCCCTATGGTCCGTTCGACGCCAAGACCGCCTTCACCGAGGAAAGCACCAAGACGGCGCTGATGGCGCTGGTCACCGGCACGACGCAGCAGATGACCATCAGCGACAGCGAAGCCTTTCTCGATGCGCTCGCCGGGGAAGGCGTCACCGGGCCGATCGGCACCGTGGGTTATTGCATGGGCGGCGCGCGGGCGCTCAACGCCGCCGCGGCCTACCCGGACAGGATCAGCGCCGCCGCCAGTTTCCATGGCGGCAATCTCGCCAGCGATGCCGCCGACAGCCCGCACCGCAAGGCAGCCGCCATCAAGGCGCGTGTCTATGTCGGCATGGCGGGCGTCGACAGGAGTTTCCCGCCGGAGCAGTCGACGCGGCTGGAGGAGGCGCTGCGCAATGCCGAAGTCGACCACGTGATCGAGAACTATGTCGGCATGGCGCATGGCTGGTGCGTGCCGGACCACAGCGTCTACAACCAAGCCGGCGCCGAACGGCATTGGCAAAGGCTGATCACGCTGTTTGCGGAGACGCTGGGATAGGGTTCTGCCTGCTGGGATTAAGCTCCAATTTCGGGCACCCCGGCACGAACCTTCGAGAGTTGGCGCCGCCCCTCATCCGCCCTCCGGGCGCCTTCTCCCAGTGAACGGCGTGAAGGAGGAAGGCGCTTGCCAAAAAAATCTTTCCATCATCCCAAGGATTAGCCATTAGCCTTCGTCCAACAGGCAAATGATGGCGATGATGCTGGATGAGAGCGAAGCCTCCGACGCCGAACTGATCGGGCGGGCGAAGGGCGGAGACAGGGGGGCCTTCGGCACATTGCTGGAGCGCCACTACGACTTCGTCTATCGCGCCGCCTATCGCTGGTGCGGCAAGAAGGCCGATGCTGAAGACATCGCCCAGGAAGTCTGCGTCCGGCTCGGCAAGGCGATCCGCGACTATCGCGGTGGCGGTGCCTTCACGACGTGGCTCTATTCCGTGACGATGAACGCGGCGCGCGATATGATGCGCAAGACCGCCCGCGAGACCGTGAAGAGCGAGGCCTATGGCGTCCATGCGCTGATTTCGGGCGGGGCCCCGGCCGAGAGCGAGGATCCGGCCGAGGCGCTGTGGGCCGCCGTGCGGCAGCTTCCGGACAAGCAGCGCGACGCCGCGCTGCTGGTCTATGGCGAGGGCTTGAGCCATGCGGCCGCTGCCGAGGCGATGGCGATCTCGGAGACGACGGTTTCCTGGCACATCCATGAAGCGAAGAAACGGCTGAAGACGCTGATGCGCTCGGCCGGGGAAGTGTGACCATGGTCGACGACGACGAACTCAACAGACTGCGCGATATCGCGGCACCGGCGCCGGGTGAGAGCGCGAAGGCGCGCGCCTTCGAAGCCGCCCTGCGCGCCTATGATGAGGAAAATATTTCTGCCGTCACCCAAGGATCGGTCGGCGGCCTTCGTCTCACAGAGCGAGCACAAAAGCTCTGGAGAGAGATCATGCAAAAGAAACTCATCGCCACGCCGGCCCTTGCCGGGCTCGTCGCCCTGCCGATCGCCGGCTACGCCACTTTCCATCTGCTGAGGGAGCCGTCGCCGTTCGGCGGCGACCAGAAGATCACCGAGACGCTGGCCGACAAGCCGGCGACCGTGAAGCCGACGACCGCCGAGCCGAAGCCGGCCCGCACCGACCTGGAGAAGGACAAGAAGGCCGACGCGGATGTGGAAAGCCGTGACGCCACAGACGCTCTGGTGGCGCCGGCGTCGCCGCCGAAATCAGAATCGACTGCCGCCGGTGGCGCAGCACAACTGAACGCCCCGGTGACTCCCCCCCCGTCATCGAGGTTTGACCTGAAGACCTACAGTGGCAAAGAGGTGGAGTATGGAACTTTGCCAGCTTCTAGGCCGGCGCCTGCGCCCAGTGGTAAGGTTTCGCGGGAGATTTCTGGCCTCATGCCGAGTGCGCCCGATGCCGCGCGGGCCAGCCGTGTTCAGGGGGCCGCCGAGTCCAAGCTGATGGAGCCGCAGCAGCCTGCCATGGCGCCGGCGGATCAGATCGCGCCGCAAGAGGAAAACCGCAATCGCGTCCAGGATTTCAAGACCAATCCGGTGCATGCGGCACTGGAAGACCCGGTCTCGACCTTCTCGATCGATGTCGACACCGCCTCCTATTCCTTCGTGCGCCGTTCGCTGAAGGAAGGGGCCGTGCCGCAGGCCGACACCGTCCGTGTCGAGGAGATGATCAACTACTTCCCCTATGACTGGAAGGGGCCGGACTCGGCGTCGACGCCGTTCAATTCGACCGTCAGCGTCATGCCGACGCCGTGGAATGGGCACACCAAGCTTATGCATGTCGCCATCAAGGGCTTCGACATCAAGCCGACCGAGCAGCCGAAGGCCAATCTGGTCTTCCTGATCGACGTCTCGGGCTCGATGGACGAGCCGGACAAGCTGCCGCTGCTCAAGTCGGCGTTCCGGCTGCTGGTCAGCAAGCTCAAGGCCGACGACACGATCTCGATCGTCACCTATGCCGGTGAGGCCGGCACCGTGCTGATGCCGACCGGGGCTGCCGAGAAGGACAAGATCCTGAACGCCATCGACAATCTCACGCCCGGCGGTTCGACCGCCGGCGAGGCCGGCATCAAGGAAGCCTACAAGCTTGCCCAGCAATCCTTCGTCAAGGACGGCGTCAACCGGGTGATGCTGGCCACCGATGGCGACTTCAATGTCGGACAGAGCGACGACGATGATCTCAAGCGCCTGGTCGAACAGGAGCGCAAGAGCGGTGTCTTCCTGTCGGTGTTCGGCTTCGGCCACGACAATCTGAACGACCAGATGATGCAGACCATCGCCCAGAACGGCAACGGCACCGCCGCCTATATCGACACGCTGGCCGAGGCGGAGAAGGTGCTGGTCGAGGATGCCTCCTCGACCCTGTTCCCGATCGCCAAGGACGTGAAGATCCAGGTCGAGTTCAACCCCAACAAGGTCTCGGAATACCGGCTGATCGGCTACGAGACCCGGGCGCTTAACCGCGAGGACTTCAACAGTGACCGCGTCGATGCCGGCGATATCGGCTCGGGCCATTCGGTCACCGCGATCTATGAGATCACGCCGAAGGGCAGCGGTGGCGAGCAGATCGATCCGCTGCGCTATGGCCAGGCCACGGTCAACAATGGCGGCGTCGCCAATGCGGACGAATATGCCTTCGTCAAGATCCGCTACAAGCTGCCCAACGAGGACGTCTCGAAGCTGATCACCACACCGGTGACCTCGACCAACGAGGTGGCGTCCTTCGACCAGGCCAGCACCGACCAGCGTTTCTCCGTCGCGGTCGCCGCCTTCGGCCAGAAGCTGCGTGACGAGGATGCGACCGCGAAGTTCGGCTACGACAAAATCATGGAGATTGCCACTGCCGCCCGAGGAGCCGACCCGTTTGGGTACAGGTCCGAGTTCCTCTCGCTTGTGCGCCTTGCCTCGGCGCTGGGCGATAACCGGTAGTGGCGATGACGGCCGGTTTCCTTCAGGTGGGATCGTTCTGACAGGGGAAACCGGCCCACGGGCGGGTGAGGCAGGCCGGCGAGGGGTCATTCCCTTGCCGGCCTTTTTCTCGGATTTTCCGAGGTCGTTAAATTGCGCGTTATTTCCGGTAGAGGATCGCAACCCCGGTCCATTATTCAGGACTGGCCTTCGGGCTTGAGGGAGCCGCAATTGCAGATCACCACCATCGCCAACTCGTTGCCGCCGGCGCGAGAGATTCCAGCACAAACATCGACGGCTTCGCCCGGACCATCAGCCGAATCCAGACGCATCAGCGACGATGTCGCCCAGGCGCGCCACACCGCCATGTCGGCGCTGACCAACGACCGCTTCCGCGCCATGCTGGAACAGATCACCGATCCGGCTTCGTCCGGCGCGCTGATGACGATGCGCGGCGACAATGTCGTCGATTTCAAGTCGGCGCAGTCGAGCTACGCCGACAACAGCGAATAATCGAAATCCTCAGGCCCGGCTGCGGCGACGCTCGCGGCGGGCTTCGCTGGTCTCGGCGGTGTTTTGCGTCGCCACCTTGTTGCGCATCGGACCGATGCGCTCGACGATCGTCTCGACCGTCGGGCGGCTGGCCTTGGTATGGGCATCGAGCGCCTTGCGCATGGCGGCGAGGTGCTGGAACGAAGTGCCGCAGCAACCGCCGACAATCTTGGCGCCGGCATCGACGGCGAGGCGAACATAGTCGGCCATCAGTTCCGGCGTGCCGGAGTAATGGATATCGGTGCCGCGGAATTCCGGAATGCCGCAATTGCCCTTGACGATCACCGTCGCCTGCGGCTTCGCCTCGGTCATGTCGAGCAGCGAGGCCAGGATGTCCGAGGCGCCGACGCCGCAATTGGCGCCAACGCCGAGCGGTGCTTCCGACAGCCCGTCGGCGACGCCATGGATGTCTTTCGGCAGCAAGCCCATCATGGTGCGGCCGGCGGTGTCGAAGGAGCCGGTATAGGTGTAGGGGAGGCCGACGCGGATGGCGGCTTCGGCGGCGGCGCGGATCTCGTCGGGCGCCGACATGGTCTCGATCCAGGCGACTTCGGCGCCGCCTTCCTTGAGACCCTCGATCTGCTCGGCGAAGGCGTCGACCGCATCGTCATAGGTCATGGCGCCAAGCGGCACCAGCAATTCGCCGGTCGGGCCGACGGAGCCGGCAACGATCACCTTGCGGCCGGCCTTGTCGGCGACGGCGCGGGCAATTTCGGCGGCGCGCTTGTTGAGTGCATGCACGCGGTCCTGCGCATGGTGGAGTTTCAGCCGGTGGCGGGTGCCGCCGAAGGAGTTGGTCAGGATGATGTCTGCGCCGGCATCGACGAAATTCTGGTGCAGGCTGGTGATGGTGCCGGGCGCCGTCTCGTTCAGCAGTTCCGGCGCCTCGCCGGCCTCAAGACCCATCGCGAATAGATTGGTGCCGGTGGCGCCATCGGCCAGCAGCACGCCCTTTTCAGCCAGCAGGGCATCGATCGGATTGGTGGTGGTCATCGGATTGGCTTTCGTGTTTCAAATTCGAATAAGGATATAAAGAAGTCTTTATGTCTAGTCAATGATTTGTGGCGACCTTCGGCAATGCGATGGCGTGGCCCTCGACCGTGTCGGAGTCTAGCAATCGAATGACCATGATTGCCGTCGATCAAGATTGCCGTCGATCAGACAGGGCCTGACGGGAACGACATGCCGGCCAGATTGCGGGCGAAGTTTGCTGCCTCGTGCGGATTGACGTCGGCGGCGCGGATCAGATTGTCGAAATGCCGGGTCAGTGCCTGAACCGGCTGGGTGGCGTTCAGCACGACATACATGTCGCCGACATAGATGGCGGCGCGATAGGGGCCGAAGATGGTGAGCGGGATCGAATAGCGCATGCGGCCGTCATAGAGAAACAGGCGGAAGGTCGGATAAAGGTCGTCGAGCAACGTCGCCATATGGGCGAGCTGCTGCCTGCGGTCGGCCTCGGGAAAACGATCCCACACGCCGAGGCCGCGGGCGAAGATCTCCAGCGTGTGGCGCGGCATGCAGACTTCCATGTCGGTTTCCGGGCGGCGGTTGTATTCGATGCGGTACTGCGTCTCGCTGGCCTGCGCCAGCCGGCTCCTGTTGGTGATGTTGGCTTCGTAGTCGACCAGCGCGCGGGTTCGCAGCAGATCGGGAATGCCCGCGGGCACGTAGCGGATCTTGGTGCCCGCTGCCTCGGCGAACCATTTGGCGAGCAGCGTGCGGTCGAAACCATCGGGCGCTTCCTCGATCTCCAGGCTTTCGCGGATTTCGCCGGTGACGCCTTCGTCCTGACTGAGGCCCAGCAGCCAGTCCAGCGACACCTTGAATTCGGCGGCGATGTTGAGCAGCGTTTCGGCGCGCGGCAGGCGCGTCGAGGCACCTGACATCAACTGCGACAGCGCCGACCGGTCGATGCCGACAGCCGACGCGAAGGCCGACTGGTTGAGGTCGGAGCGTGTCAGCAGCAGCTTCAGACGCTCCCGGAAAATTGCTGACAGATCGCGTTTGTCCATCGTCCCACTTCTCCGAATCTTGAGGAAAAATTTGCGCCAAGGCAGCCTGGTGAGGCGTCTCAGGCGTAAATGAATCCCTAAGATTGTTTACAATGTGTAACACATGCGGTCAAAAATGCGCAATCGCAACATTTTGTATACTTTGTCGCGTTGAGTGGAATCGCTTCTCCTGACACTATGTTGTCAGGAACCAGTTGGGGTTCCGACGACTGAGGGGCAGTGGTCGATAGCATGACAGGCAAGAGCATCAAGCGACGCAACGCACCGGCCATCGAGTGGCCGACAGTGGTCCTCGCTTTCTTCTGTTACGGAACATGGCTTGCCACCGGTTTCCTGCTCTGGCCGTCCTATCCCATCCTCGCGCTCGCTCTCCTTGGCTTCATCCTGGCACTGCAGTCGTCGATCATGCATGAAGTGCTGCATGGCCATCCGACGCGCAGCGTGTTGATCAACGAGGCCTTCGTCTTCCTGCCGATCGGCCTGGTCTGGCCGTTCCGCCGCTTCAAGACATTGCATTTGCGCCACCATGCCGACGAGCGGCTGACCGATCCGCTCGACGATCCGGAAAGCTATTACCAGGCGCTGTGGCAGCATGAAGATTTGCCGCCGACGATGAAGTTCCTGCTCAAGATCAACAACACCATGGTCGGCCGTTTCTTCCTTGGCCCCTGGCTGTCCTGCATCGGCTTCTTCATCGACGATTTCAAGCAGATGATGGCCGGCGACAAGGCGATCCGCAAGGCTTGGCTGCTGCATGCGATCGGCCTCGCCATCGTGGCGCCGATCGTGCAGTTTGGCTTCGGCATTCCGCTGTGGCTCTACATTCTGGCGCCGGTCTGGCTCGGCCAGTCGCTGATCGCGATCCGCACCTTTGCCGAGCATCAGTGGTCCGAGCATCCGGAAGGGCGCACGGTGATCATCGAGCGCTCGCCGCTGTCGTTCCTGTTCCTCAACAACAATCTGCACTTCGTCCATCACAAGACGCCTACGGTGGCCTGGTACAGGCTGCCGAAACTGTTTCGCGAGCGTCGCGACGAATGGCTGCGGATGAACAATGGCTATGCCTATCCGAATTATTTCGCGCTGATCAAAGCCTATGCCTTCAAGGCAAAGGAGCCGATCGTGCATCCGGTGCTGCGGCGTGCGCCCGAGCACGGCCGGGCGTTCAAGCCGCGCATCCGGGCGCGCAACATCAATGGCCTCGGCACCGCGCCGGTGCCCGCCGAGCCGCCCAAGGAATAATTCGGAGAATACCTCGGGTTCCGTGTCGGCCAATTCTGATTGGACGCCGCGTTTTTGCGACCCTTTCGACAGATATGATGATTGAGTGTCGGCATGAGTGAATCGATTGCGGCCCTGCCAATGTATGATTGGCCGGAAGTGCGCGGCGAGGTCGATGCGCAGTGGGCGCTGCTGCGCGACGCCTTCCGGCAACAGGGCATCGACGCACCGCAGACCATCGTGCGCCGCAATGGCGATCTGCCGCCGGTGCCGGGCGGCATCCATGATGCCAAGGAGGCCCTGATCGCGCCGGACCCAGCGACATTGCCACCGGATGAACTCGATTATCAAAAGCTCTGGCTGCACCCGGCGCTGCTGTTCGCGCAGACCTGCTGGGGGCCGATGGAACTCGGCCTGTCGAGCCATGTGCAAGTGGTCGGCCAGCCGAGCTATGACGCCTATGAAGGCGGGCAGGGCGAACTTTATTCGAGCGCGCTGGTGATGCGGACGGGCGAGGGGCCGGAGGCGCGATCGCCCGCGGACGGCAAGGCCGTGCTGCCGCTCGACCTGCTCCGCGGCAAACGCTTCACCTTCAACAGCCTGGATTCGATGTCGGGCACCATCGGCCTGACGCGCGATCTGCAGGCGGCCGGCGAAAGCCTCGATATCTTTTCCTCGCGCAGCGAAAGCGGCGGTCATCGCAGGTCGATCGTCACTGTTGCCGAGGGCAGGGCAGATGTCGCCGCGATCGACTGCGAGAGCTGGGCTTTGGCGCAGCGTTTCGAGCCGGCGGCGCGCAAGGTTGTGATCGTCGGCTGGACGGCACGGCGCAAGGGCCTGCCCTTCATCACTGCCAGGACGACGCCGGAAAAGACCGTCCGGGCAATGCGTGAAGCCTTGCCTGGGTTAGCCGAGTAGCCTCACATCCAACGGGTAGGTTGAAAGCTGCTCGTTGCCGGTCTCGGTGATCAGGATCTGCTCCTCGATCTTGACGCCTTCGCGCCCGCCAAGCCTGCCGATATAGCTTTCGACGCACAGCACCATGCCCGGTTCGAGCATGCCGTCCGGCGTGTCCGGCGTCCAGTCGCTGGCATGCGGCAGCGTCGGATATTCGTCGGCCAGGCCGACGCCGTGATAGAGTACGCCGTAGCGGGTCGGGAAGCAGTCTCCAGGCGGTACGGCCGAGCGCTCGACAAGGTCGCGGAACGAGATGCCCGGCTGCATCAGTTGCGTGTTGTGTTCGATCTGGTCGGCGGCGATGCGGAACAGGCCGCGCTGTTCGTTGGTCGGCTTGGCGTCGCCGCACAGCCAGGTGCGCGACAGGTCGGCGCAGAAGCCGTAGGGGCCGATCAGGTCGGTGTCGAAGGCGACGAGGTCGCCGGCCTTGATGATGCGCGACGAGCATTCCTGGAACCACGGATTGGTGCGCGGGCCTGAAGCCAGCAGTCGCGTCTCGATCCATTCGCCGCCGCGCGCAATGTTGCCGCGGTGCAGTTCGGCCCACAACTCGTTCTCGGAAATGCCAGGCTGCAGAGCCTCTTCCATCTCGCCCATCGCCGCCTCGCAGGCAACGATGGCGCGGCGCATGGCGAGGATTTCGTCCGGTGATTTGATCAGCCGCGCATTCTCCATCACCGCTTCGCCATTGCCGACGGAGATGCCGAGACGCGCGAGTTCCTCGACGCCTTCCGGATTGATGTGATCGACCGCGATGCGGCTGTTGCCGCCGCCATGTTCCCTGACCAGATCGGCAATGCCGGCGGCCCAGCGGCGGACTTTCTGCTCCGTGAGTTCGCCGCCATAGAGATAGATCCACGACACCGCCGGACGCACCTCGTCGACGACGCCGGAATGGTCGGACAAGTGCTCGCAGGAGAAATAGTCGAACAGCACCACCGGACCCTCGGTGGCGACGAAACAATGCCGAGTCCGGTTGTGCGCCACCCACAGCTGCATATTGGTGCTGTCGGTGGCGTAGCGGATGTTGACGGGGTCGTAGAGCAGGGCGCCGGCATAGCCGCGCCGCTTCAGCTCGGCGCGGATGCGCTCCAGCCGGTATTTGCGCATCGCCGGAAGATCGGGCGCGGCAATGCCCACCGCTGCCCATTCCGCTTCAGCTTGGAGGCCGTAGCCGAGCACATGCTGGTTGAGCGACGCCGCCTTCTGGCGGGAGGCTTCGCGCAGTGCCTCGATCGAGCCAGGCTCGAACGGCATGATCTTGCGATGGCGACCGAAGCTGCCCTTTGGCGCCGCGCTGTCCATGGCTGAACCTCAGGTCCGCATCTTCTCGCCGCTCGGGTCGAAAGGCGCCTCGACATTGATGCGCGCCGGGCGGCGATGCCCGAGGATCTCGATCTCGAACAGGCCGGCGCTTTCGTCCTCGGCCAGTGCCGCTGGCACATAGCCCTGCGCCATCGACTTCTGGACGTAGTGGGCATAGCCGCCCGACGTGATCCAGCCGACCACGCGCCAGTCGCCATCGACGATGCCGCGCACGGCGGAAGCGCCTTCGGCGGCCTTGGAGCCGCGCACTTCCTTGCCCTTGTCGTCGAAGCGCGGCGCGCCATAGCCATGCGGCTTGTCCACCGTGCCGTAATCCTTGCTGACCTTGGCCCAGATCGGCTCGTCGCCCATGACATCGGCGTCCGCCGCATCGACGATGAAGGAGACGCGGCGCAGTTTCGGGCCTTCCGCCTGTTCCTTGGCAGCGGCTTCGCGGCCGATGAAGTCGTTCTTCTCCAGCTTGATGAAGCGGTCCATCGAACCTTCGAACGGGCCATAGATCGGACGCAGCTCGCGGAACCAGGTCGGGAAGTTCTTTTCGAGACGCATCGACAGCAGGGCGCGCATGCCAAAATCGACCAGGCCGAACTCTTCGCCAGCATCCTTGATCGCTTTGTACACCAGCCGCTGGTAGGCCGGCGCCATCCATATCTCGTAGCCGAGATCGCCGGTGTAGGTGATGCGGTTGACCATGCAGGGCGCGCCGCCGACGGCCATTTCGCGGAAATCCATGAAGCGGAACGTCTTGGTCGAGATGTCGACATCGACCAGCTTCTGCAAGAGGTCACGCGATTTCGGTCCGGCGATGGAGAGGCCGACCAGCGTCTGGTCGAAGCGATGGATGCGCACCGAACCGTCCTTCGGCAGGTGCTTCTCGAACCAGCGCATGTGGTATTTCTGCGCGGCGGACGAACCCCAGATCATGAAGCGGTCCTCGCCGGCCTTGGCGATGGTGAAGTCGCCGATCAGCTTGCCGAATTCGTTGATCATCGGCGTGAGCACGATGCGGCCGGTCTTCGGCATGCGGTTGGTCATCAGCCGGTTGAGGAACTCTTCCGCGCCGGGTCCCGACACTTCGTATTTGGCGAAGTTGGCGATTTCGGTGACGCCAACGCGCTCGCGCGTGGCGCGCACTTCCTCGCCGATCGGGCTGAAATCGTTGGAGCGGTGGAACGAGACGATATCCCTGGGCTCCTTGCCCTTCGGCGCGAACCACAATGGGGTTTCCAGGCCCCAGGAGTCGCCCATGACGGCGTTGTTGGCGAGCATCGTGTCGTAGAGCGGCGTCGTCTGGGCCGGCCGCGCGGCCGGCAGTTCCTCATTGGGGAAACGGATGGAGAAGCGGCGTGAATAGTTTTCGCGGACCTTGGCGTTGGTGTAGCGCAGGCCGGCCCATTCGCCGAAGCGGGCGACATCCATGCCCCAGACGTCGAAGCCCGGATCGCCATGCACCATCCAGTTCGACAGGGCGAGGCCGACGCCGCCGCCCTGGCTGAAGCCGGCCATGACGGCGCAGGCGCACCAGAAATTGGTCAGGCCCTGCACCGGACCGACCAGCGGGTTGCCGTCGAGCGCGAAAGTGAAGGGGCCATTGATGATCTGCTTGATGCCGGCCTTCTCGATGCCGGGGAAATGCTTGAAGCCGATCTCCAGCGACGGCGCGATGCGGTCGAGATCGGGGGGAAGCAGTTCATGGCCGAAATCCCACGGCGTGTTGACCGGGGACCACGGCTTGCAGGCCTTTTCATAGGTGCCGAGCAGGATGCCGTTGCGCTCCTGGCGGGTGTAGATC
>NZ_VFUV01000046.1:0-1281 GCF_006441315.1 Mesorhizobium sp. B2-4-19 | reverse complement strand
CGGCGCACCGCCCTCGTTCGTGAGGCGTATATAGTCGCCACCAATCCAAACTGTCAACACACTTCATCAAAGTTTTTTCGATTTCTCGCCGGCATATCCACAAGGCTGAAATTCGTGAGTTGGCTTGGCTGAATCTCGACCGGACGTCCGCTGCCGATCATTCCTGCCGGGCCCACCATTGCCTCGACGCCAGCCCACCGACATCGGCTTGAAAATCGCCTGTCCCCTGGTGGATGTCGAGCGCCGCGCCAGCGTAGGCAGCGCTTCAAAGCCGGTCTTCCAGCAGTTCCGGCGTGATGTTCCGCCCAGCGTAAAAGATGCCCAGGATCAACACCCGTTCGCTCTCGACCGCGAAAGCGATGCTGACGGCGCGCCGATAACCAACAATCCGCAGCCCCGGCATGATCTCGACCCGCTCCGTGCCGCGCTGTGGAAAAGTCGATAGGCCCAGGCAATGGTCGCGGATGCCGACAACGAAATTCCAGGCGATCGCCGGCGACGCGCGCTCGGCTATGTCGTCATAGAGTTGTTCGAGTTCAGCTTCGGCCACGGGATGAAAGACGATCCGGTACTCCATCCCCTACCTGGCTTTCGCCAGCTTCGCGCGATGGCGCGCCTCCAGCCGAGAGAACACCGTATCGGCAGGAATCCCCTTTGCCGGATCCTGCTGGAGCTCAGTCAGGCGCCCCGGGATTTCCTCGCGCAGCCATCTCTCCCGCTCCGCCTCGAAATCCTCGAGCATACGCAGGCCGGCGCGGACAACCTCACTGGCATTGTTGTAACGACCTGATTCGAGCTGCTTCCTGATGAAGCTCTCATAATGGTCGTTCAGGGCGTAATTGGGCATGGCAACCTCTGGAAAGAACGTCCGGCCATGGGAAATATAGCAATAGATGTCACCTATTGCCAGAACTAGCCGGTGCGGCGGCACTCCGCCTTTGATTCGGATTATTCCGCAGGGCTTGATTCGCCGATTCTGCACAACCGCGACATCGCCTCAGCTCCGCTGACGCCGGCGCGATCGAGGAAACGGGTCTGCAATTGACGGCTCCGACGATCTGCTCTCCGTCATACAGGCGAGACGACGGGCACTGAAGCTGGCCGAGAGAGAGGCCTCGCCTGCTAAATTCATTTCGCATTTGGTTGCGGTCGCCGCTCCGCTTCGGCTTTCGCTGTTCGCTTCGGTCGTTGCTGCGCGTTCTTCCCCCGAACGCAAAACGGCCCGCTGGTTTGAGCCATGCGGGCCGTTTGTGAATTGGTTGCGGGGACAGGATTTGAACC
>NZ_VFUV01000045.1:0-1470 GCF_006441315.1 Mesorhizobium sp. B2-4-19 | reverse complement strand
ATCAACGGCACCAATGACACCCCCACGATCACCGGCGACACCACGGGTGCGGTCGTCGAAGCCGGCAATGCCGATCCCGGCACCGTGATTGCCAACACGACCTCGACCGATCCGGGCGCGCCGACGCCCGGCACGCCGACGGTGAGCGGCACGCTGACCGCGCACGATCCCGACGCGGGCGCCACGGCCACCTGGAGCGGCAATGCCGCCGGCACCTATGGCAGCTTCGCCGTCAACCCGACCACGGGCGTGTGGACCTACACGCTGGACAACAGCAAGCCCGCCACCAACGCGCTGGCCGAAGGCGCCAGCGTGACCGAGACCTTCACCGTGACGGTGACGGACGACAAGAACGCGACCTCCACCCAGAACGTGACCGTCACCATCACCGGCGCCAACGACAGCCCGGTCATCAGCTATGCGGCGGGCAACGCGGCCGGCGGCGTGACCGAAGACGGCACGCTGACCACGGGCGGCCAACTGGCCTCGGCAGATCCCGACACCGGCCACACCGCCACCTGGAGCGTCAGCCCCAACAGCCCGCAAGGCACCGGCACGGCTTACGGCACCTTCAGCGTCAACAGCAGCGGCCAGTGGAGCTACACCCTCAACAACGCCAGCGCCGCCGTCCAGGGGCTGGCCCAGGGCCAGAGCGTGACCGAGACCTACACGGTGCGCGTCACCGACGACAAGGGCGCCTGGGACGACCAGCAGGTCACCGTCGTCATCAACGGCACCAACGACACCCCCACGATCACCGGCGACACCACGGGTGCGGTCGTCGAAGCCGGCAATGCCGATCCCGGCACCGTGATTGCCAACACGACCTCGACCGATCCGGGCGCGCCGACGCCCGGCACGCCGACGGTGAGCGGCACGCTGACCGCGCACGATCCCGACGCGGGCGCCACGGCCACCTGGAGCGGCAATGCCGCCGGCACCTATGGCAGCTTCGCCGTCAACCCGACCACGGGCGTGTGGACCTACACGCTGGACAACAGCAAGCCCGCCACCAACGCGCTGGCCGAAGGCGCCAGCGTGACCGAGACCTTCACCGTGACGGTGACGGACGACAAGAACGCGACCTCCACCCAGAACGTGACCGTCACCATCACCGGCGCCAACGACAGCCCGGTCATCAGCTATGCGGCGGGCAACGCGGCCGGCGGCGTGACCGAAGACGGCACGCTGACCACGGGCGGCCAACTGGCCTCGGCAGATCCCGACACCGGCCACACCGCCACCTGGAGCGTCAGCCCCAACAGCCCGCAAGGCACCGGCACGGCTTACGGCACCTTCAGCGTCAACAGCAGCGGCCAGTGGAGCTACACCCTCAACAACGCCAGCGCCGCCGTCCAGGGGCTGGCCCAGGGCCAGAGCGTGACCGAGACCTACACGGTGCGCGTCACCGACGACAAGGGCGCCTGGGACGACCAGCAGGTCACCGTCGTCATCAACGGCACCAATGAC
>NZ_VFUV01000044.1:0-1487 GCF_006441315.1 Mesorhizobium sp. B2-4-19 | reverse complement strand
CGGATGATTGGGATCCGACATTGCCGGGTGTTGGGACCAATCGGTATGCCTATGCGCAGAATGATCCGGTCAATAAGAGTGACGCGAATGGTCATCTTGTGGGTGTAGACGACGGAATAGCGGCAACGATTGTTGGCGGGCTTATGTTGGCAGAAGCATATCGTGAATGCAGTTCCTGTCATCAAGCTTTGGCTAAAGCGTTGGCCTCGCCTCCTTCGTTAAGCCTTGCGAACTTGGCTAAGATGACCGTATTTGGTCTCCCAATGGCGATGCTAACGGGGGAGGAAGCCAAACCATCCCCTAGTGAAGCAAGACGTGGTCCGGACGTGTCAATTCACGGTGTTGGGCAGAGCGACTGGGGCAACAAAGGCGCCCATGTAAGTGTAGACGGAATAAGGGGGAACAAAGGCCCTATTGAGATCGGCATTACAGTTGGCCCAAACGGCAGTTGGCAACTCGATGGCGCCCGAGCCAAAGACCGCAACAACCCCAACATAGATAAAGCAAAGAATGCTGTCGATGGTTGGCTCAAAGATCGCGACAACCTTTCTAAGCTCGGCGAAAAGGCCAGAAAAACGGCAGACTCCTTGAGGGGTGATCCGAAGGTTAGGGGAGCAAGAATTGACGACATAGAAGCCGTTGCCGACAAAGCAGAGCATGACGCGGCAGCTGGGCAGCGCGATAACAACGGTGGCAACGGCGATCATGGAGACGACAAGAACAATGACCAACAGCAATAGACTTTTTACTCAACTAAAAGAATCAACTTTTTGGCGATTACTTAGGGGAGAGGTTGTATATAACCTTGACGAGCTATCTACACCCCGAACGATAAATGAAAGTCTTGGGCCGGACCCTTTCTGGAATGAGACGGAGAGCCTGATGTGCTTCGATGATGTCGAAGTAGGGCTCGATGAGACGAAAGACCGATCCTCCGCGCGTTACTTTGGTCTATATCCTGGAAAGACAGATAATAGAAAAATAAAGATGCCAAATAAAGAAGAAATAAGATCAGATAATTTGAAGATGGAAAATGTTTTGCGGTATCTCATAGATCACTCTGTTTCATTCTTTTATGATAAAACCTTTGACAGCGAATCCGACCGCGGAATTCGATTCCACGATGGCGGCACCGCTCATTTCTACAAAAAAAACAAGGACTTCTACTTAGGGTCCGTTTTTTTGAAAAAGATATAGTGAATTAGAATGACGGTGACAGTGCACTTTTTGCCACGCCGCCTTCGCTATCTAAGTGGCCATCCCTAGTGACCAGAGCAGACCCAATGAGATCGCGCTTCTCTGCTGATGTAGCAAGCATCGTCCATTTATAGTATCCAAATCGCGCTCGCTCCTGTTCTAGCACCGGCTACCCGAATTACGGTGACAGTGCACTTTTTACCCTATTCGCCTGGCCATCGCCGCGTATAGATTGACCGCACGGCTCGCCTCGCTCGCATCGTCGTTCCCGATTTGCCGCATCAAGTCAC
>NZ_VFUV01000043.1:0-1552 GCF_006441315.1 Mesorhizobium sp. B2-4-19 | reverse complement strand
TCAGACTGCTGACAAACCCCTGGCTTTTGCTGGGGGTTTTTGATTCACTGGGTCATGTTGAAGCGACCCGCCCCTGAACAGACCGCGCTCGAGATGGTAACGTTGGATCAGCTTGTTCCGGCTGATCATCTGTTGCGCAAGATCGACCGCGCGATCGACTTCTCCTTCATCCACGAACTGACGGCGCCGCTGTACTGCGCCGACAATGGCCGCCCGCCTTTGGATCCGACCTTGATGTTCAAGGCGCTGTTCGTGGGCTACCTGTTCGGGGTTCGCTCGGAGCGGCAGTTGGTGCGCGAGATCGAGGTCAATGTCGCCTATCGCTGGTTCTTGCGGCTGAAGCTGACCGATAGGGTGTTCGACGCCTCGACGCTGTCGCAGAACCGGCGCCGGCGCTATCAGGATGAGAGCATCGCCCAAGGCATCTTCGACCGCATTGTCGAGCAGGCGATCGGGCATGGGCTTGTCGACGGCACGGTGCTCTACACCGACAGCACGCATCTGAAGGCCAATGCCAACAAGGGCAAATACGACCTTGCCATGGTGGCCAAGTCACGGGCCGACTACTGGGCCGATCTCGACCGGGCGATCGAGGCCGAGCGGGCGCTGCATGGCCAGAAGCCGCTGAAGCAAAAGGAGCGGCAGCCGGTGGAGAAAGAGACCAAGGTCTCGCGCACCGACCCGGATGCCGGCTACATGGTTCGAGACGGCAAGCCGAAGGGCTTCTTCTACCTCGACCACCGCACGGTGGATGCCGCCCACGCCATTATCACCGATACCCATGCAACGCCTGCCAACGTGCATGATTCCATCGTCTATCTCTCCCGCCTCGACCGGCAGGTGGAGCGCTTCGGCTTCCAGGTCGGCGCCGTCGGCCTCGACGCCGGCTATGCCACGCCGGGCATCGCCAGGGGATTGGAGGAACGCGCCATCAGGGGCGTCACCGGCTATCGCAACCCGAGCCCACCCAAACCCGGCATGATGAGGAAGAGCGCCTTCGCCTATGAGCGGGAGCTTGACGGCTATCGCTGCCCGCAGGGCCAACTGCTTGCCTACGCCACCACCGACCGCACCGGCTATCGCCACTACAAGAGCGATCCCGCCATCTGCCGCGATTGTCCGTTGCTCGCCTCCTGCACCTCGAACGCCAACGCCACCAGGCTGATCACCCGCCATGTCTGGCAGGAGGCACGCGAACGAAACGACGCCAACCGCCTCACTTCGTGGGGCAAGGCTATCTACCGGCGCCGCAAGGAGACGGTCGAGCGATCTTTTGCCGACGCCAAGCAGTTGCATGGCCACCGTTATGCACGCTTCAAAAGCCGAACCCGCGTCGCCTGCCAATGCCTACTCGCAGCCGCCGCCCAGAACATCAAGAAAATCGCCCTTTGTCTCTGGCCAAAGAACAAAACCCGCTTCGCCTGAGGCGAGGCGTCACCCGCGGCCGAACCGGCAACCTCCAGACAATTCGTCCCGACACCGAAATAACGAGCCCATTCAAACCATAAAAACAAAACCCCGCCAAAATTGACGGGGTTTGTCAGCAGTCTGA
>NZ_VFUV01000042.1:0-2337 GCF_006441315.1 Mesorhizobium sp. B2-4-19 | reverse complement strand
TGTCGATGCCGGCTCAATACTCCCCAGAAGTGCCGTTTGAATCTTCCCCAGTTTAGCGCCGCCGCCGGTCTTCCGGAGCGCGCTCCGGAAGACCGGCGGCGCGTAATCGCTGATGTTTCTCCCGATGGTCGGGAGAGGGTTTTCGGTGATCAAGATCGGGGAGATGATAATGATACTGGATTTGCATCGGCAGGGCTTGTCGGTGTCGGCGATCGCCAGGGAGAGCGGGATCGACCGCAAGACGGTGCGCAAATACATCGAGCGCGGGCTCGAGGCTCCGGCCTACGGGCCTCGCAAGCCGCGTCAGGCGGTGATCGATCCCTTCACGGGCTATCTTCGCGAACGTGTCACGCGATATCCCGGCCTCACCGGTAGCCGGCTTTTCCGGGAACTGAAGGAACTCGGCTATGGCGGTGGCTATACGGCTGTCACCGACTTCCTGCGCGACATCCGTCCAGCCGCGGCCGAGCGCGGCTACGAGGTCCGCTTCGAGACCCCGCCCGGTGAGCAGGCGCAGGTCGATTTCGCCCAGTTCAATGTCGTCTTCACCGATGAGCCGACCACGCCGAGAATCGTCTGGCTGTTCTCCATGGTGCTTGGCTTCAGCCGCCTGATCTGGGCACGTTTCGTCGTCCATCAGGATCTGCCGACGGTTCTGCGCTGCCATGCTGCTGCATTCGAAGCGCTGGGCGGCGCCCCTCGCGAAGTGCTTTATGATCGTATGAAGACGGCGGTCATCGGCGAAGGCGATGCCGGCGGCATCGTCTACAACCGTGCCCTCGTCGATCTCGCGCGCCACTATGGTTTCCACCCCAAGGCTTGCCGGCCGTACCGCGCCAAAACGAAAGGCAAGGTCGAGCGGCCATTCCGCTATATCCGCGAAGACTTCTTCCTGGCCCGCTCCTTTCGCAATCTCGACGACTTGAACGCGCAGTTGCGTCAATGGCTGGACACGGTCGCAAACCCGAGGGTTCACGCCACCACGAGGTGCGTCGTCAACGAAGCTTTCGCCGAGGAGCGGGCATCGCTCCGGCCGCTGCCATTGGCTCCGTTCCGATCGGTCCTGAAGCTCGAGCGACGCATCAGCCGGGAGGGCATGGTCAGCGTCGGCGGCAATTTCTACAGCGTGCCCGACGCAACCAGGCGCCGCGTCGTCGAGGTGCATACGCTGGCCGAAGAGGTGCGCATCTTCGAGGACGGCGCGCTGATTGCCGCCCACCCCATTCTCGAAGGCCGGCATCAGCGTCATGTCGAGCCCGGTCATCGCAACATCCATGTCCACAAGCGGCGACAAAGACTGAGGAACGACGAGGTCACCCTTCATGGCTCGGGCGACAGGGTCGCTCAGCGCCCGTTGGCCTTCTACGACGCCGTTGCCCGGGTGATGGCGAAGGAGCAGCGTCCATGACGAACGCGCTCGACAACACGCCATCCACGATCGACCGGATCCGCCACGACCTCGTCGGTCTGAAGATGCCGCGGGCGCTCGAAGCGCTGGACCATGTCGTGCGCCGGCTCGAGCAAGGCGAGATCGCCGCCCTCGAAGCCATGGACATTCTCCTCTCGGAGGAGTTGACCCTCCGCGAGAACAGTCGGATCAAGACGGCGCTGCGCATGGGGCGCCTGGCCACGATCAAGACGCTCGCCGGCTTCGACTTCTCTTTCCAGCCCTCGCTCGACCGCGATCGAATCTTCACGCTCGCCCAACTCGGCTTCGTCGCTCGCTGCGAGGTCGTCCACTTCCTCGGCCCGCCCGGCACTGGCAAGAGCCATCTGGCCATCGCACTTGCCGTCGAGGCCGTGAAGGCTGGAAAGAGCGTCTATTTCTGCACGCTCGCCGAACTCATCGCCGCGCTGGCGCGTGCCGAACGCGAAGGCCGCCTGCAGGAACGCATCCGCTTCTTCTGCCGGCCGGCGCTCCTCGTCGTCGACGAGATCGGCTACCTGCCCGTCGTCCATGGCGGCGGCAATCTGTTCTTCCAGCTCGTCAATGCTCGCTACGAAAAGGGCGCAATGATCCTTACCTCAAACCGCGGATTTGCCGAATGGGGCGAGGTCTTCGGCGACCCTGTCGTCGCGACCGCACTTCTCGATCGCCTGCTTCACCATGCCGTCGTCGTGCAAATCGAGGGATCAAGCTATCGGCTCCGTCAGCACGCCGAACTCATGCCGGAGCATCTGCGATCAAAAGCCGCCATCACCCCGCCGACACTAAACGCACCATCACGGCCACGCGGCAGGCCGCCGAAAAATGGATATCCCGCCGCGACAGCCTGAGCGGCGAAACTGGGGAATTTTACTTCGGCACTTTTGGGGAAAATTCGAGCGGCATTGACA
>NZ_VFUV01000041.1:0-3426 GCF_006441315.1 Mesorhizobium sp. B2-4-19 | reverse complement strand
GTGTGGCCGATGCCGATCGTGCCGTCGAGCGGCTCGTCCTTGAGCCGGCGTTCGAGGTTGATCAGCTTGCCTTCGGCGCGGCGGCGGGCGAGCTCGCCATGCTCGATGGTGGCGACGCCGGCCGAGTCATAGCCGCGATATTCCAGCCGCTTCAGCGCATCGACGATGAGCGGCGCAACCTGCGCGTGGCCGACGATTCCAACGATACCGCACATGCAGATAGCCCCCGATTCCCCATGGAAAACCAGCGATACTTAGGGATGGCCGGCCTGCCGTGAAAGTCACATTGCATTTCGTCCGGTGTAACGGACGCCTCTCAATGCATGCATCATGCCAGACCGCTCTTGCAATCCGGTTACCGCAATTGGTCGGTTTTTCGATTGCTTCGGCGGGAAGTAAACCCGCTGGCTGACCGCTAGTGATCGGCGCCAGCCGTCTTCTTCTTCGCCGCCGCGGCCGAGGCAAAGCGCTCGCGCAATTCCTTGCCCTTGCCTGGGATCGTCTTCTGGCGGGCGCGGCCGAAGGCCAGCGCATCGTCCGGCACGCTTTCGGTGATGACGCTGCCGGAAGCGATATAGCCGCCCTTGCCGATCGATACGGGCGCCACCAGCGAAGAGTTCGAACCGATAAAGGCGCCCTCGCCGATATCGGTGAAGAATTTCGAATAGCCGTCATAATTGCAGGTGATGGTGCCGGCACCGATATTGGCGGCCGCGCCGACCCGGGCATCGCCGATATAGGTCAGATGGTTGACCTTGGCGCCCTCCTCGATGACAGCCTGCTTGACCTCGCAGAAATTGCCGACCTTTGCCTTGTTCCGAAGATCGGCACCCGGCCGCAACCGCGCGAACGGCCCGACATCGCAGTTCCCGGCAATGGTCGCGCCTTCAATATGGCTGAAGGCATGGATCTTGGCGCCGCCGGCGATCTTCACGCCCGGGCCGAACCAGACATTCGGCTCGACGATGGTGTCGGCGCCGATCTCGGTGTCGTGCGAGAAATACACGGTCTCTGGGGCGATCAGCGTCACGCCCGACAGCATCGCCTCCTGGCGGCGGCGTGCCTGCCAGATGCCTTCGGCCTGGGCCAGTTCGGCGCGGTTGTTGATGCCGAGCGCATTCTCGAAACTGGCTTCCGTGGCAACGACATCGAGACCTTGCGCGCCGGCGATCTCGACGATGTCGGTGAGATAATATTCGCCCTTGGCATTCTTGTTGCCGACCGCATCGAGCAGCTTCAGCGCATGGGCGCCGGCCACCGCCATCATGCCGGCATTGCAGAAACCGATCTTCTTCTCGGCCTCGGAGCAGTCCTTTTCCTCGCGGATGGCAATCAGCTTGCCGCCTTTCTCGACCAGCCGGCCGTAGCCGTTTGGGTTGGGTGTTCGGAAGCCGATCACCGCGACGGCCGCGCCTTCGGCGAGCTTCAGCCGAGCCAGATTCAGCGCTTCCGCATCAATCAGCGGCGTGTCGCCGAACATCACCAGGATGTCGTCATAACCCCTTGATATCGCTTCACGTGCGGCAAGAACAGCATGCGCCGTACCCAAGCGTTTTTCCTGCACGAAGGTCTCGGCCTTGGGCGAGAACTTTGCCACCGCCTTGCGCATCTCTTCGGCACCGTGGCCGATGACGATCGCATCGCTGCTGGCGCCGGCGGCATCGGCCGCCTTGACCACATGAGCGACCATCGGCAGGCCTGCGATCTGGTGCAGCACCTTCGGCAGCGCGCTCTTCATGCGCGTGCCTTCGCCAGCGGCGAGAATGACGGACAGGCAGGATCTCTGGCTCATAGGCGAACAACCATAGGAAAAGGGTTGGGAATCAAGACAGGATAGCAGTGGCGCCATGCTGCACCAATGCGGTTAAATTCCGGTGAGATGGCGAAGCCGCTGACTCTTGATCAGCGGGTTTGCATCTACATCAGGCCGTGATTCCTGAATTCAGCCTGTTCATCGCCGGCAATCCAGCCAAATACCTTCAGACGACCGTCGCGTCTTTCGACCAGATAATCGACCTTGAAATCGATAGTCAAAGCGCTCCCGTCCTTCCGCTCATAGTCGCCAGACCATTGCACCTTGGCCACGCAATGATCCTGATCGATGGATGTCACCGAGACATCGGTGCAGGTCATCCTCTTGCTGCCGATGGCACGATAGGCCTCAAAGCCCTTTTTCATGATGTCTTTCAACTGCTGGCCGTTCTCGCCGACCATCACCGCTGCCGGGGTCACGGAGACGAAACCGGTTGAATACATCTTGCCAACATCGTCCATGTCAGCGTTTCCGGCTATCGCGTCATTGTAGATTGTCTCATAGGCCTTGAAGAATTCTTGTACGTCTGCCTTGGCTACCATTTTCGTCTCGCCACAGCTGTTGAACACGGCCGGCTAACGCAGGCTCTCAGGCATCGTTCCAGATTGACCGGGTCAGCCCAGCCGTCCCAGCACCGGGAAATTCTCCAGTAGCCAGTAGGACACCGTCTGCACGCCGCCTGTGAGGAAAAACACGCCGGCGATCACCAGCAGCGCGCCGATCGCCTTTTCGACGCGGCCGAGATGGACGCGGAATTTGCCGAGGAAGCGCATGAAGGCGCCGGAAAACAGCGCGGCGATCAGGAAGGGGATGCCCAACCCTAGCGAATAGGCGGCGAGCAGCAGCGCGCCCTCGCCCACGGTTTCGCGGCCGCCGGCCAGCGTCAGGATCGGCCCCAGCACCGGGCCGATACAGGGCGTCCAGCCGAAGGCGAAGGCGAGCCCCATGACATAGGCGGCGATAGCGTTGGCCGGCTTGCCCTGCGACTGGAAGCGCGCCTCGCGCGACAGAAGCGGAATACGCAGTATGCCGAGGAAATTCAGGCCCATCAGGATGATCAGCACACCGGCGCCCATCGCCAGCGGCTCCTGCCAGACGCGCAGCAGCCGGCCGATGGTCGAGGCGCCGGCGCCGAGTGCGACGAACACCGTCGAAAAGCCGAGCACGAAGGCGATGGAAGAATAAAGCAGCGCGCCACGCGTGCCTTCGCGGGCTGTGACGCCCGCATCGCCGCGAAAATCGTCGACCGACACGCCTGCCATGTAGCAGAGATAGGGCGGCACCAGCGGCAGCACGCAAGGCGACAGGAACGAGATGGCTCCCGCCCCGACGGCGCTGACATAGCCGATGTCCAATGCCATTCCAAAACTCCAACTGCTCCCGGGCGGATATAGCGACAGCCAGGCCTGTCTGCCAATCACCATTGTGTGGAAAGTCAGCAGCATACGGACATGGGGACGAAAGCGTCGGCATGGGACGTTGACGTCAAGGAGGCCGCGATTTCCCGCGCCTCTCCAATATCAGCCAGGGAGATTTCCATGAAAACCATGACCATAGGGCTGGCCGCGCTGCTTCTCAGCACCGCCGCATCCTTTGCCGCCGACGCGTGGAAG
>NZ_VFUV01000040.1:0-5576 GCF_006441315.1 Mesorhizobium sp. B2-4-19 | reverse complement strand
CGACATAGTAGGTGTCGTTGCCGAGGCCGCCCTGCATGGTGTCGGCGCCGCCAAGGCCATCGATGATGTTGTTGCCGGAATTTCCGGTGACTTTGTTTGCGCGGTCGTTTCCGAAACCAAACGTCGCCGGACCGGTTAACTGCAAGTCCTCGACGCCATCGTCGATTGTGTAGTCGACTGACGACTGGACCAGATCGTGTCCGCCGCCATCAACCACTACGTCGTGAATATTGTCGACAACGTATACATTCTGGCCGGATCCACCCACCATGTAGTCAGCCCCGATGCCCCCATCTATAGTCACTTGGGAAGTCGATTGAGGCTGGAGGGATGATTTCACCCGAACCACGTCATCTCCGTCACCTGCCAAAACCGACTGGTTCCCGCTTCCTAGATAGATATTGTTGGCTAGTGAGGTGCCGTTGACTGTTTTGTTGCCATTGCCCGAATCGGAATAGTCAAAGCTGTCGTCGACAGTGAACGTGTTATCGTTGTCAGGGCCTTGCTGCGCGATCAGCGGCTGCCCGTTCAGCCGGAAAAGCTGGTCACCGCACTGCACGAATTCAACGCCGTATATCGTGGCAACATAGCTGGAGATGCCAATAAACTGCTTGTAGTCAACAGTCACGCCTGTTCCATTCGACACAAAGTCAAATGAGCTCTTGGCATACGGCAATATCAGAGTATCTGTACCAAAGCCTCCTTCGACAATTCTGGTCCCTTCAGCCACCAGGTTGACTTGATCCATGCCAACGAAATTTGCCTTAAAACTTATGTGATCATCACCGTCTCCTGCGAGGACATAGCTATCCTTAGATAAACTTTGGATGCTGTCGCCGCCGCCGGTTCCGGTGGAAATCTGAATCTTGCCAAACCAGCTTCCGCCATTGGCTAGTGCACTCCCGAGACTTGAAGTCGCGAACTGGCCTAATGGCTTCGACGCTTCGGAAATCAGGAAATTGACGTCAGTTTCGTATCCTGCCTTGCCATGCAGCAGGTCTGGCCTCCAATATAACGCCGAATTGATCAAGACCTGATTATCGCCCCTAGTATCTAGCACCAGATTTAGGTTATTGGCGATGTCTCCAATGTGAATAAAATTCACAACGTGCAAATTGGCATTCGCAACGGTTTGCAATCCACCCCCGATTGAAGCAAAACCAAATCCGCTAATTGTTCCTGCAAAATTAGCCTTGACCATTGAGTCCACGAAATACTGCATCATGGCCCCACCAAGGCTATGGCCACTAACAATAATTTGGTCGATTTTTCCCGGGTTCTCCGTCAGATATTTTTTGATACTGTCAACAAGCGGCGAAAACTTGGGGTAGAAAAATTCAGGGGTTAGTATCAGATCGTAAGCAAAATCACCTATATCGTCAGAGCCCTCAAAAGCAACGGAGAGTGTTGTACGCCCAGCGATTACACCGGTACTTACCTCCGCCACCGCGTCACCTGCAGTAGTCGACGTCTCCCGATAGATACCGTCGATGAAGGTAAAATGGCGTCCGGCGAATTCTCCGAAATCCTTTGGCTTAAGCCCAATTTCAATTCCAGCTACGGAGTGCCAATTCCGCGCTTCGGCCGGTCCTGAATTCTCGTCATAGACTTCGACCATCTGTCGAGCCATCTCTCTATAGAGAGAGCCACCCGTCAGACTGATGGAATTGGAAGCGCGTTCCTCAAACAGGACCCACTCCGTTTTCGTCGTGTTGAAGGAGTACTCAGATGGTCCAACCAACGGAGCCTTGCTAATTGAGGTGTTGGTCGTATCCCAGGTAGAGCCGGCGGCTGCCGATATTTGGTAATCGTTTGACGAACCTCCAAGTTTCAGAATGTCCTTGGCGCCTATCCCACCATCAATTGTGTTTGTGTCCCCAAGAAGTGGGACAAATCCGGTGCCCGTGAATATGAATTGATCGTCGCCGCCACCACCGTTGAGTGTGTTACTTCCAGTACCCCCTTTGATGATGTCGTTGCCGCCCTCTCCGTCTAGAGTGTCAGCGAAATCGCTCCCGATGATGAGATCGTCGCCGTCCATTAGATCGGCGCGCGCGAACGTTGCCGCAAGTCCGGTAATCGGTGTCGTGGAAGTAAATATCCCGTGCTCTCCGGCTAAACCACCAAACTCAACCGAGAAAAACGGCTTTTGGTTCATAGCGCTGTCCCAGGCGTCCCACGCGTTGAAGTAACTCTGCAGCGCAGCATCTAGCCCCGCGGACGAATAAGTTGAGGCAGATACATATGTCCGGATGTCTGGGAACCCAGTGGGAGAAATTGGTATTTTGAATCCAAAGGGCGAGGTCTCCGAAACCGAATAGATATAGTTCGACCCTGGTCGATATGCGGAGACGTCGTCCGGATAAAAATCACCGTAAGGGCCCACGGTGACCTGTGTGGGATTGCTCCCCGGGTCTGCAACTGTCACAACTTTTTGCGACAGCGGACCAACGAAATCGGCTTCCGTCACGAATTCTAGTTGGAGCGAATTGTAAAATGCCTTGGTGTGTGTAACCCCAGCTAAGGAGCTGGTGAAGTCGAAAGTAATTGTCATTTTAGCCTCCTGGCGACCGCTGTGCAGCAGGTCTGGTCTCCCATAAAACGCCGAATTGATCAGGATATAATTTTAGGCACTCCTAATATTTAGCACCAATCTAGGGTGCTGGCGATGTCTCCAATGTGCTACCGGCGTCGTCATTTTGGGGAGGGCCGGGAGGAGTTTCGTACCGCCACTATCGCGAAGATCGGAAGGTCGAGGGACGACCGAAAAAGACGGACCATACGCTAGATGCTCAACAACTGGCACCGTTAGTGGCAAGTTAGTTTTTGATGGATGAGAGTCGTCCAACAACCTCACCGCCTTCACACCGGAATGGCCCTAGCCACGGAAGCGATCGTGGGGGAAAAGCGGTAGCGCTCTTGCGCTGCCATAATCAACCACTCCAATCTCATGAGCCGAGGCATCCTATCCCCCCGAAATGGGCAGCCTTCGGTCACCGCCTCATCGTCGAGCAGAGTCCCATAGCATTGTTTCCACAGGAGAATGCGTCGAAATTGGTACGGTCTCTTGTGCTTCCGTAGTGCTTCCGCGCAAAAACGCGAGGACACTTGCGAAAATCACGATCAGATAACTATCTGATATTTATGTTGAAATTGGCGCACCCGACAGGATTCGAACCTGTGACCTCTGCCTTCGGAGGGCAGCGCTCTATCCAGCTGAGCTACGGGTGCTTCCCGGCGGGCCGGAAAACGAACCAGCCGGTGAACCGGCAAGTCACGGCTTCTTAGCGGAAGCCGGCGCGAGCTTCAACGGGCAATTGGCGATTGGCTGCACGGCACGGCCCTTCGCAGGCTCCCTGCCCTTTCGGGCGTTCAGACCCTTCAAAAGGTCCATTGGACCTTTTGATCCGCCCAAGGGCGGACCGGGTCTTCGCCGTTCGTCGTTCGAAAAGCCAAGCAATTGGCTTTCGTCCGCTTTGCGAATCACGCCTCCGCCTCCCTCTTCACCACCCGCCTCCCCCGCACCGCCCGCTTCACCTTCTTCGTACCGGCAAGCTCGTTCATCGCATCGAGCTGCATCTGCTGCATCTCGGCCAGGCGCGTCCATTGGCGGGAGATGAGGTAGTCGAGCTTTTCGTGCAGGTGGCGCACTTCGAGCTCGGCCTTGAGGTTGACGCGGTATTCGTTGAAGGAGCGCAGGCGGTCTTTCACCTCCTGGCGCTTCTGGCTCATCATGATGACCGGCGCCTGGATGGCGGCGATGCAGGAGAGCAAGAGGTTGAGCAGAATGAAGGGGTAGGGGTCGAAGGCGCCGACGGTGCCCTCGAACAGGTTGACGCCGATCCAGACCAGCAGCACCGCGGCAAACGAGATCAGGAACCACCAGCTGCCGCCGAAGGCGGCCATGTTGTCGGAAACGCGGTCGGGGAAGGTGCGGTGCTCCTCGAACTCCTCTTCCGAGTTTTCGGAAATCGTGTCCTGCCGGGCGATCGATTCCACCACCTGGCGGTCGAGCTCGGAAAATTCGCCGTGCTCCTGCTGCAGCAGCTCCTCCATGTAGCGCATGCGGTAGCGGCCGAGCTCCTCGCGGCTGATGCGGGCGCCCCTGGGCAGGTCCGGATGGTCGGAGCGGATGCGGTCGGCCAGGCTCGGGCGCAGCGTGTCGATGCGCACCAGGTCGCGCTTGTGGAATTTGCGGCCGGAGATCGCCGACGGCTTCTTCTTCGGCTTTATGCGCGACGCACCCAGGCCGGTCGGTTCGGAATCCGGTACTTCGGGCGTGTCGAAATGCTCGTCCGAGCCCTCGTGCAGATCCTCCGGCGTGATCGGCGCCTCGAAATATTCGCCGCCGCTGTCGTTCTCGGTGTCCGCCGCCTGCTGCTCGGGTGCCTTGGGAACGGTGCTCATGGTGCGGGCTCCTGCTGTGGCGCTGCTGGTTCAGGATACGCCGAGGCGACCAGGCATATCCACTGTCGGATTGCGCTGCCTATGCCATGGCTTCCAGACGATTGCGTGACAATCGGATAACAATAGCCGGCTGCGGGCTTTTTGACTGTTGGGGGTTGGGCGAGGTCTCCTCCAACGTCATCATCCACGGGCGTAGCAAGGAGCGGAAGCGGCGTCGCGAAGACCCAAGGATGACGAAGTGAGGGGGAGGTTGCACTCTTGTTATTGCTGTTCGGCGAACATCAGCCTGGTCTTGCTGTCGGCCGTGGTCGGCGACAGGCTGCGCTGGATCAGCGCCTCGACATGGTCGTTGCGCTGGCGGGCCGAGTCGGCGCCCATCACCACCACGATCAGCTGGCGGCCATCGGCATTGTAGGAGGTAACTATGTTGAAGCCGGACGCCCTGATGTAACCGGTCTTGATGCCGTCGACGCCGCGCACGCGGCCGAGCATGTCGTTGTGGCCGCGCACCAGCCTGCCGCGGAACATGAAATCGCTTTCGGAGAAATAGTGGAAATGCTGGGGGAAGCGCTGGCGCAGCGCCATGCCGAGCACCGCCATGTCGCGCGCCGAGGTCATCTGGCCGTCGTCGGGCAGGCCGGACGCGTTGCGGAAGGTGGTGCTGGTCATGCCGAGCGCGCGCGCCTTGGCTGTCATCATGGCGGCGAACTGGTCCTCCGTGCCGCCGAGATATTCGCCGACCGCCACCGCCACGTCATTGGCGGATTTCACGACGATGGCGCGGATGGCGGAATCGACGTCGATCGTTTCGCCGCGCCGGAAGCGCATCTTGGTCGGCGGCTGCGAGGCGGCGTGGTCGGAGACGGGGATCTGCGTTTGCTTGGTCACGCGGCCGGACTCCATCGCCTCGAACAGGACGTAGAGCGTCATCATCTTGGTCAGCGAGGCCGGATAGCGCTGCGCCGTCGAGTTGACCTCGAACAGCTGCTTGCCGGTCCTGACGTCGACGACGATGGCGGCATATTTCTGCGGCGGTGCGGGCACCGCCAGCACCTGGTCCGGCGGGGTCGTGGTCGAGCAGCCGGCGACCATCAGCAACAGGCCAAGGGCGACGAAAACTCTCTGGAGGAGCGGGAAGGGACGCAATTTGGACAAGGGCGGGTTGGACA